>CAKQKT010000076.1 GCA_934249275.1 uncultured Sutterella sp. | reverse complement strand
CTCATACAGCCCCCTCAAGTTAGGACTCTATGATACCACGTCCGACAGGCTAATACACCTAGTAATTGCTTAACAGTCCCTTACGACAAGTTTTGCTCCGGAGTTCGCACTCCGTCCGTAAGGCCTCCCAGGGTAAGAGCACAATCTTTCCCGTCATCTATCCGCCGCATTTACACCGAGAGTTCCGTATAGCTTGGGGCTTCAGTTTGTGTTGCAACCTTACCCACTCCCATATGCCTGATGCGGTTCCTGTTCGTCGGACCAACGGTTTGCCTAGAGCTTCCTTCAGATTCCACCTCACGATGGACACCCTTGCCTTCGGCTATGCGCTTGGTGCTATCCCCTGCGCTCGGGACTTTCACCCGTTAGATTGTGCCCATGCCTGGCACACAACAAAACGCCCGGATCTCCGGGCGTTATGTCATATGGAAGAATGACTTGCGTCAGGCGCCGAGGCCTCGCCAGATGAGCTGGCAGCCGAGCAGGACCATCACGCAGGAAAGGATCATGACGATGAGGCGAGGCTTGCTCTTGCGGGCGATCTTGGCGCCTAGCTGGGCGCCGACGATGGCGCCGCAGCCCACCGCAATGGCGGGCGCCCAGACAATGTGGGCGAGGAAGGCGTGGCCGACGACGCCGATGGCGGCGCTCACCATGAGCACGAAGGTGGAGGTGGCGACAGCCACGAGCGGCGGGAAGCCGAGCAGGAAGACCATCATCGGAACGTGCACGACGCCGCCGCCGATGCCGAGAATCGAGCTCAGGAAGCCCACGAAGAGCGAGCAGAAGACGCCGAGCATGATTTTGCTCTTCGGAAGCGCTTCTGGATCAAATTCGTCGGCGGAGCGGTTGGCGGCCTTGTTCCGGGTCGAATTCCAGTACATGAAGCAGCCGAGGAAGGCAAGCGAGCCGCCGAACGTGATTGAAAAGGCGGGGCCCGAGAACCATTCGCTCACGTAGCTGCCGAGGAAGGCGCCCGGAACGGTCGCAAGGGCAAAGGGCATCGCAACCTTGAGGATGATGCGCTTTTGCTTGAAATAGGCCCAGGTGCCCGAAAGCGCGTTGAGGAGCACGCCGAAAAGGCTTGTGCCGACAACTTCCTGAACGTTGGCGAAGGTGCTGCCCGAGGGCGGCATCATGAAGTACATGAAGAGCGGCACCATGATAAGGCCGCCGCCGATGCCGACAAGGGCGCCGAAGGAGCCGACGCCGATGCCGAGGATGAAGAGCTCGATGAAGTCAAGCATGATCTGTCTTATGTCTGAGGCTTGTGAGGGAGTGATGCGCCCCGCCCGTGCGTTTGGCGGGCCGCAGGGAACACCTCGACATGATACGCTCCGGCGTCCGTCCGGATGCACAAAACCCGCCGTCTTCTTTACCGCGGTCAAGAAAACAGGCGGGCTTTGACTAGTTTTTCCGGTTTAGTAATCAGCGGGTGGCCCAGACTTCGGCCACAGCCTTCCTCACGGCGGCCTCGCCGGCCTTCCAGCTGCCCTGGACGAAGCCCTTGGCGCCGCCGCCTCGGCCGTTGAGGGCCTTGTTGAGCGCAATGCTCACGGGACGGAGCACGTCGTCGGGTATGGCGCAGACGTAGCTGAAGACGCCGGGCTCTGTTTCGGAGACGACGGCGATGAAGGGCGCCTTGCCGGCTTCGGAGAGCTGGACGCAGAACTGGCGGAGCTCGAACGGCGTGAAGCCCTGCTCAACCACGACGAGCGGCTCCTCCTGAGCGGGGATGGCCGCAGCCTTGAGGCCGAAGATCGTGCGGTTCAGTTCTGCGATCTTCGCGTCCTTGGCGGCCGACTCGGCGAGCACGCGCTCGACGGCGGCGGAGATTTCCAGAGGCTTGGCGGAGAGCTGTGCGGAAACGGCGCGCGTTTCGCGGATGCGCGCTTCGTAGTCGTTGAGCGCGCGAATGCCGCAGACGAAGAAGACGCGGGTGCCTCCGCGGTGCTTCATCGAGGAGATGACCTTGACGAGGCCGACTTCGCCGGTGCTCTTCACGTGCACGCCGCAGCAGGCGCAGCGGTCGCAGTCCGGAATGTCGACGATGCGCACGTCGCCCGTCAGAGCCTTCTTGCTGCGATAGACCATCTTTTCAAGGGTTTCGGCGTCCGGGAAAGAGATGTTGACCGGGACGTTCGCAACGATCGCCTCGTTGCAGGCCTTTTCGATGCCGGCCACCTCTTCTTCCGTCATCACGCCGCTGAAATCGCACGTGATGACGTCGTCATCCATGTGAAAGCCCACGTTTTCAAAGCCGAACTTCGCATGAACGAGACCGGAGAAGACGTGTTCGCCCGTATGGTTCTGCATGTTGTCGAAGCGGCGCTCCCAGTCGAGCACGCCCTTCACTACGGCGCCGACTTCAAGCGGCTTGTCGCAATAGTGCACGATGCCCGCAGCCGTGCGTCGCGTGTCGAGCACCTTCGCTTCGCCCAGCGTCCCGCGGTCGGCAGGCTGTCCGCCGCCTTCGGGATAAAAGGCCGTATCGTCGAGCATGACCTCGAATCCCTTCTCGCCTTCCTCGCACGAGGTCACCTTCGCGGTGAATTCGCGGGCATAGGGGTCACGATAGAAAAGCTCGGTCATGGCAGTCATGGAGAATGCTCCTCAAAAAGTAAAACGACAGCTTGAAAGTCTAGGCTCATTGACGGCGTTTGGCAAAATGCAAATGCATCCCGCAGCCGGCATCAAATATTGTTTTTTCATCACAGCCACGGCCTCGTTCGCCGTCCTGCGCGCATTCCCGATCTTCCGAGAGAGGAGGCGTTGCCGTTATAATGTCAGCCTCCCAAAAACGTCCCGCATCCGCCCGGCTTTGAGCGGGCGCAGGACATCAGACAGAGCGAGTCCAACCATGCCCAGTTTTCTCAAGACCGCAGCCGCAGCCGTCACGGCCGTCTTTGCGTGCGCCATTGCCAGCGCCGCCGACTTCTCCGCCCAGACGATCCGCCTGGCCCACACGGCCGCCGTCTCCCACGCTCACCATGAAGCCGCGCTTCAGTTTGCGAAGAACGTTTCGGACCGCACCGGCGGCAAGGTGGAGGTCGAGGTCTACCCGGCGGGCGAGCTCGGCGACCAGCCGGCTCTTGCCGAACAGGTAACGCTCGGCGCCCTCGACAGCGCCGTCGTGAGCCTCGGCAACCTCGCCATGTACTCGAAGAAGCTCAACGCCATGACGGCTCCGTTCCTCTTCAAGGACTACGATCACGCCCACCGCACGATCGACGCCTTCGTGATGACCTGGATGAACGAAGGCCTCGCCCAGCACGACGCCGTCGGCCTCTCCATGTTCGACTACGGCTTCCGACAGACGACCACCAAGGGCATTCCGGTGAATTCAGCCGCCGACCTCAAGGGCGTCAAGATCCGCGTTCCGCCTTCCACCGGCCTTCTCGCCGCCTTCGACGCCATCGGCGCCAACACTCAGAAGATCGCCTACTCCGAGCTCTACACCAGCCTCAAGCAGGGCGTCGTGGCCGGCGAGGAAAATCCGGTCTTTACGATTCTCGCCGACTCGCTCTACGAAACGCAGGATCAGCTCGCTCTCACGAACCACTACTTCGACTGCCAGGTTCTTCTCTTCAACAAGATGTTCTTCGAAGGCCTGCAGCCCGAGCTTCAGGCGATCCTGAAGGATGAGGCCGTCAAGGCCCAGAACCTCACCCGCGAGCGCATCAGCCACGGCGAAGCCGCCGTCATCGAGGAGCTCAAGGGCAAGGGCATGAACGTCACGAATCCGGACCGCGACTCCTTCGTGAAGCTCATGGCGCCGGCTTATGAAAAGGTCGGCAAGCTCGCAGACGAAGCCGAGATGAAGAAGCTTCTCGACGCCGTTGAAGCCAACCGCGTCAAGTAAAAGGACCCCGGCTTCATGCTGATGTTCGTCATTTTCGCGGCGGTGCTCGTGCTGATGCTTCTCGGCGTCAGCACGGCCGTGACCATGGGATTCGCGTCGATCGCCACCTTCCTCTTTGCGGGCGGCGATCCCGCTCGCCTCTTCCTCGTTCCCCAGCGAATGTTCTCGCAGGTCTCGGGGATCACGCTCATGTCGATTCCGTTCTTCCTTCTCATGGGGAACCTGATGACCGTGGGCGGCGTGAGCAAGTCGCTCTTCGGCTTCGGCCGGGTCTGCCTCGGCCACCGCTGGGGTGGTCTCTCGAACGCCGCCATCGTCGCATGCGTCATCATGGCCGCCATGAGCGGCTCGGCCGCCGCCTGCGCGGCCGGCATCGGCATGATCGCCATCGATGAAATGACGAAGTCGGGCTACGGACGCCCCTTCAGCTGCGCCACGATCGCAGCGGGCGGCGCGCTCGGGCCCATCATTCCGCCCTCGATCACGCTCATTCTCTATGCGGGCCTCACGCAGACGAGCGTCAACTCGCTCTTCGCCGCAGGCGCCGTCCCCGGTCTTCTTCTGGGCCTCATGTTCATGGGCTGGTCCTCCTGGATCTCCTACCGCCGCGGCTACGCCAAGACCGAGCCCGCACCCTGGAAGGTCCGCGTCGAAGCCTTCAAGGACGCCTTCTTCGCGCTCATGACGCCCGTCATCGTGATGGGCGGCATGTTCGGCGGCATTTTCACGGCGACCGAAGCCGCCGCCGTCGCGTCTCTCTATGTGATGTTCCTCGGCTTCTGCGTCTACGGCACGCTCAAGGTACGGGACCTTCCCGCCATTTTCTGGAACACGGTCGAGCAGACCGCCAAGGTGATGTTCGTCATCGCCACGGCCGGCTTCTTCCAGTACGTGCTCCTCTACACGCGCATTCCGCAGCAGGCGATCGCCTTCATGTCGACGTCCTTTGCGACCGCCGCGCCCGTGCTTCTTCTCATCATCGCGCTCCTCGTCCTGATGGGCTGCTTCATGGAGGGCACGGCCATTCTCCTCATCACCGTTCCGATCTTCGTCCCGCTCGCCAAGAGCTTCGGCTTCGACGTCGTGCAGCTCGGCATCGTGATGTGCATCTCGCTCGCCATCGGCGTGCTGACGCCGCCCGTCGGACTCAACCTCTACGTGATGAGCTCCATTACGGGCGAGCATGTTCTCGCCATCGCGAAGGAAGCCGTGGGCTACGTGCTTATCATGGTTCTCGTCGCGATCCTCGTTGCCTTCATTCCCGAACTTTCGCTCGGCTTTGCCAAGTGGGTGCCCTGATGTCCGCCGTGATGAATCTTCTCAAGACGGCCGACCGCTGCATCTCCCTTTGCGCTCGAACCGTCAGCACGGTCGCGCTTGCGGGCATCTTCGTGATGTTCATCGCAAACGTCTTCGTTCGCTTCGTGCCCGTCTACAACTTCACCCAGACCGACGACTGGATTCAGATCCTCCTCGTCTGGATGATCTTCCCGGGCGCCATGGAGCTTGTGCGCACCCGCAGCCACTTCGTCGTCGACGTCATCACCGACCGCGTCGCCGGCACGACTTTCGGCCACTGCTGCCGCCTTCTCGTGACGATCATCGAGCTCGTCACCTACGCCGTCATCTGCTGGTACGGCTTCGTCTGGGTGATGCGTGCGCAGGCGACCTTCCAGTCGATCCCGTGGCTTCAGGTCCGCTGGGCCTACGCCGCCATCCCCGTCTCGGCATTCTTCATGACAATCTACGGCGTGCGCGATCTGATCCTCGCCGTCAAGGCTCTGCTTCCCGCAAAGGCCTCTTAAGATCCAACAACGCCAATGGCCAGCCGTCTCTTCTTCGTAGACTGCCGGCCTGTTTGCATCTTCGTGCCTCAAATCGGACAAACCGTCTTCGGCGCTCGAATCCCGAAGTCCTTCGCAATCGCGTCATATCCCGAAACCGCATCGGCCACTTCATCGAGAACGGCCGTTGCCCGGCTCTTGGAAATGCCGAACTCGGAAGCCAGCTTGAAGAACTCGCTGCGGCCAACCGACCTGCCGATGCCTCCAACCGTCGTCATATGTTCGCCGCCCATCGACTCGGACGTCACGACGTCGTAAGCAGGCGAAATCCGCCATGTTCCGTCGCCATGCATCAGGAACGAGAAGTTTTTCGCATGATCATCGCAATTGCCGATCGAGTAATTGAAAACGGCGCGCCGGAACTGCTCAACGACATCCTCAAAGGACGAGAGGCGCGCCGTCATCATGAGAATATTCGAATAGTCCAAAACCGGCAGTCGAAAATCGCACTCCAAAAGACTGGCGGCCGTGCACATGTGAATTTTGCCGGCCCGGCTTCTGTCAAAGCGTTCGATGCCGAACCAGGCATCATCCTTCGAGGTGAAGAGATGCGTTCGCGGCATGCAGATGCCGGCACGCTTGGCAACAAGCGATGCGACATATTCCTGGATGCCTTGATCACGACGGTCATAAGAGCTGCGAAACTTGATAAGCCACGGCGTCATGTCATCCTTGACGAGCGAACCTCGTGCGAGCCGTGAACAGTCTTCCGAAACAAGGCATGCGATTTTTGGACACGAGCCGCCCGCATGACCGCTGAGCGGCATCAGCAAAGCCAGCGCCTCGCCCGAATCACGATCCGACAAGATGTCGTCAATGCATTCGGCAATCGCATCAAGGCAAATGCCATCAGGCTCAAATGCCTCGTCATTGGCCGCCGGCCGGTACTCCAGGGCGCCCATGCCGTTCGAGCCCACCCGGCAAAGATGCTCCAACGGCGACACCATCGACAGTTGACGCTGACGACGCCTCAATTCCAAAAGATGAGATTCCCAAGCGTCGGGCAGCGAATCGGCAACGAGCCCAGGAAGTCCCTGAAAAGCATTGCCGGACAAATGCCTCGCCTTCTGTGAAAGAGGCATCGCAAACGGCGCGACAGTCAGTCCTGTCTCGAGGAAGCTCGAATCGAACTGAAAGGCCGTGCCGTCCGGTTCATCAGCCAGCCTTCCCAAGGCATGGCAAGAGCCTTCCAGATTCAGCCAAACGTCTACCTGCATGCGCGTGCTCTCCGGCGAACCTTGGGCGGCTTCGCATAGAGATCCCGCACAGGCTCGGGACGGAAAAGCTCGTCGAGTTCCTGAACGATATTGAGCGACGTCGCCAGAAGCACCAGATGCTTGAGAGAGATTTCGCCTTCCTGCTCGAAGCGCCTGAGCGTGCCCAGCGATACGCCGGATTTTTCAGCAAGCGCCGCCTGCGTGTAGTTTTGATCCAGCCGGCGCGCCTGAAATCGTGCGGCAATGCTTCGTTGAATTTCACCGGGACTCTTGAAATTCGCGAGCAGGTTCATACGAATATCCTTATTGAAAAGCCTGAGAACATCTACTCTTATTTTAGTATTCCTCTTCCTTTTTCGGCATCAATTACGAACATATTAGCAGTTGCCTTGATCACGGCAGCCCCGTCCGAAGCTCAGTAATCCGGCATCAAATGCCTTTGGTTTCAGAAAATGAAAGCCTCCGGCGCTGGCAGACGCCGGAGGCTCTCTCACTTATCCGCACGAGGCCTGTGCGGAGTTACCGGGATCAATTGTCCGTGAAGGCCTTCTTCACGCTGACTGGGAAGGCACGGTAGCCGCTGCCTGCGCCCATCTGAATTTCGACGGAGGGCTCCTTGGCGCCCCATTCGAATTCATTGAGGATCGGACGCGGGGGCTGGCCGCCGTGGCCGCCCTTGAGGCTGAAGTCCATGCCGGCCGTGGCGGAATAGACCATGACGGAATCCTTGTCGGCTTCGTAGCGGGTGAGCGACGTGACCGGGCTGTACCAGTCGTGGCCGCGTTCCTTGCCGTATTCCCAAACCTGCTGAACGGTCATGTTCTTCTGGTCGATCTTGAAGATGACGGCGCGGCTGTACTTCATCGAGGACATTGCCGGCTGGTCCATGTTGCGGGCGTCGCCGTTGTCGAAGACGGAAATCATGCAGTAGCGCCTGTCGGACTTTTCGTCGACGCGGAAGGCCGTATGCTGCGTGTAGGTCCAGTCGAAGTCGGTGTCCATGCATTCGACGTCCGTGCAGTTGAGCTTCTCGCCTTTGGCGGACACAGGCGTCAGGAGCGCCTCCTTCCAGGGAGAGCGCCATCCCTTCGGAGCGCCCAGAATCCACTTGACCTTCTTGTCGCGACCGATCTTGATGCAGGCCGACTGGTGGCGGGACGAAATGATGATCGAGTCGTCGGTCGGGTCGTAGTCGACGGAGTTGACGTGCGCCCAGTTGCGGCCCGGACCCACGCCGGCGATGTCGCCGAATTCGCCGTCGGCCTCCTGCTTCGCGAGCTCTTCGGCGGAGAGCGTCTGGCCGGACTTGGCCGGATCGATGTTGAGGCACACGGCGCCCTGGTCAAGCGCCTTGATCACGTCGGAGCGATACGGATCGAGAATGTCGAAGAGACGCCATTCGTCAACCACCGTGCCGTTCTGGTCGACTTCGATCACGATGTCGCGGACGGTGCGAACGCGCTTTTCATCGACGCGGCGCAGATCGGCGGAGGCGACTCGGAGGAAGTAGTGGCCGTTCTGGGCCGGATCCATGGCATGACTGAAGTCGCTATAGGCATTGGGCAGACGGCGGTTCCAGATCTTGCGACCGAGAAGGTCGTACTTGGCGTAGCGCTGGCCGAAGCCGAAGGTGAGGCAGCCGTCCGGATTCTGATGGAAGCCCATCATGACGCCGTTGGAATACGGATCCTCAGGCTTCCACAGATCGCGATAGTCAAGGAACCAGCGAACTTCGCCCTTCGTGTCGATGATGACCGTCTTCGGCGGGAACTGCCAGGTCATGGCGCCGCCCATCGGGTTGTTCCAGACGGTGCGCATGGTCTGCGCATTCGGCGTGCCGAGATTGTTGACGAAGTAGAGGCGGTCTGCGAACTTCTTGTCAACCTTCTTGACCGTGATCGAGAATAGAAGGCTCTTTTCCTTGGGGCTGCCCGACGGAATGCCGGTAATGGGGCCCGCGTAGATCGTGTAGGTGAACTTGACCGTATCGACCTTGCCCTTGAAGCGCTTCTTGGCGGTCACTTCAACCTGGTTCTGGTAGTCGGGATAGAGGCCGAAGACCGGCACGCCGCCGTGCGTGAGAAGCTGCGCGCGGGAGACCTTGTAGGCGATTTCCTGACCGCCTTTTTTCGGCACGACGCGAACGTCTGCGTCAAGGAGCTCGTAGCCGCCGTTCTTAATGATGGCGGTAAGCGGCGCAATGCCGTACGGGTTGACGATCACTTCGCCGAGCGGGCCG
>CAKQKT010000075.1 GCA_934249275.1 uncultured Sutterella sp. | reverse complement strand
GTTCGGGATCGGGAGAAGCGAGGTCTTTTCGCCGACGGTCCAGGACGGACGAAGATCGGAGACGGAGCCCACGAGAATCGAGACCAGAATGCCGAGAAGGAAGATTGCAACGGCACGGCGGGCGAACGGAGCTTCGGTGAACTTGTGTTCGGCCGTGGAGTGCGTGGCGAGCCACTGATAGTCGCCGTTGGCGAGGCGGCGCTGGAATTCGGGATCGTCCTCAAGCTCCTTGCCTCGCCAGAAGACCGAGAGAGCAGCGCAGAACACGGCGCAGATGAAGGTCGGAATCGACACGGAAAGAATCTGAACGAAGCTTACGCCCTGCGTGGCCATGACACCCACCATGGCAGCCATGGCGGCGGACATGGGCGAGGCCATCACGCCGATGCCGGCGCAGATGACGGACGCGGAGACGGCTCGTTCGGGACGGACGCGTGCCGAGGCCGCAACTTCGGCGACGACGGGATAGACCGCGAAGGCCACGTAGGACGCCCACAATCATCACGAAGAAGGAGCAGACGAGCGGACCGACGATCGTAATCATCTTCGGCCAGCGGCGCAGAAGCTTTTCAGCCCAACGGACCATGAGGTCAAGACCGCCCGACCCCTGAAGCACGGATGTGCAGGCAATGACGGCCGTAATGATGAGGAGAACAGAGACGGGAGGGGAGCCGGGGGGGACACCCAGAACGAGAACGAGAAGGCAGACGCCGAGACCGCCGGCCGCGCCAAGGCCCACGCCGCCAAGACGGCCGCCGAGCGCGACGCAGACCATCACGATGGCGAACTGGAGCCAGAAATTAAAGTCCATTTCCATGGTTGCAAAGATTTATATGATTTGTGGAGGAACAACGGCTTTTGTTTTTGTCATTAGCCGCGCGGTATTCTACATTTTGAAGACTTTGGAGACAAGAAGAAAAACCCGTAAATAACTGCAGACCGGATGAAATCATTTTTCCTCTCGCCAAGGAGGCTTTGCTTTAGCTATGATTGACGGGGCAGTCCGATAGCTGGATGCCTCTGAAAACAATTCACTTCCCGTACTGGAGCAAATAATGACAGAAGCCGCAGCCTCTGAAGTACTCAAGAGCGAGGTGCTCGCTCGATTCATCGTGGAGACGCCTTCGAAAGCCGTTCCCGATGCGATGGTGACGAAGGCCGTGCGCCATATTCTCGATTCGATCGGCGCTGGCGTTGCCGGCGCCGTTTCCGTGGAGGCTCAGCGACTCATATCCGTTCTTCGCGAAGAAGGCGAAGGTGAGGGCAAGGCGACGCTTTGGGGCGCGGGCGAAACGATGACGCCGCTCAACGCTGCGCTCGTCAACGGCACGGCCTCTCACGCCTTCGAGCTTGACGACACGGGCGGATGCGACCATTCCGGCGCCGTCGTGGTGCCTGCGGCGGTTGCCGCTGTGGAGCTTGCCGGCCGACCTGTGACGGGTCGCGAATTCATCGATGCTGTAGTGATCGGCTACGACATCGCGCGCCGTCCGCTTGAAGCCTGCGGTGCTTATGAGCCTCACAACGGTGCGGGCTTTCACTCCACGGGCACCTGCGGCACGTTCGGCGCTGCTGCGGCCGCCGCACGCATTCTCGGTCTTTCCGTTAAGGAAACGCAGAATGCCCTCGGTCTTGCCTCGTCCTTCTCCTCTGGACTCTGGTGCTGCGTGCACGACGGCGCTCAGAGCAAGCGTCTTCATGCCGGTCATGCGGCCTACGGCGGCCTGATGAGCGCCATACTCGCACGACGCGGCTTTACGGGGCCGACAAAGGTTTTTGAGGAAGTTTGGGGTGGCTTCAACCATTCCTTCGCGCCGACGTCGAGCGATCCGGACGCCTATCTTCGCGAGCTTGGTCAGAACTGGAAGCTCGCTCGCGTTTCCATCAAGCCGCACGCCTCCTGCCGCTCCACGCATGCGGCCATTGATGCGGTCGACAATCTGCGAGCCGCTCACGGCTTTACTGCCGACGATGTCGAGGAAGTCCGCGTCATCATCAATCCGTTCGTTTACGGCATGTGCGGCCACTCGACTCTCCATCCGATGAACTCCGCCCAGCTATCCATTCCATATAGCGTTGCTGCCGACCTCGTCTTCGGTTCAGTGGGTCTGCCGTCCTTTGCGCGCACGAAGCGCAATGATCCGCGTGTTGCCGAAATGATGGCCCGCGTCAAATTCACAGTCGACAAGACTCAGAAGGATGATGACGAGCCAATCGTCGTCGTGACGCTCAAGGACGGCCGCTCCTGGCAGGAGCACGTTCCGATGCCGCTCGGCGCTCCGACGAATCCCGTCACCGATGAAGCCCTTCTGAAGAAATTCAAGGGCGTGGTCGGCATGGTCTTCACCGAAGAGGAGACCGACAAGTTGGCCGACACCCTTATGGCGCTCGAAAAGGTTGCCGACTTCAAAGTGGAAGTTGCCGGTCTTCTCGCCCGCAAGCCCAGAACCCGCGAAGCCTTTGACGCCTGATGCACATTCTTTGAGGCTTCGATAAAAGAAGGCGCCTCGGACGGTTGACGTTCGTGGCGCCGTTTTTTTCTGAACGGGAACGGTTTTCGCTCCCGTTCGAGTGCCAAGGCAGTTTCTTGGCTGCCTGTCTCCTGGCTTTGACGGTCAAAAGTTTGCAACCGTCGTGTATTTACTCCTCAAGTTCCTTCTTGAGCCATTGCGTCACAAGCTCTTGTGCGCGTGCGCAGTCATCGGCTCGAAAGGCTTTGAGAATGTTTCGGTCTGTCTCGAGCATGTCGGAGTACCAGGAGTCTTCAAGCTCGTCAGTACGGCTCTCAAGGTAGTTCATCGCATGGTAGAAAAGTGAGGTCGCAAAGACCTGAAGCACGCGGTTGCCGCATCCTTTGAAGATGGTCTCCCAGAACTGCCGGTGAAATTTGAGCGCTGCGCCGCGGAATTCAATGCAGCCTTCAAGGTTGGAGATGATGGTGGAGAGCGTGCCGATGGAGGCGGGAGGAAGGCGCCTTATCGCAAGTGAGATGAGCCCGGTGTCGAATATCCGGCGGGCTTCGTTGAGTTCATAGGCGTCGAATCCTCCGATCTTGATTTGGGAAAGAAGCTGACGGGAGAGTTCGTTGGGTTCGGGCGTCGTGAACTTAACGCCGCGCTTCTGGGTGCGTGTGACGAGCCCCATCTGCGTCATGACGTCAAGCGCCCGGCGTACGTGATACCGCGAGACGTTGAAAAGATCGGCAAGCCCGGCTTCGGTGTCGGGCTCCGCACCAGAGCGAGACTGCTTCAAAAGGTGGGCGTGTATCGAGTGAAACAGGCTCTCTTCATCCATGACGAGCGGCTATGACGTTGAGGAAAATAGCGGCCGAAAAAGCTGCTCGACCACCGGAATTGGAAATATTGTCGACGATTATACCGATTCATACGGTTAAGGAAGCTCGAACGTTGCGGGTTCGACCGTTTGGGGCGGTGGTGCACGGCAGATTGCCGTCTAAAGGCTTCATTGTCAACAATTTGGGCAATTGCTGATAGAAGCTTTGAAAAGACTGCGGCACAACACTTCTACCAATTTCGACTAACATATATGCTGAGAATATTCTCCAAATTGCTCAATTCTTATCGCATATTGTCGACAAATGGGTATATGATGTCGCCACACAGATCGTAAAAGTCGAAAGAAAGACAGCGCGATCTCGCAATCATGACCATATGTATTTGGACCAGTAAGGAGAAACAATGTCCAATCAAGACAGCAAGAGCCGTTCCGGCCGATTTGATCTTCCTGCCAACGAGTTGGTGGAAGCCTTCAACGCCACGATCACATTCGAGCAGCGCGTCTGTCCGTTCGACATCGAGGACAGCAAGGTGCACGCCACGATGCTTGCCCGTCAGAACATCATCAGCAAGGATGATGCCGAAGCCATCTGCCGCGGCCTTGACCAGGTCGCCGAAGAAATTCGTGCGGGCAAGTTCGTCTTCTCGATCAAGGACGAAGACATTCACATGGCGATCGAAAAGCGCATGACCGAGATCGTCGGGCCGGCCGGCGGCCGCCTGCATACGGGCCGCAGCCGCAACGACCAGACGACGACTTCCACGAAGATGTACCTGCGCCATGAAATCCGCGAGGTGCAGAAGGCGATCCGCGCCCTTCAGGCCGTCTTCGTCAAGACCGCCCGCGCCAATATGGACGTGATCATGCCGGGCTACACCCATATGCAGACGGGCCAGCCGATTCTCTTCTCGCATTGGATGATGGCTTTCTTCTGGATGCTCGAGCGCGATTTCACTCGCTTCTCCGACCTCTTTAAGCGCATGGGCCGCTGTCCGCTCGGCTCCGCGGCGCTCGCCGGCACGGATTTCCCGATCGACCGCGACTACACGGCTTCGCACCTCGGTTTTGACGGCCCGACGGAAAAATCCATCTACGCAGTTTCCGACCGCGACCACATGGTCGAATTCAACGCGGCCGCCGCTATGTGCTACATGCACCTTTCCCGCCTTTCCGAAGAGCTCGTGACGTTCTCGACGCAGGACTTCAAGTTCGTCGAGCTTTCCGACGACTTCTGCACCGGCAGCTCGATCATGCCGCAGAAGAAGAATCCGGACATCGCAGAAAAGATTCGCGGCAAGACCGGCCGCATGTACGGCAACATGATGGCCATGTTCACGATCATGAAGGGTATTCCGCTCGCATACAACACCGACCTGTCCGAAGACAAGGAGCAGGTGTTCGACAGCATCGATACGCTTCTTCAGTCCCTCGCCATCATAACCCCGATGGTTGAGAAGATGCGCGTCAACGGCGAAAAGACCCGTGCCAATGCCGAGCTCGGATATGCCAATGCGACAGACCTGGCCGACTATCTCGCCAAGAAGGGCATGCCCTTCCGCGAAGCTCACCACGTCGTTGGCGCCATGGTCAACTACGGCATCAAGCACGGCAAGCGCCTCGACGACTTCACGATGGATGAGTACAAGCAGTTCTCGGACAAGATCGAAGAAGACATCCGTCATGAAATCAGCCTTGAGACGTGCGTTCGCGCACGCCGCAGCTTCGGCGGCACGGCGCCCGACATGGTTGCTCTGCAGCTTGAGCATGCCGACGCGGTTCTCGAAGCCGAAGGCCGCGTGCTCGGTCTCTAAGACAGCTCCGTAATAATCGCTCCGACAGGGCCGTCCGGTTCTCCGCTGTCAACCGGACCGGACGGCCCGAGCGTTTTCAAAACTCTCGATTCCAACCTTTCGATTCAGGACCACTCATCATGGAAACGGATCTCAACTTCTGGCTTCAGCTTCTTGCTGTCGCCTTCTGCATCGGTCTCGGCGGCCGATTCGGCGGCGTGGGCCTCGGCGCAGCCGGCGGCCTCGGCGTCTTCATTCTCGTCATTCTTTTCGGTCTCAAGCCCAGTTCTCCTCCCGTCTCGACGATTCTCATCATCGTGGCCGTCATTTCCTGCACGTCGGTGTTGCAGGGGGCTGGTGGCCTGGACATCATGGTCAAGGTGGCCGAGCGCATGCTGAGAAAGTGGCCGAAGGCCATCACCTTCGTGGCGCCTTTTGTCTGCTCCTTCTTTGTCATCTTTGTCGGCACTGCCTATGTGGCCTTCGCCGTCTATCCGGTTGTCGCTGAAGTGGCTACTCAGGCTCGCGTCCGCCCCGAACGTCCGATCGCCGCATCCGTCATTTCGGCAGGCATTGCGGTCGTTGCGTCGCCGATGTCCGCAGCCACGGCCGCCATGGTCGCTTCGCTTTCTCCGTTCGGCCTTGGCGTCATCGACATTCTGATGATCTCGGTTCCGGCCTTCATCATCGCAACTGCCGCCACTTGTCTCAGCGTCTATTGGAAGGGATGCGAGCTTGAGGACGATCCTGAATTCAAGCGCCGCGTCGCTGCGGGCGAATTCCAGGAGCTTGCCTTCAAGCGAGACGACTCCAAGCTCGTCATTCCGAAGAACGTTCGCAATTCCGTGCTGATCTTTGCGCTCGGCGTCGCCGTCGTGCTCTTCTTCGGCTTCTGCAAGGAACTTTTGCCGACCTGGACCAATGCTGCAGGCAAGGTCTCTACGCTCCCGATTCCTTCTCTCATTCAGATGGTGATGCTCGCCTGTGCGCTCTTCATCATTCTCGTCTGCAAGGTTCCCTCCAGCAAGTTTGCCGACGGCTCGGTCTTCCGTGCCGGCCTGATCGGCGTTGTGGGCGTCTTCGGCATCTCCTGGCTGACCGGCACCTTCTTTGACGCGTACAGCCCTCAATTCGTCGCGCTCTTCAAGACGATGGCCGAGTCCACGCCGCTTCTCTTCGGTCTGGTGCTCTTCCTCTTCTCCGCTGTGATCCTGAGCCCGTCTGCCACTGTCGTCGCCCTCATGCCGCTTGGCGCGGCCATCGGCATCGATCCGCTCTTCCTGGTGGCTCTGTATCCTGCCACCTGCGGCGACTTCCTGATCCCCGGCGGCGCCCAGATCGGCTGCTGCTCCTTCGACCGCACCGGCACGACGCGTCTCGGCACCTGGGTTCTCAACCACTCTTATATCCGTGCGGGCCTCGTGCACGTGATTACGGGCGTGGCTGCAGGCTGCCTCATCTATTCGGTGATCTGATCGCTGCCATTCGCTGAAGTTCGGCTCGCTCCGGGATCTCCGCTCTGCTTGTTTGTCCCAAGCCTCCTCTAACAGGGAGCGGAGATTTCGGAGTTCGGCCGAGCCTCAAAAAGCGGCACGCACATTGGCTCTCCATTACGGGGAGCCATTTTTGTCAGACGACCTGATATCTTTGGACCAGATTATTCCACGGTAGCCAAGGTTCAACATCAAAGCCTTCTGCCGAGTTGGGATTCAATCCCATCAGCTTCGTGGCGCCGTTCGTCTGCTCCATCCTCGTCATCTTTGCCGGCACCGCCTATGTTGCCTTTGCGGTCTATCCGGCCATTGCCGAAGTACTCGCGGAAATGCTCGCGTCGATCCTGCCCGTGCAGTACCGGGTGCTCGAGGACGAGCCCGCATGGGAGCTCGCCATGCACTGGCATCTGCGCACCCATCGCAGTCCTCTCCATCAGTGGCTGAGAAGCATGCTGGTACCACGTCCCTGCATGGAAGTTCATGAGCATGGCCCAGTGCTGCATGCTCGCCTTCGGCGTGGCCATGATCCTCATCGTGGTTCTGGCCGGCACGAGATGCCTCAAGGCCCGGAAGGCAAAACAGGCGTGATCAAGGCCTTTGAACCAAGTTGAATCCTTCTCTGTTTTACTGCCGGTGATGGTCGGTCGTCACCGGCAGTTTTTTATCTTGGAAAAGCGATTTTTTCCCGAAACAGAGGTGATATGCAGGCGGGATTCGTGTTTCGAACGCGGTTTTCTCCGTTCACTGTGTTCAATCCTGACCTGCGCGAAGCCGGCGCATTTCGTCGAGCACTGGCTGTTCTGGCACCTTGAAGTAGCGGTACCAGTGCCGCCAGATTTTGGGCACAAGACGATCGTGCGATTCGCCGATGAGCGCCATCAGTTCCCGTACGACGGGATTGTTTTGATTGCTGATGTGGCAGGCCAGATGGTTGTTCCAAATCCTTCGATGCCAGGCGGGCAGAACCGGCACGACGTCTCCGCGGCGCAGATCGGCCTCCACACTCCCGAAGGATAGGTCAAGCGCAATGCCGCAGCCCTTCATCAATTCACGGTAGCAGTAGAGGGCATCGCCTTTCTTTGCGGGCTGGTCGGCATGGAGAACGTAGCGGCCGACGCCGTCCGTCAGTTCGTGGGAAGCAGCCGGATTGGACGAGTAGCGCATGAGAAGCGTGTGTTGGACGAGCTCGCCGACAGTCTTCGGAACACCGTGCTCCTCAACGTACCGGCGGCTGGCAAAGAGCATGTTGACTTCGGGTTCGAGTGCCTCCGAGAAGATGCACTCGGACTCAGGCCGATAGCCGAAGTAGGCGATGTCGCAAAGTCCGTTGAGAAGCCCGTTCTCGCCAAGATCAGCAAGAATCTCGACCTGCACGTTCTCGTGGCGGGTCTTGAATTCCTCAACGCCGACCATCATTGCGTCGCGTGCGGAATTGACGGGAAGACTCAGGCGGATGACCATTTCCTCATCGTCCCGGCCGCGAACAGCCTCTACAAGATCCTTGAGGCGCGAGTGGGCGCGGAGCACCTTCTGCACCTGAGGCATGATCAGCTTCGCCTGCGGCGTCAGGCCCGCCGGGCGGGTGCTGTGGTCGAGCACGGCAAAGCCTAGCTCCCCTTCGATTCTGGCCAGCATGCGCGAGGCGGATGCAGGAGACAGATCCAATGAATCTGCCGCAAGCGCCAGCGAGCCGTACTTTTCGAGCGCGCCGAGCAGGGCGATTTCGTAGTAGCGGTCAAGCATGAAACAGGCTCCTTTATTTAACCCTCGGGTTATCTTAAGGATAACGCTTGCGCAAATCAATCGTGGTTTTGTCAACGTACACTGACGATGTTCCAACTTAAACGAGCCCCTCGGCTCCGGAGACCAAACCATGATTACTCGTCGCCAGCTTCTCAAGACCACGGCTGCGTCAAGCCTGATCGGCACCATTCCTTTCGGCACCGCCTTCGCTGCCGATGCACCCGTTCCCATGAAGGAATTCCTCGCCGACCTCGATGAACTCGTCAAGATCGACTCCAAGAGCGGCTATGCCGAAGGCGTGCGCCGCGTTGCCGATGTGATGCAAAAGCGCTTTGCCTCCATCGGCTGGACCATTACGCGCCATGAAGTCAGCAAAAAGTGGGGCGAAGGCCTCGTCATCACCAACTTCCCGGACCAGTCCGCCTACGACGTGGTGATCTGCGCACATATGGACACCGTTCAGCCTGTAGGCAACGCCGCCAAGTATCCGCTCACCATCGACGGCACGATCGCACATGGTGCCGGCGCAGGTGACGACAAGGCTTCGCTCAACGCCGTCTGGTACATCTGCAAGGAGCTGCCGAAGTCCGTGACCGAAAAGCTCCGCATGTGCGTGCTCCTCTCTCCGGCTGAAGAAGTCGGTCCCGCCGAACTTAACGATTTCCTGCTTGAGTACGGCAAGCGCGCGAAGTATGCGATCGTTTATGAACCGGGCCGTCCCGACGGCTCCTTCGTCAAGGCCCGCAAGTCCTGCAACTGGATCAAGCTCGACTTTGAAGGCGTTGCCGCCCACGCCGGCAACAACCCGCAGGACGGCCGCAACGCCATCGACGCGATGGCTCGTGC
>CAKQKT010000074.1 GCA_934249275.1 uncultured Sutterella sp. | reverse complement strand
ATGGTTTTCAGGCTTCATCGATTGGTAGTCAAGCACCACCACGCGGATGCCGGCGCGCTCGAACACTTCGACGCGCTGCGAATTGTCCGCATACTGCGAGCGGTTGATCAGAAGCACGTCCGGCTTAAGAGAAAGAATGCGCTCCGAATTGAGAATGTTGTCGTGATAGCCGCCGATGCTCGAAATGTCCTTGATCTGCGGAAAGGCCTTCGTGAAGACGCGGTATTCACCAAGCCTCGTGTGCTCCCAGCCGTCCTGCGTCATGCCGACGACCTTGTCAAGGCTCTTCGCTCCGCCCGTCATCAGGTAGTTTGCAATGTAGTTCGCCACAATGAAGCGCTCGGGCGTCTTTTCAACCACAACCTTTCGGCCCGCCAGGTCCGTAAATTCGGCAACGGCCGCCTGTGCGGCCATGGGAACCAGCATCGCAGCGGCGAAAAATGCAGCCAGCCTCCGGCGGCTCAACTTGAAAAACGTCATTCGATCCTCCTTCGCGTCCCGGGGCGGACGCATCCATTGACGTATGATTTTTTAACGATTCGTATGATACGCCGCAAGCCGTCATTCAGTGCGTTTTTATTCCAGCGGCTTGACATGCGCGGACTGAAATCCGGGCGTTTACAAGAGCCGGTCCAGCCTCCTTGTTTGCGCGTCAAAGATCCGAGCATTTTATAGACTGCGCGACGCCGATTGACCGGGATTTTCATCCTGGATTCTTGACTGGCAAACAGTCGTTTTTATTTTCTGGTACATTACAGGATTCGGGTTAACCCGACCCCGCCAGACGACCCTCACCGCCCCCGAGATGCGAGCCGTCCCGCGCAGCCGGGCGCCTCAACACCCAAAAGCAAGAAAAAATGGTCATCCGCGCACTCATCTTCCTCTTCGGGCTCCTGACGCTTTCGACAGGCATTGCGGTCATTACGCACGCAGGGCTCGGCACCGGCACCATCAGCTCGGTCGCACTTGTGCTTTCCAAGGCTCTTCCTCTTTCGATGGGCTTTTTCGTCTTTCTGACGAACGTCTTTTTCTTCATACTTCAGACGGCCGTCGATCCCACGAAATTCCTTGTGAAGCTCGTCAAGCAGATTCCGATCTGCTTCATCTTCGGGCTCTTCTTCGACCTGGCCTACGCGCTCACGTCGTTTGTCGCGCCCGAAAGCTATCTCGAGAAAATCGGCACTGTTCTCATCGGCACGGTCTTCAACGGCATGGGCATTGCCGGCATGGTCTTTGCCCGCCTTGCGATTCTGCCGCCCGAAGGCTTCGTCTTGAGCATCATCAAGCGCTGGGGCGGCTCCTTCGGCAACCTGCGCACGGGCGTCGACGTCTTCCTCGTGATCGCAGCCGTCTCCGCATCCTGGCTCCTTCTCGGAACGATCGAAGGCGTGCGCGAAGGCACGCTCATCGCAGCCGTCTGCGGCGGCCAATTTGCAAAGGTCTTTCTCAAAGTTCTCGGCCGTCTCTTCCCGGCTTATCGCGCGCTTGATTGACGTCGACTGTTGCTTCGCCTCCGGCAAACATCTTCGGCCGAGTCTCAATCGATCTCATGGACGGTCGGCCCGAAGAGCTCAAGCACGACCTTGTCGGGCGCATCGAGTCCCGCCTTTCTGAAAAACACGCCGAAAACGCCAGGCCTTCCGGCGCTTTTCAGCATCAGGAGTGGGCGACAGGCGAGCTTCCTCGACGGACTCCGTTAGCTACAATGGAGCATCGAAATCCTTCGACCATTACCGCATCATGACTGTCGCCTTCACTCGCACACGCCCGCGCTATTTGTGTCTGGACACCGAAACCACCGGTCTGAGCGCCCGCACCGATCGCATCTGCGAAATCGCCGCCATCGAGTTCGACCCCGTGACCTGGCAAACCGGCGATAAATACCATGTGTACATCAACCCGCAGCGCACCATGCCCTACGGCGCCTATCGCGTGCATGGACTCTCCGATGCCTTTCTGAGCGACAAGCCGGTCTTTGCCTCGGTAGCCGACGGCTTTCTGGACTTCATCTCGGGCGCCAGACTCTTCATCCACAACGCAGCCTACGACTCGCGGATGCTCACCGCGGAGCTGTCCCGCCTCGGGCACGGTCCCCTCACCGATGTCTGCGACAGCATTACCTGCACGCTTCGCGTGGCGGAACGCCTGCGAGGCCGCGGCGGCAACCGCCTCGACGACCTCTGCCGACTCTACGGCATCGACCTTTCTGGACACGACCTTCACGGAGCTCTTATCGATACGGAGCTCCTTGTACACGTCATACGCGAGTTGAAGCTTCACGGCGGCATCTTCACCGAACTTTGAATCTGCCGCTCACCGCGCCGGGCAGCACTTGGTATTCCGCCGCGTTTCAGCATCAGGCGAGCACCGTCCTCAGGCGTTCGAGCAGCCCCGCCGCCGGATCGGAATCGGTGAGCGCATTGAGACGCTCGAGCCTCATGTCGGGCACGGGCGCGCCTCCCTGCGGCGCCGCGTTGAAGAAGGATCCCTCCTCTCCGTGAGAATCCGGCGAGACGCTTCCGCAGTAAAGCCAAAGACCCGCATATACGTCGTCCTTCTTCAGCGTGCCCACCGAAGTCAGATACTTGAAGGCCTGCTGCACGGCATAGTGGCGGATCACCGAGCTCACGGTCGAATACTTGCTGTCCATGACGGCCCAGGCCGTGCGTCCGTTCTTCTCCAGCGCCATCAAAAAGTCGGGCGAGTACCACGGCCTGTCCGTCGACCTGAGCGTGTCGACGGGCTCGGACTTCTCCGGCCTCATCGACCACCGGGTCGTTCGGGCAAGGCCGATGCCGTTCTCGGCCTTGGCATCGCCCCCTGCGAGCACCGGCTGATACCAGAGCGTCACGGTCTCGTCGTCCTTTCTGAAAACGAAGGTGTTGAGGAGCGCAGCCGCCGCATTGTCGGCATAGAGCGCGCCGGCAGTCTTGTAGTCGTGCCGGCCGGATTCCTCTAGTCGGAACCCCTGGCGGTCAAGGCCGCCCAGAAGCGTCACGAGCGAAAAGAATTCATATAGTCTCGGACTCGTCACGCTCGCAAGCCTCTTCACGAGGTTCTCGACTTCAAAGGGCTCCAGCTCGAACCACTCCCGCATCAGCTCGTAGACAAGCCGGTACTGAGACGTTTCGATGAAATGCCTGGCGGGCTCTGGAAGCCTGTTGACCGGCTCCGGCGTCACGCCGAGCGCATCGCGATAAAGCGCCGCAATGCGTGAAAACACGACGCCGTATCCTCTGAGCTCGTCGGCCTTGGCGTTCACGACAACCTTCGCAGACGCGCGTCCGAGCGCCAGGGCATCCATCGGGCCGTGATCGACGCGAACCGCCTCCTCAAGAAGCCGGGCCATCTTTCTCGCCTCGGCGGAAAGATGAAGCGGAAAGCCCGCCACAACGCGATTTTCATAAAGATCGCGGCTCAGCTCCGCCGTACGGACAAGCGCATGCCTCGGCATCCAGCTTGCACCGCGCATGCGGATGCCCTGGCCGGGCGCAACGCGCTGCCATTCGTGCGGATGCGAGACCATCCACCGCACGGACTCGGGCGTCATGTCGCGCATGCGCTCGATGCTCACGCGCTTCATGGCCGACGCAAGCCTGCACTTCGGATCCTCCCTGAAATACGGATACTGCCTCTCATAGAGAGAGGAAAGCCGCTCGAGCACGTGCAGGCGGTCGTCAAGCGATTCGTCGCTTTCCTTCACGGCATCGTTGCCGAAGAGAATGCCCGAATACTCGGCCACCTTGGCACTCATTTCAATCAGATTGTCGGCGGCGGGACCGGGCTCAAGAATGACGCGAAGCGGAGTCGCATGATAAAGCCTGCTCCCCTGCGGCCCCGTGCTCACAAGCACCTCAAGCTTCGCCACGCCGATCATGTCGTCAAAGGGCAGCGTGTCCTGAAGATCCAGGTACACGCGTCCGTTCTCGCGATACTGGTCGGCCGCAAGCACCTCGCCGCCCATGCGGACGGTGACGGCCGCACGATCGGGCAATCCCGACACTTCGAGCGAGACGCGCCTGCCCGCCTCAACGGCGGGAAGGCCCGACAAGTCTCCGATGACGGGATCGGCTTCGAAAAGCGCCAGCTCGACCGGCTCCGCGCCGTCGGCACGGACCGCAAGCATCAGGCGCCCGTCTCGATATTCTGCGCTCATGCCTTCTCCCATCAGAAGAAGCGGTAGCAGTCCATGGCTTCGTCGCCCTGGTGAAGAATGCGCGTCACGACGCGGGCGGACCTCGCAAGGCCAAGTCCTTCAAGACTGCGGTTGAGGTCCACCAGTTTTTCGCGATAGCGCGTGCCCGTGCCCATGATGCGCGGCAGGCACTTCTGCATGACCGCAAAGTCCGCCGCATCGAGCCATGCGGGCTTCTCGCCGTCGGCAAAGACGGACGAGGCCGTGCCCACATACCCCGTGATCTGGCGAATCGAGCGTGGCGAAAGCCTGATGCCGAAGGTTTCAAGTGCGGGCAAAAGCTTCTGCTGCAAGGCTTTAAGCTCCCCGGCATTCTTGGAAACGGGCTTGGGGCCGAAGTAGGCCTTGAGCTCCTTCCAGGCCACCGGCCCCACGACTCGAGCGGGGCGCGCATTTTCGATGCAGTCGACAAGCGGCAGCGTCACGACGGCCGCACGGTCGATGAGGCGCGGCGAGAGCGTTTCGGTCGTGCTGTCGTTGTTGATGGTCGCCATGAAGCGAAGCGTCTCCGGCACGGCCGTGGGCGACTTGTCCCAGAGCGTGACCAGACCGGACGAGGCCTGTTCGTCGCAAAGACGCATCCAGTCTGACCAGTAGTATTCCATCGGAGAGAGGTTCGCCTCGTCCAGAAGCATCAGAGCCGGATAGACTGAGCCCGCTGCGCTTCGTGCTTCGGCATCCAGCGTGCACAAGAGATCCCATCGGGCCGGATCCGACGATTCAAACTTGGATGTGAGCGGATTCCAATAGCCCACGAAGTCACGCTTCGTCGTCCAGCCGTATTCGACCGGAACGTGCACGAAGCGCCCGGCGGGAAGTCCCGCACGGTTCTCAGGCGCAATCAGTTCGTCAAAGGCGTCAAGCCCGAGCGTTCTGGCCAGAATATGGCAGATCGACGTCTTGCCTGATCCGGGCTCGCCGGCGAGCACCGTGAGGAAGTTCTGCACCCAGCAGATGTAGAGATTGAGCACGGTGTTCTCGTCGTAGCGGCGCACTTCCTGCACGGCCTTGACGAGCTCGCGTGCAAGCCCGCGGCCCTTGAGATCCGCCGGCTTCACGTCGCACACGGCCTGCGCAAGCTTCTCGCGGCGCCTTCTGACATCCTCCTCATCCCAGGCCTCAACGGCCTGAACAAGATGCGACGGCATCAGGCCGTCGCCGGCACCCTGAGCCTTGGCGCAAATCTTCTTCGCCTCCTCGACGAGCTGCGTGCGCAAAGTCTCAAGCTTCCGGCAGTCCTCGCGACGGGCATCCAGAGCCTCATCAAGACCGCGGAGCTGCTCGAGCACGCTTTTCTTCTCATCCATGAGGCCAAGCGCGCGGCCCTTCTCCTGGATCTCGGCATCAAGATTCTTCAGATCTTCGGCAAGCTTCCTGGCCTGCTTTTCAAGCCTTTCCTGCTCGGCCTTGCGCGCCCTGGCGTTGGACTCGAGCGTCTGCTCCATCGCCTTGAGGGCTTCGATCTTCTGCCCCACGACGCTTTGACGGGCAAGCACCTCAATGAGCTTTTCGTCCACCGCCACGCGCGAGACCACGGCCTCAAGCGCCTCGGCGTTGCCGGTCTTCAGCTCGTCGACCACGAAGCCCGCGACGTTTTCGCGGACATCCTCCTTGTAGCGCATCCGGGAAAGCACGCTTTTTGCGCGTGCCAGTCGTCCTTCCTCAACCTCAGCCTCGACGCCCTCAAAAATCTCGGGGCTTTCAAGCAGCTCGCGCATTTCGCTCGCGCTCATGGAGGACTTTTCAAGAAGACGCTTGACAAGCTCGGCATCGTTCCAGACGTCGACGGAAACCGGCTCCATGAAGGCGGTCTTCGCATAGCGAACGCCCACGTGCACGGGCTGGCCCGCAGCCTCCCAGCGCACATACTGGCGCACGGTCTCGACCTGGCCGCTCCTGCCACGGAAGGCGGATGCGAGTCCCTTGTGAATCGTGCCCGAGAAGGTGACGTAAGCCGTCCCGCGGCTGTCCTTCTTGAGGCGGACCGGACCGTAGAAGAAATCCTTGTGCTCGAGAAGAACGAGCTCGTTGGAGACTTTGACCTCGTCTTCATATTCGGGCGACTCCGTCACATGCACGGGAATCATCGGGCTCGTAAAGTCGACTCTGTCAAAGTCCTCGACCGGCTTCACGACAAGATGAATGCCGAAGTCGGATGCGCTGAAAAAGCGCTTCGTGCTCGTCAGCTTCGAGAAGTCGACGCACTTGTGAAAATCCGCGCGCTCGATGCCGTTCTCGTCATAGTTCGGCATGACCTCGGAGGGCATCAGGTCGATGACGTAGAAGGCGCCTTCCTTAAGCTGGGTGCGGCTGGCGGACTTCAGGTTGAAGGCGCCGTAAGTCGGGAACAGACGCTTGGCCTCGGCCTCAAGCGTGCCGAAGCGGTCCTTGTACCACTCGGCCACGGCATAGAAGTTGAAGAAGCTCCCGCCGCTTGTGCGAATGTAGCCCAGATAGCGGGTTGCACCGCGCGTCACGGGCGGAATGTCAAGCTTGAAGGCGCGCGGGAAAACGGTGCGCGGCTTGGCGGATGCCGAAGGCGCAAGCTTAGGAAGGCTCTCCTCGCGAATTTCGGGCTCCGCCGGCTTTTCGGCAGGCGCTTCCGCATCCGCGGCTTCGGACGCCTCCTCTGCAGGTCCGGCCTCTTCTTCTGACGCGGGCTCCGCCTCCTCGACTTCGGCCGAAGCCTCTTCATCGGACGATGCCTCGTCATTGGATTCCTGCTCCTCAGGCGCCTCGTCTGGCGGAATTTCCGCGAAAAGCTCCGGCGTACACTGAAGAAGCGTATCCGTTCCGCCTGCAAACTCGAACGTACCAATCGTCTGAAGGAGGAAGCGGGCCGCATGCAGTCCCTGTCCGTACGCGATGATGTAGATGATCAAAAAGCCGAAGGCCCGACGGTCATACGCCAGCCCGTCTAGAGACAGCAAAAAGTCCTGAGTAGCCTTTTTGCCCGATTCTCTTGCGTCTGCTTCAGGCCCGGCATTTCGATAAGTATCCGAAAGCAGCCGGTAATACGCCTCCGGCGTCTTGTCGTCGGGCAGTCCCGGATAGACTTCGGCGCGCATCTTGTCCGTGTCGACGACAGGAAGAAGCAGCCCTTTGAAGACGCCCGGCTGCCACTCCCGCATGGAAACGAGCAGCTTCAAAAGCATCAGATCCTTCTCATACCAGCTGCCCTTCAGAGTGCGCTTTCCCGCCACACGCTTGACCCGCTTGGCAAGATAGTCTCTTTCCTCAGGCTTCAGCTGGCGAAAAGCCCACCTCAGGCACTCCATCTCAGCCGTCAAAGTAATAGGATCCTTTCCGCCACCCGTCTTTATCATCTCAATCTCACCTTATACAAAATTAATCATCCGCACGCGCATGCGGCTCTACTATTGTAGCTTCGTCCATTTCAGAGCATACGGCTCGCTTTCCCGCGGCTGAAACGCCCTTCCGGCCGAGAAAAGAACCTACGCCGCAAATACGCATTCGAATCGCGATCAATCCATTTTTCAAAGAAATTGGATAAAAATCCACGTCTGCCGCCGATATGTGTCAAAATGTCGCCTTTGCGCCTTTTCGGGGATCATCCTTGAAAAGACGCCTGGCAAGATAGAGGCGCAGGGACTGCATCAGTAAACGGCCGAGGAGGTATCCGAGGACGCCGATTGAAAGGGCAGCCTGCCGAAACGGCACGCGGACGCGCGCGACCGTTGGTGATGCGGAGAACATCCGCTTCACTCCCGCCGAACTGCGGCGGAGGAGCTGTCGCTGACCGTTCGGTCGCTTTTCGACAGTCCGGTCAAGCGATCGGCACCCGGAAAAGTTCGCCCGGACATCTGCTGCAAGCCCGCAGGCCCCTTGGAGGTCTGACAAGGTTCGCTCCATGTCCTCCCACCTGCGAACGCATCCCTTTCCGGAGATTTCCATCCCAATGTCCGACACTACCACCGGCTCCAACGCCGGCCTGCGCCGAGCCCTCAAGGCTCGACACATCACGATGATCGCCGTCGGCGGCTCGATCGGCACCGGCCTTTTTGTGGCTTCCGGCGCCACCATCGCCCAGGCCGGTCCGGGCGGGGCCCTTCTCGCCTACTCCGTCATCGGCCTCATGGTCTACTTCCTCATGACAAGCCTCGGCGAACTCGCCGCCTACGAACCCGTGGCCGGCTCGTTCTCCACCTACGGCCGCCGCTACGTCGACGCCGGCTTCGGCTTCGCGCTCGGCTGGAACTACTGCTACAACTGGGCCATTACGGTCGCGGTCGACCTTGTGGCCGCCCAGCTCGTCATGGGCTGGTGGTTCCCCGACGTACCCGGCACCCTATGGAGCGCGCTCTTCCTCGGACTCATATTCCTGCTCAACTACGTCTCCGTGAAGGGCTTCGGCGAGACCGAGTACTGGCTCGCACTCCTCAAGGTGGCAACCGTGATCCTCTTCATCTGCACGGGCCTTGCAATGATCTTCGGCATTCTCTCCGGAGACACGCCCGTCGGGTTTGCAAACTGGACGATCGGCGACGCGCCCTTCGCTGGCGGCCTTCCCGCACTGATCGGCGTGGCCATGGTGGTCGGCTTCTCCTTCCAGGGCACAGAGCTCATCGGCATTGCCGCCGGCGAAACCGAACACCCCGAGAAGAACATCCCGAAGGCCGTCCGCCAGGTCTTCTGGCGAATCCTGCTCTTCTACATTCTCTCGATCTTCGTCATCAGCCTCATTATTCCGTACACGGACCCGCGCCTGCTTCGCAACGATCTGGCCGACATTGCCGTGAGTCCCTTCACGCTCGTCTTCGAGCATGCCGGCCTTCTCTCGGCCGCCGCGCTCATGAACGCCGTGATCCTCACGTCGGTTCTCTCCGCCGGCAACTCCGGCCTCTACGCCTCCACGCGCATGCTCTTTGTGCTCGCGAATCAGGGCTCGGCCCCGAAGATCTTCGGCAAGCTTTCCGCCTCCGGCGTCCCGCGCAACGCGCTCTTCGCCACCACTGCGGTCGCCGGCCTCTGCTTCCTGACATCTCTCTTTGACAACCAGTCCGTATACCTCTGGCT
>CAKQKT010000073.1 GCA_934249275.1 uncultured Sutterella sp. | reverse complement strand
CCCCTATACACGAAGGACAGCCGTGATTGGCTGCCCCCTTGAAAACCACCCTGGACACAAAAATCGAGACACTCCCGTGCTAAACTCACCCTGTACGACGTGTAACGGTGAAGGGCTTTACTTCATCTGTGCGACAGGGCAAACCTCGAGAAACCACCGTTCATGGCCTTGGAAATCCGTAACGGTGTTTTTTCTTTGCTCATCATACAAGCAGAAATCACCGTTACGTTCACCGTTACGAAAGCACTTCTTGGCACTTCCTGTTAGTTCATCATAAATCATTGTAACCAAAAGAAAACCCCACTAACAGAGGCGTTAGCGGGGTTCTTAGTGCCGATTGGTACTTGTTAGTTCAACGAACTACCTCATTCCCATTCGATCGTGGCAGGCGGCTTGCCGGAGACGTCGTAAACGACGCGGTTGATGCCGCGGACTTCGTTGATGATGCGGTTGGAGACCTTGCCGAGGAGTTCGTACGGCAGGTGGCTCCAGACGGCGGTCATGAAGTCGGACGTTTCGACGCAGCGCAGGCTGACGACCCATTCGTAGGTGCGGCCGTCGCCCATGACGCCCACGGACTTGACCGGGAGGAAGACCACGAAGGCCTGGCTCACCTTGTCATAGAGGCCGAAGTTGCGGAGTTCTTCGATGAAGATGGCATCGGCTTCGCGGAGAAGGTCGGCGTATTCGCGCTTGACTTCGCCGAGGATGCGGACGCCGAGGCCCGGACCCGGGAACGGGTGACGGTAGACCATTTCGGCGGGGAGGCCGAGCTCAACGCCGAGTTCGCGGACTTCGTCCTTGAAGAGGGAGCGGAGCGGTTCAAGAAGCTTGAGGTGAAGCGTGTCGGGAAGACCGCCCACGTTGTGGTGGGACTTGATGGTCTTGGCCTTCTTGGTCTTGGCGCCGGCGGATTCGATGACGTCCGGATAGATCGTGCCCTGGGCGAGCCACTTGGCGGCCGTGAGCTTGGAGGCTTCTTCCTGGAAGATTTCGACGAAGACGCGGCCGATGATCTTGCGCTTCTGTTCCGGGTCGGTGACGCCGGCGAGTTCGTTCATGAAGCGGTCGACGGCGTCGACGACGATGAGCTTGAGGCCCATGTTCTTTTCAAACGTTTCGCGGACCTGTTCGCGTTCGTTCTTGCGAAGGAGGCCGTTGTCGACGAACACGCAGGTGAGCTGCTTGCCGATGGCGCGGTGGATGAGGGCAGCGGCCACGGAGGAGTCAACGCCGCCGGAGAGGCCGAGAATGACTTCTTCATCGCCGACCTGTTCGCGGATCTTCGCGACGGCTTCGGCAACGTAGTCGCCCATGACCCAGTCGGGGGAGCACTTGCAGATGTCGAGCACGAAGCGGTTGAGCATTTCGCGGCCCTTGAGGGTGTGCGTCACTTCCGGATGGAACTGAACGGCATAGAAGCCCTTTTCTTCGTTGCACATGCCGGCGATCGGGCAGGACGGCGTGGAGCACATGACCTTGAAGCCCGGGGGAAGCTCGGCAACCTTGTCGCCGTGGCTCATCCAGACCTTGAGCATGCCTTCGCCTGCTTCCGTGCGGAAGTCTTCGATGCCTTCGAGGAGCTTCGTGTGACCGTGGGCGCGGACTTCGGCGTAGCCGAATTCACGCTTCGTGCCGCTTTCGACGCGGCCGCCGAGCTGCTGGGCCATCGTCTGCATGCCGTAGCAGATGCCGAGAACCGGAACGCCGGCTTCGAACACGGCCTGGCTGGCCTGGTCATTGCTTTCTTCGTAGGCGCTCATGTGAGAGCCGGAAAGAATGATGCCCTTCGGATTGTATTCGCGAATGAATTCGGCGGAAACGTCGTTCGGATGAACTTCGCAGTAGACGTGAGCTTCGCGCACGCGGCGGGCGATCAGCTGGGTCACCTGGCTGCCGAAGTCAAGAATAAGGATGCGGTCGTGAGACATGTATCTATAGTCCGTTTGGAAAAACAAATAGGCGATTGCATTCTATAAGAAATGCGAAAGGCGCGGCGGGAAAAATCCGTCGCGCCTTGATCTCAGAGCTTGTCAGCCGTCAGAAATTAGTGTTCCTGGCGGTAGTTCGGAGCTTCCTTCGTGATCTTCACGTCATGGACGTGGGATTCACGCCAGCCGGCGGCCGTGATCTGGACGAACTGGGCGCGGGTGCGCATTTCGTCGATCGTGCGGCAGCCGCAGTAGCCCATGGAGGAACGAAGGCCGCCGATGTTCTGATAGATGATCTGAGCGAGCGGGCCCTTGTACGGGACCATGCCTTCGATGCCTTCCGGAACGAACTTGTCGAGGTTGCCCTGGTTGTTGTCCTGGAAGTAGCGGTCGGCGGAACCCTTGCCCATGGCGCCGAGGGAGCCCATGCCGCGGTAGGACTTGTAGGAACGGCCCTGGTAGAGGATGACTTCGCCCGGGGCTTCGTCCGTACCGGCAAACATGCCGCCCATCATGACGGCATTGGCGCCGGCAGCGATGGCCTTGGCGATGTCGCCGGAGAAGCGGATGCCGCCGTCGGCGATGCAGGGAACGCCCGTGTCGCGGAGAGCTTCGGCGACGTTGGAGATGGCGGTGATCTGCGGAACGCCGACACCGGCGACGATGCGGGTCGTACAGATGGAGCCTGGGCCGATACCGACCTTGACGCAGTCGGCGCCGGCATCAACGAGAGCCAGAGCGGCAGCGGCCGTGGCGATGTTGCCGCCGACGACCTGGAGGTTGGGATAGTGTTCCTTGACCCACTTGACGCGGTTCAGAACGCCCTGGGAGTGGCCGTGGGCCGTATCGACGACGATGACGTCAACGCCGGCGTCAACGAGCTTTTCAACACGTTCTTCCGTGCCGGCACCGACGGAGACACCGGCGCCGACGAGCAGCTTGCCGGAGGCGTCCTTGGAGGCGAACGGATGGTCCGTGGCCTTGGTGATGTCCTTGACGGTCATGAGGCCGGCGAGGTTGAAGTCGTCGTCAACAACGAGGACGCGTTCGAGGCGATGAGCGTGCATGAGAGCCTTGGCTTCATCGAGGGAGGCGCCTTCCTTGACCGTGACCAGGCGTTCGCGCGGGGTCATGACTTCGGAAACCGGAACGGACATGCGGGTTTCGAAACGGAGGTCGCGGTTCGTGACCATGCCGAGAACCTTCTTGCCGTCAACGACCGGGAGACCGGAGATGTGCTTTTCGCGGGCGAGAGCGATGACGTCGCCAACGAGCATGTCCGGGCCGATGGTGATCGGTTCGGCAACAACGCCGGCTTCATGGCGCTTGACCTTGAGGACTTCGGCAGCCTGCTGGTCGGCGGACATGTTCTTATGGATGAAGCCGATGCCGCCTTCCTGAGCGATGGCGATGGCGAGACGAGATTCCGTAACCGTGTCCATCACGGCGGAAACCATCGGAATGTTGATACGGAGATTACGCGTCAGCTGCGTGGAGAGCTGGGTATCACGGGGGAGGACTTCGGAATAGGCGGGGACGAGAAGAACGTCGTCGAAGGTGAGAGCCTTCTGAAGGATTCGCATAACAACCTCTAAGCACAAAAAAAAATATACGTGCGTATCCTCGACGTGTATGCGAAGGTCGAAGATGCGCGCGTAAATAGGAAATTGAACGCCCGCAGTACAGGAGGGACATGGCGTCCGCTGACCTGCTCTTCTGCAGAAGCGGGAGGGATCTCAACCGGTTCTGCAATTGGGAGATTGATTTGCGGCAGTAGTGTAGCGCTTTTTTTTCGATTTTGGGGAAAATCGGCAAAAAAAATGTTCCCGGATTGCTGGAAGTCTTGTGCGCGAATGAGGAAAGGGCCGCCCCTTCGGACGGCCCTTTCGGTGTGCGGCAGACAAAAGCAGCGTCAGCGGGCGGCGTAGATGCGCTCGATGAGCTTGGCGTACGCCGTCATGATCTGCGGACGGCGCAGCTTCATGGTAGGCGTGAGAAGACCGTTGTCGATGGTCCAGGGCTCGCGCGTCACGATGACGGCGCGCGGAACGCCGTACTGCGGGAAGGCGCGGCAGGCATGGCGGACGCGGCGCAGGCACTGGCGCTGGACGTCTCGAGATTCGAGCGTGGCCGGATCCTCGGGGTCAAGTCCGAGTTCCGCGCAGAAGCCTGGCCAGAGCTTGGAATTGACGACCACGAGGCAGGTGACGTACGGAAGGTTGTCGCCGATGACGAGAACCTGCTCGAAGAGACGGTCCTCCTGAATGGCGAACTCGACGTCGACGGGCGGGATCTTCTCGCCGGTGCTCGTGACGATGATTTCCTTGATGCGGCCCTTGATGCGCACGCGGCCGCCGTCGGAGAGGTCAGCCTGGTCGCCGGTGCGGAACCATCCGTCCTCAAAGGCCGCGGCCGTGTCGAGCGGACGGTTCCAGTAGCCCTTCATCACCTGAGGACCGCGCACGAGGAGCTCGTCGTTCTGGCCGAGCTTCACCTCGCAGTCGGGAACCGGATGGCCGACGCAGTCGGGGTGATTGTCCTTCATGCGGGTGAAGGAGACGATGGGAGAGGTTTCCGTCAGGCCGTAGAGCTGGAGAATGTTGATGCCGAGCGCGCAGAAGAAGCGCGCGACGGCGTAGTTGAGGCTCGCGCCGCCGGCGAACGTTGCACGGAGGCGGCCGCCGAAGATTTCACGGACTTCGGCCGCAATTTCGACGTCGAGCTTAGGCCAGGCGGTGTCGTCAAGCTGGGCGCGCGGCGACGTTTCGATCGGAAGGTGGTTGGCCTCGGCGAAGCGGCGCCAGCCGATTTCGAGCGCCCAGGCGGTCTGGTGGCGCTTTTCCTCGGAGCTTTCAGCAAGATCGTGAAGCAGGCGCTGGTGAATCTTTTCGTAGATTCGGGGCACGGAGCACATGAGCGTGGGCTTCACGTCGCGCAGGTCGTTTTCGATCTGCGCGGCATTGCGCGCGAAGGCCATGGCGCTGCCGTGTGCGAGCGAATTGTAGTGTGCAACGGTGCGCTCGAACGTGTGCGAGAAGGGGAGGAACGAAAGGAAGACGTCCTCTTCGTTGAACTCGAAGCAGCGGTTGATCTGCTGAACGTTTGAAACGATGTTGCTGTGCGTGATCATCACGCCCTTCGGACGACCCGTGGTTCCCGAGGTGTAGATGAAGCCGGCAAGGTCGTCGGCGCAGGGTTCGGGGAGCAGGTCGGCGTCGGCGACATGCTCGCCCGTGGCAAGCCAGTCCTTGACGCTCGAGAGCGCAACGTCATGGCCTTCCATGTGCGTGACGGTGCTCGGCTCGATCTCTTCATTCGTGAAGACGACGAGCTTCATGTCGGGCAGGGCTTCTTCGCCCGCAGCCTCGGCAATGGCGTTCCAGCGGGCGCGGGATGTGGTGACGAGGAAGCGCGCGTTGGAGTCCTTGAGAATGTAGGCGGAGGAGCCGGCCGTGTCGATGGCGTGGAGCGGCGTCGGAACAAGGCCGCTGCAGAGCGCGGCTTCGTCGAACGTGACGGCGTCGATGCAGTTGGTGAGAAGCATCGCGACGCGTTCGCCCTTGACGAGACCCATGGCGGTAAAGGCGCGGCGCCAGCGCATCACCTGTTCATGGAACATCTTCCAGGTAATGGAGTACCAGCGGCGCTCCGCATAGTCGTACTGGCGGAACGCCTCGCGTTCCGGCCAGGCGGCAACCGTGTGGCGGAGCATGTCCGGAATGGTGCGGAAGTCGTCGACAAAGGAATGGTTGTTTGTCACGTGAGTCTCACAAGCGAAAAGGGTCTCTAATGCGGTTCAGGTGATACCGCATGTCAGCGAGTCAATTTTCATAAAAAATGGCGCGGAAATGAGGCTAATGAAAATTAGGGAATACCCTAATTTTTACGCAACATCATTTCACGAAGAAAAAAATGCCGCCCAACGGCCGGGCGTCGAGGCGGCATTGCGACGGCGATCAGCGCTTGACGAGGATGTCGTAGAGCGCGTTGATTTCGGCCGCGTAGCGCTGATGGATGAGCCTGCGCTTCATCTTGAGCGTCGGGGTGAGAAGGCCGTTTTCGATCGTCCATGCGTCAAGCGTGCAGTAAACCTGTCGCGGCACGCCGTAGTTCGGGAAGCCGGCCGTGGCGGTCTTGATGCGCTTGAGGGCGAGCTTCTTGAAAGCGGGATCCTGAAGCGATTCGGGCTTCGAGGGATCGAGGCCGAGCTCGGCGCAGACCGACTTGAACTCTTCGGGGTTCACGGAGGCGACGGCGGCGATGAACGGACGGTCGTCGCCCACGACCATGCACTGCGAGAAGAGGCGGTCGGACGTGATGGCGGATTCAAGGTCGGCGGGCGGCACCTTTTCACCGGTGCTCGTCACGATGATTTCCTTGATTCGGCCGGTGATGCGGATGTTGCCGTCGGGGTAGATCGTGCAGACGTCGCCAGTGCGCAGCCAGCCGTCTTCGGTGAAGATGGCCTTGGTGGCTTCCTCGCGGTTCCAGTAGCCCTTCATGATCGAGGGGCCGCGGACCTGAAGCTCGTCGCCTTCGCCGAGGCGGGCTTCGACGTTGGGAAGAGCCGGGCCGACCGTGGTCGGGTGATTGTGGCCGACCTTGTTCACCGAGATGATCGGAGAGGTTTCGGTCATGCCGTAGCCCTGATAAATGGGCACGCCGAGGCCGAGGAAGGTGCGGGCGACAGCGGGGCTCAAAGCGGCGCCGCCGGAAATGAAGAGGTGGATGCGGTCGCCGAAGACGGAGCGCAGCTGCTTGCCGACCTTCTTGTCGAGGAAGCCGGCGACGATCGGATCGAGCCAGGCGCGGGACGACGGCTCGACGGGCAGGCCGTTTTCGCGGCAGAAGCGGCGCCAGCCCACTTCAACGGCCCAGTCGAAGAGGTAGCGGACGAACTTGGACTTCTTGGCAAGGCCGTCCTGCAGCTTGGCGTAGATCATTTCGTAGACGCGCGGGACGGACATGAGGATCGTCGGGCGGATCTCGCGGAGGTCGGTCTGCAGGCTGGCGATGGAGCGGTTGAAGGCCGTGGTGAAGCCCAGGCCGAGCGAGAGATAGTAGGAGGTCGTGCGCTCGAACGTGTGCGAGAGCGGCAGGAACGAGAGGAAGGTCTCGTTGTCGTGCGGCTGGAGGTTCTTGAGAACGCCCTGAATGTTCGAGATGACGTTGCGGTGTGTGAGCATCACGCCTTTGGGGTTGCCCGTCGTGCCCGAGGTATAGACGAGAGCGGCGAGGTCGGTGGGCTTCGGAGCTTCCTTGGGAAGCTGGCTCTTTTCGCCGAGTTTGAGGAAGGTTTCCTTCGTCATGACCGGAACCGGCGCGTCAAGATCGTCGCAGTCCTTGTCGTCGGTGATGACGACGAGGCGGATCTCGGGCGTCTCGGCGGCTTCGCGGATCTGCTTCCACTTGAGGAGCTTATTCGTCACGAGCACCTTGGCGCCGGAGTCATTGAGAATGAAGGCCGAGGACTTCGGCGTGTCGATGGCGTGAAGCGGCACCGGCACGAGCGTGTTGGAGAGCGCGGAAAGGTCGAAGAAGACCGCTTCCGGGCAGTTCGGCAGGAGCATCGCCACGCGGTCGCCGCGAACAAGCTCGGAGCGGGCCGCAAAGGCATGGCGCCAGGCATGAACGTGGTCGTAGACATTCTTGAAGGTGAGGTCCTTCCAGGACTTGGACGCATTGTCGTAGACCTTGTAGGCCACGTCGTCGGGCCTGACCGTCAGATGGTGCGTCAATAGTTCGGGAATCGTCGTAAGGACGTCAAGCGCCTTGATGCGATCATGGGCGATGTTGGAATTGGAGCTCACTGTATTAAATCCTGTTCGAATCGTGTGACCGTCTTCAGCGATTAAGGGCCCGGCGGGTGTCTCGGGCGACGGAGGACGGCTGCCTGACTTTACCGTCAGAGTTCGGTGCCGGATATGCACATCCGGCGCAATCGATTAATTCTAAGATAACCCCATCTGTTTGTGATCAGGGTCATCCGTGCGGATGATGTGCGATTAAGAGAGAAGGGGCAAGAAAAAAATCTACGATTTGCGTATTTATACGGATAAAAATGAGGTTTTGAAGGGCTCCGGATGCAAGCATAAGAAAATAATAATCGTATGAAAGTGTAGATTTTAAGCGCTGAAAACCGCACGGGAAGCCGATTTGGGAACATTTGCAACCTGAGGTAAATGCGAGTAACTTTATCTCCGAAGCAAAAAGAAACGAAAGTTCATTGCTCCTCCTCAAACGCTGATTAATGATGTGGTTGGTCCTGCCTCGTTAATACTCTGCGTTCCTCTGCTAGGGGGCTGATTGGAATTGAAAGGGAGTTCCGATCAGCCCCTTTAGTTTGTCTGCTTTTCCGCATTGCCTCCCCCTGTTTTCCATCTTCATTCGCCTTGCTGCAGGTCTTTGTGCCTCTGCATGCTTCATTCATGCCTTTCAACACGTTCCTGCGCCTTTTCAGAGCCATTGGAGGCCGTTCCGGGCCGGTTAGTGCCTTCCGAGCGCCGCTGTGCTTCCGGGGGCGGGCATTTCATTGATTTCCAACGCGTCGCTTTCAGAAGGGGCCGGGCGCGACGCTGGTCTGCTGCCGCAGGGGGAAGGACGGCGTTTGGATTGACGAAAATAAGAGAACGGCCGGCGGGCAAAACGCGTGCAATTGGTTGCAAATCTTGGCCTTCGAATGTAAAGCATTTGTTGTTTTCTTGATTTTTATCATGCTTTAGTTCGATTTTTTGCCCTGCCAGGTGTGTCTTTGAAGCGAAATCCAGTTCTTTTCTCGCCTGAGCAGTCGTTTTTACCTCTCAGGTACTAGGCAGTATCTCGTACGTAAAGATACGCAATTTTTGCGTCCGATGGCTGTGAGCCGAATCGGAGAAATTGACTAGGCCAAAAAATTGGCCAAAAAAAACCCGCAACATGCGTGTTGCGGGTGAAAAAACTGTCAAGGCATACTTGCTTGCATCGGAAAAACCGAGTCTTGCCGATGCAACCCCTCGGACGCCGAAGACAGGAGTCTGATGATGTCTGCGGACGCTCTCTACGCACAAACGAGAGCTCCGGTTAGGCAGAACCATCCGACTAGGGCTTATTCTACTCAGACTGTCAATTTCATGTACTAGGTAAACCCCTAAGAGTTTTTATGTGGTCCCGGCCGCAAGGGCAGGTGCATCTTCTCAAGGCCTAGCATGCAGGCATTTCACTCGTTGAGCCGGTCGAAGAGGGCGGGCGCTCAATCGACCGCCTCCCCCAAAAGGATAGGTGCGGCTTTCGATTCTCTTTGCTATAGTCAATAGACACTGTTCTATTGACACCACAATACTTCGTGGTAAGGATGGTGCAGATATACTGGGAGTGTCTCGATTTTTGTGTCCAGGGTGGTTTTCAAGGGGGCAGCCAATCACGGCTGTCCTTCGTGTATAGGGG
>CAKQKT010000072.1 GCA_934249275.1 uncultured Sutterella sp. | reverse complement strand
ATCGTGAAGCGTCGTCGTCCAGGCAATGTCGTTCGTGACGACGGGATCCGCGCCCCAGAGCACGACGCGTTCGGCGTGCTCGATCACTTCGTCGACGACCGGCACGTCCGGATCGCCCATGTCGGCGATCACCTTCTGAATGGCGGCAATGGCAGCCGTCGAATAGGAATTGAACGTCTGCACGAACCCGCCCTCGAGCATCAGAAGACGCCTCAGGAGTCCGATCGGGTTGTTGACCTCGCCCGTGTTCTTCCAGCCGTACGAGCGGCCCCAGACGGCCGACGGACCGTACTGGGCATAAGTCTGCTCAATGGCATGCGCGGCAATTTCGATCGCATCGTTCCACTCGACCTCGACAAACGCTTCGCGTCCGCGCCCCTCTCGAGTTTCGGCGGGATTGCGTCCTTCGCGCCAGGCCTTCAGATAGCCTTCGCGAACCTTCGGTGCAAGCAGGCGTTCGGGACTGTCGCGCCCGGCCAGATAATCGGCCATCCGTTCGGAAGGCTTCTGATCCTCCGCGATGGGAACGACTTCACGGCGGCCGTTATTCTCTCGAATGCGGGCAACTCCCCAGTGGGCGGCAATGAGCCTGTCGGTTCGGGTCATCTTCGGTATTCCTTATCGACGCAAAGGCCGGTGCGGGCGAACCCGGACCGGCCTTGCAAGTTCAGCTGTGATTCTATGACGATCAGAAGACCGGCAGGACGCCGCCCTGGTACTTGTCTTCGATGAATTTCTTCACGTCGGGAGACGTGATCGCCTTCTTGAGCTTGTCGAAGGCTTCCAGCTTGTCCTTGCGGGTTTCCGTGGAGCGGATTACCACGACATTGCCGAAGGGCGAGCTCTTTTCCTCAAGTGCAATGGCGTTCTTGGCGGGGTTGAAGCCGGCTTCAAGCGCGTAGTTGGCATTGATCACGGCAGCCGTCACGTCGTCAAGAGCGCGCGGAAGCAGTGCGGGCTCAAGCTCGACGAACTTCAGCTTCTTCGGGTTCGACACGATGTCACCGATGCCGGACAGAAGCGTTGCGCCGTCCTTGAGCTTGATGAGGCCGGCATGTTCAAGCACCTTCAGCGCACGGCCTTCGTTCGTCGGATCGGACGGCACGGCCACCTTGGCGCCCACCGGGATGTCGGCCAGAGCCTTCACCCTCTTGGAATAGAGAGCCATCGGTTCAAGATGCACGGACACGAGAATCTTCACCTTGAGGCCGTGAGACTTGATCATTTCCTCAAGGTACGGAATCGTCTGAAAGTAGTTGGCATCAAGGTCGCCGCTGTCGAGCGCGAGGTTCGGCTGGATGTAGTCGTTGAATTCCACCACATCAAGCTTCACGCCTTCCTTGGCCAGCTGCGGCTTGATGAAGTTGACGATGTCCGCGTGCGGAACGGGCGTCACGCCGATGCGAAGCGTCGTGTCGGCAAGAGCGCTGCCGGAAATGCCCGAAAGAGCGATGGCGGATGCAAGAGCGATGGGTGCGAAAAGTCGGGAGAGATTCATTTTGTTTCTCACAATGTTGGATGCGTTTTTCAGTTGTTTGGTTTTGTCGGACGGGAACATTGGCCGTCCGGTTCGCAGAAACATCAGACAAGTCCGCGCGGCCGAGGATGCCGCATGCGCCGAAGAGGATTCGGGCCGACTGTCCGGAGAAGTGTCGCCTTCGCCGAGAGCCCCTCGGGTTCGTTCAAAGGCGAGCCCGGTCATGCCGGGCGTTTCCGTTCGACCGTCTCTCAGAAGGCCGTGAAAGAACTCTAGCAAACGTCCTTCCGTAAAGTTAAAGTATTCGGCAAACCTTTGAGGTATTACTTTTTCCTCTGCGAGAAACATCTTAGGAACAATCTTTTAGCAGGATCGCCGCCGGGGCCTTCAGGCCGCGGACCGCGTCCGATGCACGCCTTCACCCGCAAATCCCGGGCAAGCCCGCGGACCAATATCAGGACAATCCTTTACATTTCCGCCATCTGCACGCAAAACTCAACAAAAACACACCAAGACACCCCAATTACAGCAAACTCGCAATAGTCACCGTTAGCAAAAACACTGCCTCTAGCGAAACATTTGAGCTAAATCATGCCGTTTACAATTGACAGGAGTGATACTTAAAGCACGCCGCCGAAATGTTCGGCGGAAACTTCCGATTAAGGAGAAAAGAAATGACGACAGTTGACACGATCGCTCAGGCGATCAAGGAAAAGAAGGCCCTCGAATTCGCCTACCACGGCTTCGACCGCGTGGTCGTCCCTTATGCCTGCGGTCTCACGCCCACCAATGAAATCAAGATGATCGGCTTCCAGGTCGGCGGCGGCAGCAACTCCGGCGTGACCGAAAAGCTCCGTTTCTACACTGCAGCCGACATGGCCGGCGTCGCCTTTGCCGACGCAGCCTATCGCGAAGCTTCTGAAGAAGACAAGGCCGTCTTCGCCCAGCTCTCCAAGATCTACGAACAGATCTGATCCATACCGATAAAACAATAAGCGTCAAGCCCGGAAGCGCATGTGCCGTCCGGGCTTTGTTGTATCCGGACTTTGCAAAAGGCCTCGAAAAAGAACCGCCCGCTCCCGAACTGCAACCAACAGCCATTGGTCTTCGTTCGCGAGATATGAATGCCGAACGGCTTTACTGAGCGCAGCGGGTCGTAAAGCCGCGAGGCAGAAGGACGGAGCCGAAAAGCCGTAAAGGCCTTCGCACCGCATGACAGGCGAAACGCCTGCCGAGAACCTTCGGGAGCGGGAGTCCTACAAAATATGTGCCCGCCGCCGAACTTGAACCGACGGACAACAGCCTTCGGCAGCAAACACGTCAAAAACAAACAGGTGACGCACACCTCCCGAACTTGCACTGACAGACACAGGCCTTTAGTTGTGCAGCATGAATGCCGGCATTGTCCACTTGAGGGACCGCCACCGGTCCCGACCGTGGAGAATGCCCGGCAGAAGGGAAAACGCAGAAAAGCAACAGCGAATTCTGCGCCTCTCGACCGGCGAAACACCGGTCTCGAACCTTCGGGAATGAGCGTCCGCGACACATTGTCGCAGAAATTGATCCGTTGCGTTCCCCTCGCCGAAAACGCGCCCGACGAAGGACATGACTCAAAAACAGCGTTTGCTCCCGAACTTGAACCGCAAGACACCGGTCTGCGGCCCGGAGAGCATGATGCCGACCATCTTCATTCGAGCGGCCAGCCTGCGGCCGCGACCATGAAGATGCGAGGCAGAAAGAAAGCGCGGAAAGCGGTAAAAGGCTCCGCACCTCAAAACCGGCGAAGCGCCGGTCAGCAACCTTCGAAAGCAAACGCCGTCATTGCAGGTTACGCGGCCGCTCCCGCATCCAAGCCTGCCGGACGCTTTTCGCCCAGCCACGGGCATTCAGCCTGGAACGCCTCGAGAACTCGCCTGCTCAGATACAGCCGGCAGCCGTCATCCTTGGCCCGGAGCGCGTGCACCCTGACACCGACGGGAGAGCCGTCGGGCTCCGGCACGGGCGCGCTCAGCAGCAAGCCGTTTTTCTCGAAATAAAGAACCGCGTCATCCGAAGCCATCAGATACAGCATGTCCTTCGAAGCCACTTCGAAAACCACCGCGCCCGCCGCATCGGATGCCTTTCCCTTGAGCTTTCGTCCCACAGGGCCGTCCTCCCGCTGATGCACCAGCTTGACGTCAAGTCCTCCCGAGAGAACAACATCCCGAGAAATGCCGCCGTGCCACTCCAGCCTGAGCGCCGGCTTGGGATCAACCGTGTACGAGAGCGTCAGAGGCATGAAATCGGGTTGAGACAGCGGCTCCTCAGATTGAGAAAGCTGCGCCCGCATCGAGACCACGAACTCACCGGGTTCCTCCCTTTTACAATCCGGAACCGGCTTGACGCCCAGACCGAACTTGTCTCGCGCCGTTATCTGCCAGCCGATCGGCGCACCTGCGGAATCCGGATCCATCACCAGCACGGGACTCTTGGAGTTCTCTGCGAGCACGTGCGCCAGCACAACCGACAACAGGTCGGCCCGCATGGGAACCTCATGCTTTTTGGCCAGCTCCTGCGTCCAATAAGCATGCTTTTCGGGATAAAAGCGCTTGAGATCCTCTTCAAGAACAGACAGAACCTCCGGCGCCTTCTTCTTGATGACGCTTGCCGCCAAATGCAGCAGGCTCATGCTCAATGCAACTCTTCCCTTGAGGTCGCGCAGCTCCTCCTGCGCAGCCAGCTCGGGCTGCACCGTCTTCTTGCGTTTTGCCTTGTGCTTGCTCATATCAACCTCCTTATCGAACAATCGCCGCAGCGAGCCTTTCGCGCAGGCGTGCCCCTTCCTCGGGCTTTACGCTTTCCAAAAATGCGATGTGCCCCTTGAGCATCATCATGCTGAGCGGCCTGCCGTCGAGCTCCGGCTGGCGGCCGCAGGCAACGGCATGAACGGCCGCGCGGAGCCTTCTCGCATAATCCCGCCGCACGCCCACCTTTTCATTGACGACAAGTCCCGTGCAGCACTGGCGGCGACCCTTGCGGAAGATGTTCGTCTTCTTCGGATCAAGCTCAAGACCGATCCCGCGAAGCACGCCCTTGGCGACACCCAGCAGGCCTACGGCCTCCTCTCCTCCGCTGAAGACAAGGTCGTCCGCATAACGCGTGTACGTGCAGCCTCGCTTTTCGGCCGCATCCGTCAGAATTTCATCCGTTCTGAGAAGCACGCGGTTGAGAAGCGCTGGCGACGTCGGCGCGCCGGTCGGCAGAACGCCTTCGGCAAGCGCAATGTCGGCAAGCCTCAGAATGGCCGTGTCCGAAAAGCGATCGCCGAGATCACGCCTAAGCACGGAAATCACCAGACCGCGGCCCACGCTCGGGAAACACGAATGAATGTCGGCGCAGGCCACAATGGGCTTGCCGACATGACAGGAAGCGTTTCCGGCAATGCTCCGCCCCGGCACAAAGCCCCAGGCGGCATCGTGCGCGCCCAGCGGCTGAAGAATCCTCTCGTTGACAAGCGTCTGGATCGTCTTGAGCGTGGCGCAAGGTGCATGGATCTCGCGCTCTCCGCCGTTCTTCTTCGGAATCCTGTAGCGCGCATAACAGCCGTCATAGCGTTCGCCGTTGTCCTTTTGCCAGTCGGTGCGGCCGATGAGCTCGCGCAAAACCGGCGCATTCTCGAGCCCGATCGCCAGCGCGATTTCGACCCATGCCGCGTCGTGAGCCCAGCATTCCTGCATGAGCGAAAGCGTTCTCTTCGCCACCGCGTCATCCTCAGGCCAGGCCGCCGCGGCGCGCGTCACAAGATGATGGCTGCGAAGCACGCCGTAGACGAGGCCATCCTCGCCGGACGGCCCCTCCGGCGGCCACCACCGCAGAGACTCGCCTGACTTCTCAGCCCTGCCGGCAGCCAGTATCGCCTCAAGACGTGCTCCGGGCTCGATGTCCAGACGGGCGTGCGCCTCATCGAGCATCTTGTTCAAACGCTCGGGAAGGACTTCCGACGCCTCGCTTCTCACGATTTCGAGCACGTCTCGAGCATGTCTGCCCAGACGCTCCAGCCATTCCTCTACACGACTGCGGGTCAATCCGTCCGCCAGACGAAAGACCTTGGCCGCCTCCTCGCAATTGATCTCATCGGCATTCTCCGGCATAAATTCATGCTTGCGCACAGGGAGCGACAGACCTTCCCGAACACGCCTGCAGCAGAACCTCACCCAGTGGCGTCCGACCAGCGAATCCGGCGAGCGCTCATAAAGAAGCTCATAGCCGTCATCGCCCATCTGCTTCAAATATCCGTCGACGCAGGCCGGCTTCATGAGGGAGGCCGCCGCCACGAGCTCCTCTCTGCTCCAAGTCACATCCTTCACGTTGAAGACGTCAAAGCGCGCCGTCGACCTCAGTGCAAGCGCAAGATGCCGCATTCGGCTGCCGGGATTTTTCTCGGACTCCTCCATCACCCGCGCAAAGACCCTGCTTCGCAGAGCATCGCTTCCCTTGAAGGTCTTCGAAATCAGCATGTCGGTCATCAGCTGGCGCAGACTCACGGCAGGACATCCAAGAATCGTCACGCGCGTATTTCCTCGCCACCAATCATGCGAAATCTCCGTCATTCGATCTTCGAGATGATCCGTCACGCACCGACGGCGAAGAGACGTATTGTTCATGAGAACCGCGAGCATTCTGGCTTCGAGCGAAGCATTCGAAAGCCTGACCTTTTTCTGCTTGCCGGCCCCCTTGGGCATGCTCTTGATGAAAGCGTCGGTCCGGCCCTTAAGCTCGGCGACGGCCGAAGCCTGCGCCTCGACAACCTGCCAGAAAACCGGCTGCAGAATCGTTTCGAGGCCGAGCTCAAGCCACAGAGGATTGTCGGGCATCACCCATCGAAGCGCGTCGGCCTGATATTTTCCGATCAGCTCGCGCGTGAGAGCCTCGCGCTCGGGCGCAGGCCGGCCCGACACATAAGCGGCGAGCCAGGTCTGGCGCTTCGACTTTGACTTTTCGTCAAGCAGCCAATGAAAAGACCTGTCGTCAAGCCTTGGCAGCAGGATCCGCTCAAAGGCCTCGTGATCCGGCATCAACGTGAAAACACGCCATGGATCCAGGTCCTCATAAGCCTCCGGATGCTTGACCGTTATCTTTTGAGTCTGCACGTGCCCTGCCAGCACCTTGAGGGCGGGAAGCCCGAAGCGCTGCGCAAAGCCCTGCAGAACCTGCATCGGGAAGCGTGCGACAAAATCCGCCGAGGCCAGCGCCAGAAGCAGCGCCTTCTCTTCGCCGAGCGCCCACTGCGGAGGCTCCATGCCGAACCAGTCGTCAAGCCAGTCCGCAAGGCTCGGACTCATGGGAGTCCAGTTCTCGGGAAAACGGATCGAGTCATTCGGGACAAACGGATCCTCGGGCATCCATCTCTCCCTGAGCATCCGCTTGAGGTCCTCGGGCAGCGCACCCTTCGGGATGCCGCCGAAACATGACGAGACCCATTCCTCAACGTCGGCAAAGCGCCCCTGAGACAACAAGGCGCCAAGGCCGGCAAGCTTCCTGTTTGCCACAGTCCCGGCAATGCCGTCGATGTACTCCCGGGAAACGCCTTCGAGATCAAAAAACACGCCGGCGGCATCGGGATTCAGCGCAGCTTCGGCAATGCCGGGTGTCTTCAAAAGCAGCAGGACTTCCGGACGACAGCGCACCGGTTCAATGCCCAGCTCGTCAACAGCGCGCGCAGCCCTGCTCCAAACCTGCGAGGCGCGCCCCTTCTCGACCTCAGGATGCTCCATGATGCCTCTGACAAGCGAAAGGACATCGCGATGACCGGTCAGGAAATAGCCGGCGATATGAAGGCCGAGAACAGTTCCCGTACGGCCGGATGCCACGGACGCCGGAAGCCGCTCGTCCACCGGCCATTTCTGAAGATCGCCCAGAAGAGGAAGGCAGTCGGGGCAGTCATGCTCAAGCCTCTGCCGCTTCTCCTCCACAACGTCTCGAAGCGCCGGACAGGCTTCATTCGCGCCCATGAGCCAAATCGCCTGCGCAATCGGATAGAAGCGAAGGTATTTGAGCATCCACTGAAAGACCTCCTCATCGGAAAGATCCGACAGATAGGCGGCAGCCGAACGGAACATGTCCGCACCGGCGGTCCTCACATCGGCGCGCAGTGCGGCGAGCCAGTCCCTTCGCCACGGATCAACGTTATCGAGTGCGACCTTGAGCAGGTCAAGCAGATTCTGCCGGCAGATCTCCCGGCCGGGCGAATGATTTTTAGTAATGAAGAACATGAGGCCTCTCCTTGCCGCAAAGCCGAATCCCGTATTCGGCCGCCAATTGCCTTGATGAATTACCGACGCTCAGGGCCTCGTCTTTGACAGGGCCCGATGCGATGTTCGTCCATTCTATGCGACCTTGGAAAAAAGCATACGCCTCAACACGAAAATCACCTTATGCAATCATTTTCAACGCAATCGATACCCATCAGCAAGCTCGCGGGTCACCGCATGCAGGATTTGAGAGGAGACGTTCGAGAAAGGAATGCGTTTTGGCGGCCCAACTTATGCCGGCGGACAAAGAGTTCTCCGGCGAAGATCATGCCAGCACCCGTAGTCGAAGGGAGGGCGAAGCTTTTCTCCCTTCGACAACGGCTGTGCGCATGCGGGTCCCGGTGCGGGATACGGAAGAAGAGTCTTCCCTATGGTGCGAATCCGGCGAAACACCGAACATCAAGCCTTGAGACCGCCAAAACGACTTGAAATGACATCCGGCACACGCGGTGAAGGAGCCGGAAAAATGATTTGCTTCGACGTCTCAACCTTTACCGACGGACGAACGACAGTTCGGCAGGAGCGGCGAGAGCGCCTGCAGCCGAATTGAAGCTGTTCAATTCGGCTGGCCAGGCGCGCGAAGGGAACAAGCATCGGAAGGCGGCAGAATTGCCTCCCGATCAAGCACGTCCGGTGAAGCGCCGGACAATGAGCCTTGAGCCGTCAAAGCAAAAAGGAAATCGTTTCAGCGGCCCAACTTATGCCGGCGGACGGACAACGGTCCGGCGACATGATTGCCAGCACTCCGGAAGGCGGAGGGGGTCACCGCTACCGCGGTGGCCGGCTCCCTCCGCCGACGCGTGTGCGCATGCGGGCATGGCGCGGGAAACGGCCTTCAAAGCCTCCCGAACATTGCACATCCGGCGAATCGCCGGACATCGGAACCTTGAAGCCGCCAAAACGATATGAGTGCACTCTAACACAACTTTGAGAAAGGCTCACGCCTCACTCTTTTCCGCATCATCGAACAGCGCAGCAGCCTGCCGGGAAGCCGATCAATCAACGGAAAGAGCAGCCCGGCGGATCAGCGCGGCGGTGACAAGGCCTTGAGACCGTCCGAGCGAAGAACGGGACATGCCGAGTGCATGGACGCGACTTTAGCACAGCTTTTCAAACAACGCATCCCTCTGCTGCGCCGTCCCGATCCGGCATTGGAATCGGGAACGGCGCATGCGCCTTACATCTTCGAGCCGGAAGCCAGAAGCTCGAGAAGCGCTTCCTTCGACAGCCTGCTCGACATGTCCGCGCCCTCGAGAAGCGCGTCGGCAAGCGAACGCTTCGAGTCGTGGAGCCTCAGGATCTTTTCCTCGATCGTATTCTTCGCGACGAGGCGGTAGACGGTGACCGGACGCTCCTGGCCGATTCGGTAGGCGCGGTCCGAAGCCTGATCCTCGACGGCCGGATTCCACCACGGATCGAGATGGATCACGTAGTCGGCCGCCGTGAGATTGAGACCCACGCCGCCCGCCTTGAGGCTGATCAGGAAGAGCGGCATCGTGCCGAGCCTGAAGGACTCGGTGAGCTTGGCGCGCTCGGTCGCGGGAACAGAGCCGTCAAGATACAGGTACTCGATGCCTCGGGCATCGAGCTCACGGAGACTGAGCGCCAGGAGCGACGTGACCTGCCTGAAGACCAGCG
>CAKQKT010000071.1 GCA_934249275.1 uncultured Sutterella sp. | reverse complement strand
AAGATTTCGATGATTGAAAGCGGGAGGCGCTTCAACGGCGCCTGTACCTGATGCAGGACCTGATGCAGGAAGGCGCAGCCGCACGGATGCCCAAATTGAAAGGCGCCGGCCGTCGTGTCGGGATAGTTGGCAAAAATGGCAACGGAATCAAAGGCAGGCATGTCCTCGCACCATGCGCCTCCGCCACGTCCGGACTGAGGCTGAGCGTCGATCCAGTGCTCGTTGACGGCGCGATTGACAAATGCAGTGAAACTAGGGTCTGCTGGCTTCATTGCTTCGGAAAAGGAGGCCAGCGTCTCATGAATGTTTCCCAGCCCGGAAAGCGTTCTGTTTTGCGCGGTCGGCATCGAGTAGAGAATCTGCGTGACGTGAAGGCGCGGCTGGCCGATCATTTCCGCGCGTTTCGTGATCATGCTGCGAATGACATCCTGTCTGGCGATCAAGGCGCGCGAGAGGGCTTCATAGGCTGCGGGCGATATGCGCTCTTCGGCAAGCGAATGCGTGAAGAAATCCTGCTTGAGCCCTTCCGCCTCATAGAGCTTCCAGCCGAGAACGGCATTGAGGAGATCCGCAAAGGCAGGCGCCTGTTCGGCAAACCACGCGTTGTAGTTTCCGAAAACGGCGCGTGAGAGACGCGGATTGTCCGATGTCTTCATGAGTGCGGTTGCCTGCGCATAGCTCATGCTGACAAGATGCCCGTCCTCGCTCGGCACGCGAAGCTTCATCGTGGATGTCAAATGATCGTGATGGGCCGACAAGGGAAGCATGACGGCGGACATCAGAGGATCGGGCTTGGCTTCGGTCGAAAGAAATGTCGAGCACCAGGCGTCAAAGGGCGCACGAGAGCGTGCGTCTTCCGGGAGCGCAAAGACGGCCTGCGCAATCGGCTCCGCAGCCTTTTCCAGCCGCGAGCCGAGGCGGGTGACCTCAACGCGCCATGAGTTGGCCAGCGTGTCGGTCACCTTCAGGCTTTGTCTCGCCCGACAGACTGATTTGAGGGACTGCACAAGATCGCGCGCCCGGTCCGTTAACAGAACCGCATCCGCAAGTGCGGTGACGTGCTTCGGAGGCTTTTGTGCCACGGCTTCGAGCGCGATGACTCGAGATTCGAGACGCTCGAGCTCGCCCTGAAAGGCTTCTGTATCGAGGGCGGGGATGAATTCATCTGTCCAAGCGAGAGTTTGCAGCTTCATTGTGCACATGGATGGCATATGGGGTAAACGATGATGCGGAATCGGGATAACCCTAGGGCCATCAAAAGATACGTTAATTTCGAAAGAATACATCGGGGAGAAGAGGGTAGGAATGTGAATTTGTAGTAGGGATAAACCCGAGGGTTCAACCTGACGTTCCCGCCCGAGATGCCCGCATCAGGATCTGTTGTCTGAAAATGACGGTCACTTTGGCTTGTTGCCGAATGAATTTCGGAGTTTTTGCATGATTGGCATTCTGATCGGGTGTGTGACGCTCATCGTCGTAGGCTGGGCGATCCTGAAGGGCAAGTACGCCCCCATGGTCCTCTTCACGAGCGGCGTCTTCATGCTGCTTTGCGCCGTCTATTTCGACACGGGCTCGTTCATGCCCAAGAAGGCGCTGCCGACGGGCAACGACTATCTGAACGTTATCGAATTCATTCGCTACATGTTTTCGAGCCGTCTGGCGGGGCTCGGCCTTCTCATCATGACGATGGTGGGCTTTGCCTCTTACATGACCCACATCGGCGCCAATGACGCGTTCGTGAACATCGCAATCAAGCCGCTCTCCCTCATCAAGAATCCGTACATCCTCGTGTTCGTCGCCTTCATGCTCGGCAAGGCCGTCTCGATGGTGATCACGTCCGCCGTCGGTCTGGGCGTTCTCTGTCTGGCCCTGATGGGGCCGGCGCTTGCCGCGCTCGGCCTCAACAAGAAGGCGATCGGCGCCGTATTCGTCACCTCGGGCGCGCTTTCCATGGTGCTGCTCGGCGGCTCGACCGCTGCGTCCGCCAAGGCTTGCGAACTGACGATTCTCGACTATGTGTTCCTCTTCAAGATCCCGGCCGCTCTGCCCGCCGTTCTCGCCATGGGCATAGCTCACGTGTTCTGGCAGCGCTATCTCGACCGCAAGGAAGGCTGGAAGTGCGAGGACCACATCGGTGAAACGCTCGTCTTTGAAGAGGACGTCAAGCGACCGAGCACGGCCGCTCCGAAGATCTACGCGCTTCTGCCGTTTCTTCCGATGGTGCTCGTGGTGGTGTTCTCCCAGTACTGCATATCTTCCGTGAGGCTCGACATTTCCGCTCTAATGTTCCTCTGCATCGTGATCGGCATGCTCTTTGAAACCGTTCGCTGGCGCGGCAATTTCGAGAAGATCGCCGCCGGCCTCAAGGTGTTCCTGCAGGCCATGGGCAAGTCGATGGCGGGCGTCGTGTCGCTGGTGATCGCCGCAGGCGTCTTCGCCGAAGGCTTCAAGGCGCTCGGCATGCTTGACGCCATCGTCGGCCTCGCCAACGATGCCGGCGCAGGTGCACTCGGCATGTCCATCCTCTTCGTGGTCATCACGACGCTCGTGACGATCATTGCCGGCTCCAACGGCGCCTCCTTCTACCCGCTCGTTGAAATGGTGCCCAAGATTGCCAAGGACAGGGGCGTCAACCCCGTAACGCTTGTTCTTCCGATGCACCAGGCCTCCACGATCGCCCGTCCGCTTTCTCCGGTTGCCGGCGTCGTGATCGCTATTGCCGCCATGCTCAAGATGAATCCGCTCGAACTTGTCAATCGCGCGTCCGTTCCCTGCGTCGTAGGCCTCGTCGTCCATCATCTGGCCGTCTTCTGGCTGGCCATGTAAACGGAGCCGTCAAATGAGCAACATTGAAATCAACGACACGCCCGAGTGGCAGATGGACGACGCCTACGGCAGTCTCACCGACGACCGTTGGCTGCGCTCCAAATCCCGCGTGAAGGCGCTCACAGCCGACATCGCCGACATGCTCAATGGCGAAGCGACCGACGAAATTCTCACCCGGGCGCTGTCCGCCTATGAGGAGGCCCTTACGCTTCAGTCCTCAATGTGGTCCTTTGCCAAGTGCCTCGGCGCCAAGGACGTGACGGATGCGTCCTCGACCGCAGCAATGAGCATGACGGACGATCTGAAGCATGATCTCGAGGCCGCCGCTGCGCCGCTCTTTGCCGCGCTCGCCGCTCTTTCCGAGGACGCCGCACTCTGGCAGGAGAAGCCCTTCTCGCACTGGAAGTTCTCGCTTCGCGAACGCTTCGGCGACTGGCACAACAAGCTTTCCGAATCGGACGCTTCGCTCGTATCCGACATCGAACTCAAGGCCTTCATGTCGCTCGGCACGATTCACAAGTCTCTCCAGAAGCTGGTCGATTTCGAGGCTAAGTCGGCTTCGGGCGAGGCCGTCCGCGTCCGCGCCGCCAAGCTGATCGCTATTTTGAAGGGGGATCCCGATCCGGTTCTTCGCCGCACGACCGGCGAAGCTATGGACGACTGGTACCGCCGCCACGCCGATCTCTACGCCGCGCTTCTCAACGAGCTGCACGGCATTCGCCTGGCCGGGTTCGACCGTGCGGGCGTGACCGATCCGCTCTCCGTCTCGCTGGCCCAGAACCGCATGAGCCGCGAGGCGCTCGACGCCATCCGCACGGCCATCTTCAACAACATCGGCTGGGTTCGCGAAGGCATTCGCCTGCGTGCCAAGGTTCTTGGTACCGGGAAGTTGGGCTTTTACGACATTATGGCTCCCGCTCCGGAAGCCGGTGGCGGCGTTCCCCGCAAGATGAGCTACGCTGAGGGCATTGCGATCGTCAAGGACGCGCTCGGCAGAGTCAATCCGGCCATGTCCGAATTCATCGACATGATGCTTGAGAAGAAGTGGCTTGACGCCAGACCCTCCGACAAGAAGGTCGGCGGCGCCTTCTATTCACGCTTCAACGAATTCCGCATCCCGCGTGTTTTTTCGACCTATCTGGGTTCGATCACCGCCGTTCTTCAGCAGGGCCACGAGCTCGGCCACGCCTTCCATTACTGGACGATGCGCGATCTGCCGATGATTGAAACCGAATTCCCGATGACGCTGACGGAAACGGCCAGCAACTTCAACGAAGCCGTCATTCGCAAGGTCCTCCTTGAGGAGGCTCGGGGTGACGAGCGCTTCAAGATGCTCTGGCAGGAATCCCGCAGCGGCGCCAACTTCCTCCTCAACACCATGGTCCGCATGGAGTTCGAGCTTGCGTTCCTCGAAGAGCGCCGCCGCGGCGTTGTCCCGGCGGAGCGCTGCTGCAGCCTCATGACCGAAACCTGGAGGCGCTGGTACGGCGAAGACGTCACGCCCGACACCTGGCTCTGGGCGCACAAGCTTCACTACTACAAGACGGACCAGTTCATCTACAACTACCCGTACACCGTCGGCTACCTGATGAGTCAGGCCCTGATGCGCGAATGGGAAGTTCGAGGCGACGCCTTCTACGACTTCTACACCGCCATGCTGCGCGATACGGGCCGCATGACCGTGGACGAAATCATACGGGTGCATTTCGGCGCCGATGCCGCCGATCCGGCCTTCTGGGAAGGCGCCATGCAGTCCGTCAAGCAATCTTCAGACGACTTTGCTCGACTTGTTGCCGAGCACAACTATTAAGACCAAACCGGGCAATCAACTGAAGCTTCCGCCGCACAGGATCCGCGGCTGATGAGGATTGCCGGATTCCACAAGGAGTTTTTGTCATGCAAATCAAGAAAATCGCGCTGGCCGTGGCTTTTGCCGCTGCGGCCGCCGCATCGGCTTCCGCTGCCGATATTCAGATTTACGGCCGCGTCGACTCGGGCCTGAGATACGAAAACATGTCAGGCCAGGACGACTCGCTGTCGATGACCAACAACAAGTCCGCACCGCGTATCGGCTTCAACATCAAGGAAGATCTCGGCAACGGCTGCATGGTCAAGGTTTATCTGGAAAACGGCTTCAAGCTTGATACCGGCTATTTCAGTTCTGCCAACACGCTTTTCAACCGCCGCGCCATCCTTGCCGTCAAGGGGCCCTGGGGTGAAATCGGTGCGGGTCGTACAGGCGGGGTTCAGTCCTCCGCCGCACCGTACGGCATGGGCGTCTCCAAGTTTGACGTGATGGGCACTTCCTACTCGCAGTCCTCCGTTACCACGACGTTTGCCAACTCGGACCGCGTCAACAACGGCATTCACTACGTCTCGCCCAAGATCAACAATCTGAAGTTCGGCTTGAGCTACTCCACCGGCGACAAGGCGGAAGAGGATGACGATGGCAACGGCTACAAATGGCAGGAAAAGCAGCATACGTTTTCGGCCGCCGTCAACTACGAAGTTGAAAACCTGTTCCTCGCTCTGACGTTTGCCAATGTCGACATGGCCCATGACACAACGACGGGCAAGGCCAACGCCGATGCGCGTGCCTATCAGGTCGGCGGCTGGTATCAGATGACGCCGGCTCTGCGCCTGCGCGCCGGCGCCGGCTATCAGACGGACTGGGCGACGGGCGCCAAGCTCGCGGTCAAGAATGCCACGGGCGCCACCGCAGCCGACAAGGAACGCGGATGGGACGGCTACTCCGGCGTGATCGGGGCCGAATACAAGAGCGGCGCTCACAAGTTCATGGCCGACGTCCAGCACTTCAACGGCGAACTTTCCAACAATTCCGACGTTGACTTCCAGCGAACGATTTATGCCGCCGTGTATGAATACTCGTTGGCCAAGGGCGTGACGGCCTATGTGGGCAACAGCTACAGCGACGCATCCGGCTCCGCCGCCAAGGACAAGAAGGGTGATGCGGCCCGCGACACCTATCAGGCCTACGTCGGCTTGGCCTACGTCTTCTAATGGCTTTCGCGAATCCGCTTCCTGTCAACGGATTCGCTTCAACAGGAGCCTCGCCGGCAGGAAAGGGGCCGGCGGGGCTTCTTCAGACTCGACCTTTTTTTATTCAAGGACCAACCAGGATGAACCACATTTACAAAACCGTCTGGAACGCAGCTCGCGGACAGTACATTGCTTCAAACGAAGCGCACAAGTCTCACAACCGAGGAAAATCCGCGCTTGTGCTCGCCGTCGCAGCGGCCTCAATGCTGTGCGGCACTTTCGCGCAGGCTGCCTATGTTGAAGAGGGCAAGCTTGGCGACAAGTCATCCTGGGAAAGCGTCGAATACAAGAAGCAGTGGGGCCTTGAGGCCATCAACGCTTCCTCCGCCTACGCCATGGGCTACAACGGCAAGGGCATCAAGATCGCCGTCATGGACTCCGGCGTTCTTCAGAGCCATCCCGAACTCAACACGCCGCGCATCACCGTCACGCACGTGACGGGCACCTACGGCTCGTCGGGCTTCCGCTATCCGCAGCAGGACGGCGACAAGGGCGAATACAGGAAGGGCGACAAGTACGACGTCAACGGCGGCTGGATGCCCGAATTCAATGACGCCCACGGCTCCGGCGTGACCGGCGTGATGGGCGCCAACCGCGACGGCTACGGCACGCACGGCGTAGCCTGGGCCGCCGACATCGTGTCGGGCAACTCCGGCGGCACTGACAACACGAACTACGGTCCGTTCCTCGATCATGACTTCTTCTATGCCGGCTGGAAGGCGCTGGCAGACGACCTCGTCGCCACGAACGGCGCCAAGCGCGGCGGCGTGATCAACAATTCCTTCGGCACCAACGTCCGCATCGTCGAACAGAAGGGCGTCGTCGGCGCCGACGGCGGCAAGACCGCCATCCATCTGACGGCCCGCACCGTAGCGGATTCCGAATACGAATACTTCTACTCGAACAAGAAGTACAACGGCACGCCGTCCTTCGTCGACGGCGCATGGGAAGCCGTCAAGGGCACGAACGTCGTGCAGGTCATGACGACCGGCAACCGCGACATGGAAAACCCGTTCTATCGCCCGAACTATCCGTACTTCAATCCCGAAGCCGAAGACAACTGGATTGCCGTTGCGGGCGTTCGCCTTGAAAACCGCGATGACCTCAACAACCGCGTCAAGCCGCTCGGCAAGATCGATCTGCGCAAGGACTTCAATGAAGCCGGCACCGGCAAGTGGTGGACCATTTCCGGTCCTGCCGACCGCATCATCAGCCCGCGCCTCAATGCCGACAAGAAGTCCCCGGACTTCGGCAAGCCCATCTACAAGACCGCGAACGGCACGTCTTCCGCCGCTCCCCACGTTACGGCCTGCATCGGCGTCCTCATGCCGCGCTATGAGCAGATGAACGCGATCCAGGTGCGCAACGTGCTCTTCACGACGGCCACCCACAAGAACAAGGACGGCTCGAACTTCACGAGCTGGACGGCGCCCGAGGGTGAAGTCGACGTCCGCTTCGGCTGGGGTATGCCTGATCTAGACAAGGCCCTCTACGGCCCGGGCCAGCTCTTCGGCCGTTTCGACTACGACATGGACGCGAACTCGCTCGACGTCTGGACGAACGACATCTCCGACATTGCCCTGAAGCAGCGCGAGCGCGAGGACAAGGCCTGGATGGCCGCATCCGCCAACGGCACGAAGATTGAGGCGGGCGGCGGCTACACGCTGGGCGAGGGTTTCGTCGTTCGCGACGGCGACGATGACGACACCAACCACATCATCTCGCTCGACGATGCGAAGAAGTGGCGCGCCGACTACTACAAGCTGCGTGCAGAAGCCGTTCAGAAGCGCATCGACGGCGGTCTCTATCGCGGCTCCCTCGTCAAGCGCGGCGAAGGCACGCTGGTGCTCACGGGCGACAATACCTATGAAGGCGGCACGACCGTCGAGGGCGGCACGCTCCTTGGCTTTACCGAATCCTTCGGCACGAAGGCCGTCGAAGTCAACGGCGGCAGATTCGGCCTCCTCGCCAAGTACAACGACGAGTTGACGAAGAAGGGTGAATTGAAGGCCAAGGGCACGCATCTCGCCGACATCAGCGTCAACAACGGCGGCACGCTTCTCGTGGCGGCCGGCGAGACGGTGAAGGCCGGCAAGGTGGTCTTCAAGAAGGGCGCCGTGATCGCGCTCTCCGACGCCGACCTCAAGGCTGTCTACAACGGGAAGCCCGTGACCGGCACGCTTGCAGCGGCCTCCGTCGAAGGACTTGACCTTGTGAAGGCCGACGATTCGCTCGTCTTCTTCAAGACGACGGTCGAAACGGCGAAGTCCGCCGGAAAGACGCTCGTCAAGGTGACGATCAAGCGCGACGAATCCGTCTCGCTTAACTCCGTCGCCAAAACCGACGCCGAACGCGCCATCGCGGCCGATCTCGAAGCTGCCGGCCGGGGCGTCGCCTTTGAGGAAGTCTTGAGCGCTACGCGCGAAGAACTGACGGACCTCTACAACATGCTCGGCAACGAAGTCGAGCTCGTCGTCAAGGCCAAATAACTGAAAGGAGTTCTGGCTCGGCGCAGGCCGCGCCAATGTTCCCAACCGCATCCTGATGGCCGACGATCTTGACCAGGCCGTCAGGGTGACCTACAAGGACGTCAACGGCGACGGCCTGACCGACGCTGTCTTCACCTTCGTGCAGAAGGACGTTGCCAAGCGCCTGGTGGCCGGCACGTCGCTCCATGACGTCTGGCTTTACGGCTATGTCGGCGACAAGCGCATCTCTTCCATGGATACGGTCGCCGTCATCAAGTAAGCATTTTTCATAAAGGAAAAACATCATGAATTTCAAGACCAAGCTTGCCGTTCTCGCAATCGGCGCCGCCATGGGCTCCATGGCCTTCAATGCATCCGCCTGCTCGACGATCATCATCGGCAAGGATGCCAGCGCCACCGGCAACATTCTCGTGGGCCACAACGAGGACAACGGCGGCCGCATTCTGACGGCTCAGTACTGGGTTCCCGCCGCCACGCACCAGGCCGGCGAAATGATCAAGTACGAACCGGCTGCCGCCTCCATCCCGCAGGTTGAAAAGACGTTCGGCTTCTTCTGGTCCCAGACCTACAGCCCGAAGGGCGCCTCCTTCTCCGACGGCTTCGTCAATGAAAACGGCGTCGTGATCGTTTCGAACGCCTGCTCGGGCATTTATGAAGACGACATCATGCCGCTCAAGGACGGCGGCATCGGCTACGGCATCCGCCGCCTGATGGCCGAACGCGCCACCAGCGCCCGCCACGCCATCGACATCGCCATCGACCTTCTCGGCAAGTACGGCTACAACTCCCAGGGCCGCACCTACACGGTCGCCGACAAGAACGAAGCCTGGCAGATCGCCATCCATCAGGGCAACACCTGGGTCGCCCGCCGCGTTCAGGACAACGAAATCGTCTATATCCCGAACAACTTCATGATGGACAAGGTTGACGCCACCGACACGAAGAACGTGATCGTGGCCCCGGGCATGATCGAGCGCGCCATCAAGAACGGCCGCTACAAGCCCGCCAAGGAAGGCGTCTACAGCGACTTCAACTTCCGCGTCGCCGTGGCTCCCGCCGCCCGCCGCGCTTCCGAAGTGAACGCCACCCGCAACAATCTCGCCTGGAACAAGATCATCGGCGAGAACATCACGGATCCGGAAAAGTTCCCGTACTCCGCCATCGCCCAGAAGAAGTGGACCGTTGCCGATGTTGAAGATCTGCTTCGCACGCACGAACACGGCATGCTCGAGCAGGATGCCGAGTGGTCTCATACGAACGGCTACGGCATCTGCCGCGGCACGACGCACGAAGCCGAAGTCTACGAACTCAACGACAATCCGCTTCTCATCTCCGGCTACCGTGCGCTCTCCCGTCCGTGCGAAGTGCCGTTCATCCCGTTCTTCCCGCTCGCCCGCCCGGCTGAAGGCGCCGCCTTCATGACGTGGGATCAGGCCACGGCCGAACACTTCAAGGGCACGGCCAAGAACTTCAGCTGGCACGGCGCCTGGCCGGTCACGACGTTTGTCGCCGCCGCCAACACGTTCGACTTCCAGCGCGACGACATGAAGGCCGTCCGCGCCGAGTTCGACAAGCTTGAAACGGCCTGGAAGAACGACGTTCCCGCAGTTGCCGCCCGCGCCAAGTCTCTCCTCAAGGTTTCGAACGACAAGGCCGTCGAATATCTGCACGCCTACAACCAGCGCATGATGAACGAAGCCACGTCCGCCGTGGCCGAGCAGCTTGCTGAAAAGGCTCCGTG
>CAKQKT010000070.1 GCA_934249275.1 uncultured Sutterella sp. | reverse complement strand
CACCGTTTCCTTCTCAAGAGCCAGTTCTGACATCGACCAATGCGCCTGGTTACCCCAAAAAGTCGGAAGAGCCGAAATTTGTGAGCAACTGCCGTCAATTGACGACAGATGCCGACGGGGTGCGGAGCGGCTTCACGCAAAAGCCGACCCTTGCTGGCCGGCATGAGGAGTCGGGAAGGTGCTCGTCAGCTGATGCGGCGGTCGGCTAAAATGAACGCCTTTTCCTTTCCTGCACTTTTTGGAGCTTCTTCCGATGCGAAAGTTCATGCGCGGCGCGATCTACGTCGCCTTTGCCATGGTGGCCTTATGGATTGCCGTCAACGTCATTGCCATGGTCAAGTACGTCATCGAGTAAGTGCGTCGCCTGTCTTTATAGCGCAGCAAGCCTTTTGGCCGTTTCGTCCGGACGGAATGCGGCGGTGCCGTAGCGCTTCATCTTGCGGCCGGCCTTGAGCACGAGCTTGTCCTTGCTGATGAGAACCTTCGCGCCGCCGGCGAGCGAGAGCGTGAAGAACTTCTGATCAAGCGGATCACGGCACTGGACCGTGATGATCCCGGCCGCCTCGCTGATCTTGTCCTCGTCAACGGGCACGCTCCTCGCGCACCAGAGTGCGGTAAGACGCGCCGCCTCGTCCTCGCTGCCCGTGAAGTTCGGGCGCGAGAGCACTTCCGCAAGCTCCATCATGGCTTCGTTCGATCGAAGCGCATGAATGCGTCCTTCTTCGAGCGCCTTCCTCAAGTCCTCCGCATGGGGATCATTCCAGTAAATCAGGTCGAGCACGACATTGGTGTCGATGACGGCGGAAAGGCCGCGGGCGGATGCGCCGGGCTGGGGCAGAGCTTCGGCAGCCAGGCGGCTGCACAGGTTTTCGGAAAGCGGCATTGGATTTTTTTATTTTCGAGATGTTTCGGAGCCGTGAAAAGATCTGCCTGAAGGAGAGGCTCCTGAAAGGAATATGTTAATTTTATCGAACGCATCGCATTTCGTAAGCCGAGCCTTCGAGGCCGGTCGCTGATGCGCTCCGGGCATCCTCGGACAGGATGCTTATCCTTTCATTCGCATATGGAATTTCTGCTTGATCCGGCCATATGGGTCGGTCTCATCACCCTCATCGTTCTTGAAATCGTTCTCGGGATCGATAATCTCGTCTTCATTGCCATCATTGCGAAGAAGCTTCCGGCTTCTCAGCAGAACAAGGCGCTGTACGTCGGCCTTGGTCTTGCACTCGCAATGCGTCTCGGCCTTCTCTCCATCATGTCGTGGCTCGTGGCCCTTACGGATCCCGTTTTTTCCGTATGGGGACACGCCTTCTCGTTCAGAGATCTGATCCTTCTTGGCGGCGGTCTCTTCCTCCTTTTCAAGGCCACGACCGAACTCCACGAACGCCTCGAGGCGCTGCCGCATTCCGAAAAGCACGGTTCGGGCAAGGCGGGCTTCTGGTTCGTCATCGCACAGATTCTGATTCTTGACGCGGTCTTCTCGCTCGACTCCATCATCACCGCCGTCGGCATGGTAGACAACCTCTATGTGATGATGAGCGCCGTCGTCGTGGCCATGATCGTGATGATCACGGCGATCCGTCCGCTGACCGACTTCGTCAATCGCCATGCGACGGTGGTCGTGCTTTGTTTGTCCTTCCTGCTCATGATCGGCTGCAGCCTGATCGCCGAAGGCCTCGGATTCCATATTCCGAAGGGCTATCTCTACGCTGCCATTGCGTTCTCCATTCTCATCGAGTTCTTCAACCAGCTCGCCGCGCACAATGCTTCGAAGAATCTCGAGCGCATGCCGTTTCGCGAACGCACGACGGATGCGATCGTGCGCCTCATGACGCGAACACCCGGCCGTGAAAAGAGCGAGGCGTTGAAGAGCGCTTCGCCGCATGAGAGCTTTGGCCGCGAAGAGTGCCAGATGGTCGAGGGCGTGCTCACGCTTGCCGAACGAAATGTGAAGACCATCATGACGCCGCGCAGCGAGATTGCCTGGCTTAATTCCCGCCGCAGCTTCGAGGAGAACATGAAGCGCGTGCAGGATATGCCGCACAGCAGCTTCCCTGTTTGCGACGGTACGCTTGAGAATGTGATCGGCGTCGTGAAGGCCAAGGATCTGATCGGCATGAGCCCTTCGGCCGAGGCGCTTGTCCGCTGTGCTTCCGAGCATCAGCCTCTCACCGTGCCCGAGACGATCAACGTCATTCGCCTCATGCAGGACATCAAGAGCTCTCAAGCTTCGCTTGTGCTCGTGACCGATGAGTTCGGCGTGATTCAGGGGCTTGCCACCTCGCATGACATTCTTGAGGCCATCGCAGGCGACTTTCCCGACGAAGGCGACAAGCTTTCGATCGAGGAGATTGACGGCGGATGGAGCGCGGAGGGAAGCGTCGAGCTTTTCCTCGTTGAACAGGCCTGTGGCGTTGACGGTCTGATGAACGTTCAAGGCGACTACGTGACGCTTGCCGGCCTGCTCCTCGATCGCATGGGCCGTCTGCCGGAAGTCGGAGACAAGATCGAGGAAGCCGGGCTTGTCTTTGAAGTTGCCGACGTATCCGGCCATCGGATCGAGCGCGTGAAGATCACGCGCAAGCCTAAGCCGGTCGAAGCATGAGGCCGGGTCAGTCAGGCTGATTGCAACCGCTTCTTGCAGGGGACGGCAGGACGAATCTACCGGGCATAAAATGAAATGATCGGCCGCCCGGCCCCTCCGGGCGGCATCTTCTCACAGAGGAAATCATTATGGACATCGTCGAGCTTGTGCGCACGCGCTACACGACCAAACACTACGATCCCGCCCGCAAGATCAGCGACAAGGACATGGCCGATCTGATGGAGGTGCTTCGCCTGTCGCCGTCTTCGGTCAATTCCCAGCCCTGGCACTTCTTCATCACTGGAACGGAGGAAGGCAAGGCTCGCGTGGATGCCGGCCGTGCTGGATTTCAATCGTCCCCGCGTAGCCGATGCTAGCCATCTCGTCGTCTTTACGGTGCCGGCTGAGTTTACGGAAGAACGCTTCCGCCGCCTTGCCGAGCAGGAGCTCGCAGACGGCCGCGTGACGGCCGAGGATGTCGCCTCCGGCGCCGCCGATGCGGGCCGCCGTCATTTTGTGGGCCTGCATCAGGTCACGCCCGAAGAGCTGCTTTCCTGGGAGACGCGCCAAGCCTACATCGCCATGGGCTTCCTGCTCTGGGCGGCGGCCGAACGCGGCATCGATTCGACGTGTCTTGAGGGTCTGGACATGGCGAAGATGGACGAATGCCTGGGCCTTGCCGAAAAGGGCCTGCGCACGGTTTGCGCCGTGAGCCTCGGCTATCGCATGCCCGACGACAGCAATGCCTCTCGTCCGAAGTCCCGTCTTCCGATGAATGAAGTCGTGACGACGTTCTGACGGCGCGGCTCGAAACCGCATTCGAGCATTCGGCCCGCAATCCTGATGGAGTGCGGGCCGAACCGCATCTGTCGGTTGCAGGATGATGCATTCCGAAAATCTCCGAAGGCTTATGGAAAGCCGTCCATTTGGTAGACTGTCAGCACTTTGGAAAACAATGTTCCGGCGAAAAGCCGGGCTTAAGAATCAGAAAGATCACATTCAAAAAGGCCGCATTCGATGAACAAGCCGTGCACTCTTCTTCTTTCCGCACTGATGGCTCATTTTCTGCTCGCGCCAACGGCATCTGCTGCCGCAGACAAGGCCGAGCTCAAGAGCCGCATGGAGGCCGCGCAGAAGGTGCTGGGCGATCGTTCCTATCATGACCGCTGGTCGCCCGAAGCTTCTCTGAAGACCGCTCGCGACGCCAAGGCTGCGAACGACGAGGGAGAACTCGTGCAAAAGCGCATTGACGCCGCATTCAATGACATGAAGGCCTGGTGTCAGACCCGCTTTCTCGTCAACGCCTGCATTCAGGATGCAAGAGACCTGCATCACGAGCGCGAGATGGAGATCCGAAGCGTTCGCTTCAGGGCCGACGAAATCATTCGCCTTGATCGTCTGAACGATCTCAAGGAACGTCGTGAGAAGGAAAAGCGTGATCCCCGCCAGCCTATGAATCTCAGCGGAGGCACTAGCGCCGCCGATGTCGAGGCCATGCAGTCCCGTGCGGAAGAGCGCCGCGCCCGCGAAGAGGAAAACGTGCGTGCCTATGAGGAAAAGCAGAGAAAGGCTGCGCAGGGCGCAGCCGAGCATCGCAATCCTCTCAAGATGAAGAGCCGCCCGAAGGATGCCTCGAAGCCGGTTGAGTCTCATGTGGGACGAACCGCGGCCGATGTCGAGGCCAAACAGGCCGAGGCGGCCGAACGCAGGGCCCAGGAGGCGGCCAATCTCGAGGCCTACGAGGTGAAGCAGGCGGAAGCCAGAAAGCGCCTTGAGGAGGCGGAGTCCACTGCGGCCAAGAACAAGGCCAAGCGCGAGGCTCGTCGCGCAAACCTCAACAAGACGCTTGAGGAGCGCCGTGCGGCTCAGGATCGCTATGAGGAGTCTCAGAAGAACCGTGACTCCGGCCTCTCGAAGTATTTCTAAGGCGCAGGACAAATGCCGGAAAAAGACCTGAATCCGCGTCTTTGGGACGCATCGACGCCGCTCGAGCAGCGAGTGGCTCTGGCTTTTGAGGAGAACGGTCCTCTCGCCAAGGCGGTCAAGGGCTTTCGAGCTCGAGACAGCCAGCGCGAATTCGCTATTGCAGCGGCCCGTGCCGTCGAGCAGAAGAGTCTTCTAGTTGCCGAAGCCGGAACAGGCACCGGCAAGACGTTTGCCTATCTGACGCCGGCTCTGCTTGCGGGCGCAACCTGCGTCATCTCAACCGCGGGCAAGTCGCTTCAGGACCAGCTTTGCTCAAAGGACCTTCCGGCGCTTCGCGATGCACTCGGCGTGCCCGTCAAGGTTGCGCTTCTCAAGGGACGAGCCAACTACGTTTGTCTCTATCGTCTCGAGATCACCGCATCCGACGGAATGCTCCCGGAACAGAATTCCTATCTGAAGTTCAGAAAGATCCAACGCTTTGCAGCCGTCACGAAGACGGGCGACAGGGCTCAGCTTCCGGACGTTCCCGAGGACGACCGACTCTGGCCGCTCGTGACCAGCACGCGCGAAAACTGCCTCGGCAAGGACCGCTGCCCGCACTACGAGGAATGCTTCGTGAAGAAGGCTCGCGAAAATGCCATGCAGAGCCAGGTCGTTGTGGTGAACCATCATCTTTATCTGAGCTCGATGGCGCTCAAGCGTGAATCCGACGCGATTGACGGCATGCTGCCGCAGGCCGCGCTCACCGTGATCGACGAAGCGCATCAGCTTCCCGGCATCGCCTCGAACTTCTTCGGCACGAGCTTTTCGACCTACGACGTCGAGACCGTCTCGATGGAAGCCCGCCGCCTCGGCCGCACGAAGTGCAACGACGGCGCCGACTGGGAAATCATCTATGACCGGGTGCTCAAGGCCGGACGCGAATTCAGACTGGACGCCCAGAGGATCGGCCTGACGGACGGCGCAAGGCTTGATGTTTCCGAAATTGAGAATTTCGGCGAGCTCTATCCGGGCTACGAGCGCCTGCGTGCGGCCTTCACCGCCATGGGCGACGCGATGGCCGCCAACAAGGGCCGCGACAACGAAATGGACACGCTTGCCGAGCGTCATGCCGAGCTTCTCGAGCAGATGGATGCCTGGACGAAGATCTTTGAGAAGTGCCGCAACGGCGAGGTTGAGGAGCTGAAGTCCGTGGATTCTCCTGATCCGGAGCCTGCCGATGCGGGCGAGGACGGCGAGGGGAAGGCGCCGGCAAAGGCTCGCGATCCCAATGTGCAGGTTCAGTGGCTGGAAGTGAGCTCGCACGGCATTCGCTTCAATCTGACGCCGCTGACCTTTGCGGACGAATTCCGCGAGATGCGCGAACGCGAGGGCGGCGCCTGGGTCTTTACGTCCGCAACGCTCTCGAGTGGCGGAAGGTTCGATCTATTCAAGAAGCGCCTCGGCATCGGCGAATGCGTCGAGCATACGTGGGAGAGCCCCTTCAACTACTGGGAGCAGGGGTGCTTCTATCTGCCTCAGATGCCGCCGCCCGCCAACAACACGGCGATGCATACGCACAACGTGGTGGAAAAGGTCTGGCCGCTCATCAATGCGGCCGGCGGGCGAACGTTCATACTCTGCACGTCGCTTGCCGCAGTCAGGGCGGCGGCCGACGAGCTGCGCGCAAGGCTTGATGCCAACGGCAATCCCTATCCCTTGTTCGTGCAAGGGGACGGGCCGAAGATGCGTCTCATCGAGGAGTTCCGCGCGCACGGCAATGCTGTTCTCGTGGGGTCGATGAGCTTCTGGGAGGGCGTCGACGTCAAGGGCGAGGCGCTTTCGCTCGTCGTGATCGACAAGCTTCCCTTTGCGCCGCCCAATGATCCGGTGATGATGGCCAGAAGCCGCGCCGTCGAGGAATCCGGAAAGCGCCCCTTTGACGAAATTACGCTTCCCGAAGCGGTGATCACGCTCAAGCAGGGCTCGGGCCGCCTCATTCGCTCCGAGGACGACCGGGGCATGCTCGTCATCTGCGATCCGCGCATTCTCAACAAGAGCTACGGCAAGATCGTGCGCGACAGCCTTCCCGACTTCTACTGCACGCGCAGGGAGGAAAAGGCGCTCGAGTTCTTCCTGAATCCCGAGCGCTTCAAGGAAGGCTTGTACAGCGGCTAGACTAGCGAACGAACTTCGCGACCGTTTCGACGTGCAGCGCGCCCGGGAAGAGATCCACGGGCGCGATTTTTTCAATGCGCCAGCCGAGTTCGATGAACTTCGCCGCATCGCGGGCGAAGGTCTTCGGGTTGCAGGAAACGTAGACGAAGCGCGTCAGCGGCAGGCTCGTCAGCATGGCGGGCACGGATTCTTCAAGTCCCTTGAAGGCAGGGTCGAGAATGGCCGCGGCAGGCTTGATGCCCTGCGCGATGAGCTTGGGAAGTTCCGATTCAACCGCGCCGGCATGGAACACGGCGTTGTCGATTTCATTGCGCTTTGCATTGATCTTCGCGCGCTCGATCGAAGCGGCGACGATGTCGACGCCGACTGCCTTGGCGCAGGCCTGAGCGCCGAGAAGCGTCATCGTGCCCACGCCGCAGTAGAGGTCGAGGAAGACCTCGTCCTTCTCAAGCGCCGCCCATTCTAGGGCCATGGCATATAGCTTTTCCGTCTGGCCGGGATTGACCTGAAGGAAGGTCTCGGGGCGCACGGCAAAGCGCAGGCCGCCGATCGTCGTCTCAATCCCGTCCGTGCCGGCGATGTGCAGGCTGTGTCGGCCGAGCACGGCGTTGCCCGGCGTCGGGTGCAGGTTGAGAAAGACGCTCGTGACGCCTTCTTCAAGGAGCTTCTTGGCAAGCCTTTCAGTAAAGGTGCGAACTTCGGGTGTTTCGCTGTGAACGCAGAGCGTGAAGAGGCGCTGGGGCTTCTCCGAGTCGACTCCCTCCCTCATGACGATCGTGCGCACGTCGCCTTCGCGGTGGGACTCGTTCCAGGGAGCAAGCTCAGAGAGCGAAAGCATGAAGGCGGCGGTTTTGGCGGCCGTAGCCATCCAGGCGGGCGTTTGCGGGCAGTTCGCGGATTCGGGGACCGGGAAGTGAGAGCCCTGGGCGTACATGGCAAAGTACCAGCGGCCTTCCGGATCTACGCCCGGGTAGAGCACGGCCTTGTTGCGAAAGCCCGGCGTGAAGACGCCGTTCTCATGCGGCGCCTCGACCAGCGGCAGGGGTTCGGGTGCGTCGACGCCCGATTCGGCGAGCGCGCCGGTGAGAAGCCGGCGCTTGATGACGGCCTGGCCTTCAGTGGTCAGAAAGCCGAGCGTGCAGCCGCCACAGGCGGGCTTGGCCGCATGTGCCGGGCAGGGAGATGCGGCGCGCCAGGGACTCTGCCCGGTGATCGTCACGTACTGTGCAACGCTCGAGCGCGTGCCGCGTGCGGGCGGGTCGACTTCTGCGGTGACCTCGTCTCCGGGAAGCGCCCCGGGAACGAAGATGCGAAGGCCGTCTTCATAGGCGATGCCTGCCCCTGTGGAGGCAATGTCGGTAATGGTGAGCTGCCTGGTCGTCATCATAAATCGGCGCGGAAACCCTGCCCTTTAGGACGGGGAGGAAGCGCCGTTCTCCTTTCTAAGTTGAGTTAAGAAAGTGGTTCGCTTTTCGAGAAGCATCAGCTTTTTGGAGCTGATGCTAGCGGAAAGCCGGGCTCCATCCAGCGTTTTGACGTCGAAGGAACCGGAAGAACGGCGACCGAAAATGATCCCGATTCGTCCCTTGCACTTCACCTTGTCGAAAAGGCGGAAGCCATTGACAAGGAATGGCGCCTGGTTGAGTTTCCGCACTCCGCCCTTGAGAATCGAACACTTGTGTATCTGACGATTGTGCTTGCGCGTCTGGCGTTGGAAGAGGAAGTCTCCTCTTCGCAGCGCATTCAGATTTCCGGCAATGCAGAAGGCGTCGGCGCAATGCGTCTTGGGCAGGCCAAGGGCAATGCGCTTGTGCTTCGTCAGATACCCGTAGGTGTTCTCGACAGACAGTTCGGGATGCGCCCTGCGGACGCGATCAAGCAGCGTCCGGCGCATGATGCCCATGACGGCTTCAGCCCTGAACGACGTGCCGCGTCGTGCCTTCAACTTGATTTTCCCGGCGTGATATGCCTTGTGGCATGTCTCGCAGAGCGTGATCAGGTTGTTTGGCGCGTCACCGCCCGTCTTGCGGCTTTCAAGATGATGCACGTTGAGGATCGGATCCTTGGATCGACCACGACAGTGCTGACAGACATGACCGTCTCTGAAAAGAACGTACTCGCGCACGTTCCAGAATCCAAGCTGGTCGCCCTGCTGATAGCCCGTTCCTTCGACTTCGGGATTCTTGATCTTCTGAATGTCGAAGGATGCGGTTTCAATCACGATCTTGGTGATCGGAAGCACTCGGCAAACCGCTTCAATGCGCGAGATATGCGCCTGAATGCGGTTCTCCACGGACGGCGCAAGCCATCCCTTGTTCTTCGATCGAACGCGATTGTTGAATCGCGGAGCGCGGTAGCGCGTCTTGCGATTGCGCCTTGTACGTCGGAAAGCCAGACGGTCGGCAAGAAGTCCCGTGATGTCTTGTCGAAGCTCGACTTCGGACGCGAAGACCTCCTCCATTTCCGTCGTGGCGGAAATGCCAACGCGCCTTGCGCCTGCGTCGACGCCAAGCGTCACGTCCTGCTTCGTCTCGCCCGTGGCGATGGTAAGCTTAATCGTGAATGGCGTTCGCTGCGCGACGACGGCCTTGCCCGCCTTCAGCATGTGTCTCGCCTTTGCAGGCGAACACGGCATTAGCGGTTCGCCGCGCATGTTCAAAACAAAAACTTTCAAAGTATCTCCTTTGCGGATACCCGCAGGTTCCGCTTGCTCGGCCTGAAGACCGGTTGACATCCTTCGTCAAAGTTGGAAAGGGTTTCTTGTCTGCATCACCGCTCCTACCTCTCAGAGCTTTTAAACACAGACCGCAGAGCGTGGAACTAGGATGAACATCCCACGGTGCCTGTACATTCCCAACCAACGTAGTTCGCCTCCCGAAGGAAGTTCACTAAGACTAGTCAATAAAGGCTCTTTCAAGCCTCCGCCTCAGGCGGGGGTTATTGACCTGAAAGGAAACCTGGAGTGGAATAAGAAAAAGAATTCGGGGAACTTCGGCGCTTCGCAGGCCGGGCGGATGCGTTCGCGGACCTGAGCCTTCGCGGCAAGGGCGGCTTCCGGATATTCGCGGTGGCCGTCGGGACATGCCTCGATGCAGGCCTTGCAGCCGATGCACTGGGAAACGTCCTTCACGCGCATGCTGAACGGATCGATGATGTCCATGGGGCAGGCGTCGGCGCAGCGGCCGCACATGCGGCAGGCGGTGTCGGGTTGCGGGGCGACGACCGTCTTCAGGTAGGGGCGAAGCTCGCCTTTGCCTGGGAATGCCGGATCCGGACGGGCCGTGCCGTTCTGAAGGCTTTCAAGAACCCTGCGGGCGAAGTCTCCGGCCGAAAAGCGGTCGCTGTCGTTGGGGCGGCCGGCGCCGAATTCGGGGAACAGGCTGTGCTCGACCGGAAAGGCTGCGCCTGCGGTTACGACGAATCCTGCGGCGCGAAGGACGCCGGCAAGCTCGCGAAGCGTGTCTTCATGAGCGCGGCAGCCGTAGGCGGCGACCGGTACGGCCGTTGCGCCGCGGCCCGTCCAGTGGGCAAGCGACTGCATCGGAAGAGGAACTCGGCCGAAATAGACCGGAACGCCGACGAAGACAAGATCGCCGGGTTCGAACGAGCGCGGCTCTTCGCGCTCCCAGCGGTCGGTGAGGTCAAGCTCTTCGACGGGAAGGCCGCTGCCGGCAAGTCCCTGAGCG
>CAKQKT010000069.1 GCA_934249275.1 uncultured Sutterella sp. | reverse complement strand
GACCGAACTGCTGGAGCGACTCGCCGCCGAAGAGGCACAGGCCGCAGGCGAGACTGCCAAGAAGCAGCGTCTTCTTGTACTGAGGCGTCGTGCGGGCCGCATGCTCGACCGGATTCGTCTTCGCGAGCCTTTTTCGGTTCCAGAAAATGAAGGGCAGGAGCACCAGAGCGCCCAGACACATGCGCGAGGCCGTGAACGTGAAGGGGCCGACGTGGTCCATTCCGACCGACTGTGCGACGAAGCTCAGGCCCCAGATGGTGGCCGTGATCAGAAGAAGAACCGTTTGACGAAGCTGAAAGAGCGACATGATGAGGGAAATGGCCTTTGTTGTTATCGGCAAGCCTTTTTCAGAGGCCGTCCATTTTATCAGAGCCGCAAATGCACCACAGGCGTTTTGCGTCCCTCTCAGACAGCGTCTTTCGGACATGCCGGCCTTCCTGCCGGACTCCCGCATTCACGCTTCCTTTCGGTTTGCTTCTTTGTCGTCCTTGGGATACAGTTGATAAATTCCGTCTCTTTTCCAAGGCAACACATGCTCGATCTGATTATTGCCGGTCCCGGCGTCACGCCCGATCTCGTCTGTGATCTCGCTGACGAATGCCGGGCGGGCGAAGTTCTCACGCGCCCCAATGCGGCGCGCTTCTGCGGCCTCTCTCCGATGGCCTCCCGCACCATTGCCCGACGTCTTGCGAACGACGACTCGATCGACGTTCTCGAAGTGAAGGCCGGTCTTTCCGTCAAGGACTTCCGCGTGATCTGCCTTGACATGGACGGCACCGTCATCCAGAACGAATGCATCGACGACATGGCCGCGCTCTACGGCGTGGGCGAGGAAGTCTCCTCGGTCACCCGCGCCGCCATGGAGGGCGGCACGAAGCTCACCTTCGCCGAAAGCCTTGTCAAGCGCGTCGCCTTTCTGAAGGACGCGCCCGTTTCCGTCATCGACGAAGCGCTCGCGGGCGTCAGGCTCCAGCCCGGCGCCGCCCGCCTCATCGACTTCTGCAACGCGCACGGCATCAGGAGCTACATTCTCTCGGGCGGCTTCACGCACTTCACGCATGCCGTTGCCCAGCGCCTCGGCATGACGGGCGACTTCAGCAACATGCTCGGAATCGATCATGAGAAGGGCGTTCTCGACGGAACGGTGACGGGCCCCGCTGGCGGCCACATTCTCGACGCCGACGGCAAGCGCCGCACGCTCGAAATTCTCTGCCACCAGGCGGGCGCCACGCTCGATCAGGCCATCTGCGCGGGCGACGGCGCAAACGATCTTGAGATGATCGGTGCAGCCGCGCTCGGAATCGCTTATCATGCCAAGCCCGTGGTGCGCGCGAAGGCGAAATTCGCCGTCACGGCCTCGGGCCTTGATGCGATCCCGCTTCTCTTCATCGAGAGCTGGCGCTAGCGCGCTTCCCCAAAAAACATGCTCCCGCGTCCTTCGCGCCGTTCGCCCGAAGGATGCGGCAATCCACAAAATAACTGTTTATCCGCAATTGATGTGCGGCGGCTTCGTGCCGCCTTTTTTTCGGCCCCGACTTTGGATACAATCGAGGCGCCTCAAAATTCAAACACCACCACAATCGTCTTCGAGAAAAACAAAAAATGATGAAGCAATCCCTCTGGGCGCTGGCTGCGGCCGCGCTCTTCTCGGTCATGGCCGCGTTCGTCAAGCTCTGCAGCGGCGCCCACGGCCCCATTGAGATGGTCTTCTACCGCTCGCTCTTCGGCGTGCTGGTGATCTCCCTTTTTGTCTGGCGCAACCGCGCGACCCTCACTCTCAAAACGCCGCACATCGCGGGCCACATCAAGCGCTCCGTTCTCGGCACGCTCTCGATCATGCTCTGGTTCTTCACGCTCGGCAAGATGCACTTCGGGACCAACATGACGCTCATCTACACGACGCCGCTCTTCATGGCCGCCAACTTCGTGGTCCTCGCCATGATGCGCCACAAGCCCGCGCCGTGGGCTCTCGTCCTCTCGACGATCGCAGGCTTTGCGGGCGTCACGATCGTTCTGCAGCCGAGCTTCAACGAGGGCGAGCTGATCCCTGCTCTCGTCTGTCTCGGCGTCTCGCTCCTCGACCTCGTCATCTACTGGCAGATGAAGGAGCTCGGCAACATGAAGGAGCCCTCCTGGCGAATCGTCTTCTACTTCACGCTCTTCGGCACCGTGACGGGCCTTGTCGGCACCTACGCGCTTGAGGGCGGCCTGCACATGCCCAACACGAAGGGCCTCATCGGCATTCTCGGCATGGGCCTGTGCGCCACGCTCGGCCAGATCTGCACGACCCGCTCCTATGCCTACGGCAACATGCTACTGTCGTCCTGCCTCGGCTTCTCCGCGATTCCGTTCTCCGTCATCATCAGCTTCTTCTGGTTCGGCGAGAGCGTGACCGCCGCGACCCTCACGGGCGCCGCCATCATCCTCTGCTCGGGCATGATGGCCTCGGTCGCCACGAAGCGCACCGAAGCCGCCGAAAAGGCCGCAAAGGAAGCCGCTGAAAAGACCGAAGCCGCCAAGGCCGCCTGAAAGTCATCCGGCACTTGACCGACAATTCATCCAAAAGCCTGCGGGCCGGCATCGACCGAATGCCGGCCCGTTTTATTTCCTGCATTTTGCTCCGCTCACGATGCGTCTTTTGCGGCACAATGTCCGAACCGCATTTTTCTTCATATCGTTCGCCATGCTTCGATCCGGTCTTCTTACGCTCGTTCTTGCCACCAGCTGCACGGCCTTTGCCGCCCCGCTCATCACCGTCGAAACGGCTCCGAAGGACGATGCCGCCATCATTGAAAACGTGAGAAAGACCCATGCGCCCGATCCGCGCCTGAAGCTTTTCGAAGTGACGTCCAAAACGGAAAACGGCACAACCGTCCTTGAAGGCCGCACGGACTCGGCCGAGGCACTCTCCGATCTTCGAGCCTCCTACTACGTCCAGAACCGCTCGGCCGACGTGCGCGTCAAGCTCCTGCCAAACTCGGACGATCTGAAAAAGAAGATCTGGGCCGTCACGACCGCACCGCTCGCCGACATTTCCGACCTTTCGGGCCGCCCGGTCGGCCAAGTCCCGGCAGGCACCCCCGCCGCGCGTCTTTCGGACGACAACGGACGCACGCTCCTTCGCTTTCCGGACGGCTCCATCGGACTCACCGACAGCTCCAACGTGCGAGCCTGCACCGAAACTGACATGCTCGTCCGCAACCGCCATGACAAGCTCGTCGTAACCGCCGACAACGCCGTCTTCAGGACGGACGCCGGCGACAACGCCCCTTCGGCCGACATCGTGCTGCCCCGCGGCGCGGTCCTTCGACTCGACGGCGCCGACGGCGGCTCCTGGCGCGCCGCCCTTCCCGATCATCGCCGCGGCACGATTGCCAAGGCCGGCGTCGAAAAGCTCTACGACCTCGAACGACGCGAAGAGGAAGCACGCCGCACGGATCCCAAGGGCTTCATGAAAGCCCTGGCCGACACGGCCGAGAAGGAAGCCGCCTCGGGCCGCCACAAGGACGGCTCCTCCTTCCTGAGAAGCGTCTTTCTCGCACACGACCTGTACGTTCAGCGCGATCCGGACATGCTGCTTGCCGCCTATCCGAAGATTTCGGGCGGCAGAAATCTTGACCAATTCAAGCCCGGCGACATTCTGGTCTTCAAGGACCGCCACGGCGTCATCACGGCGGGCATGTCGCTCGGCGGCAGCCGCTTCGCTTCCGTGCCTGCGCTGGGCGGCGACTTCAAAAAGGGAAGCGCAAAGTCCCGTGCTGAACTTCGCAAGTCGCTTCTGGGCGCCGTGCGGATCGAACCCGACTTTCTCAACGATCCGTGCCTCACCTCCACGCGCTCGAACCCCTACTGGCAAGCGCCCGTCAAGGCGCTCGTGCCCTGCAGCAAGCGCGCGGACATCGACCGCATCCGCTGATTCCCGTCATTTCCAAAACGACTTCGCCCGCCGAAACAGACCGTTTGGCGGGCGAAGCTGCATTGAGCCGAAGCTAGTTTTACTTATTGCGCGTTTCGATGGCGTCGATCGCATCGATCACGGCCGAGCGGAAGCCGTTGCGCTCGAGCGTGGCGACGCCGATGATCGTCGTGCCGCCGGGCGAGCAGACCGCGTCCTTCATGGCGCCGGGATGCGCGCCCGTTTCAAGCTGGAGCTTGGCGGTGCCGGCGAGCATCTGGGAGGCGAGCGCATATGCGGCCGCGCGCGGCACGCCGTGCTTGACGGCGCCGTCGGCAAGAGCCTCGATGAACATGGCCGCAAAGGCCGGGCCGCAGCCCGCGAGCGTGCCCGCAGCGGACATCATCTTTTCGTCGGCAAACTCGGCAAGACCGAGCTTCGCAAAGAGCTTCTCGACGAACGCCTGGTCGTCAAGCGTCAGCGAATGGCGCGCTTCGCAGATCACGATGCCTTCGTTGATGGACACCGGCGTGTTGGGAAGCGTCGAGAGATGGTGCGTGCCCTGCTCGAGAATCGATTCGTAGAAGTCGAAGAGCTTGCCGACCGCAACCGACAGGACGAGCTTGTCCTTCAGGACGTGGCGAATGGGCTTGACGACGCCTTCGACGAGATGGGGCTTCACGGCCACCACCACGACGTCGGCCCAGCGTGCGGCCTCTTCGCAGGATGCAAAGGCCTGCATGCCGCGCGCCTTCGTGCGGGCCTCAAGCACCTCCCAGCGGCGGGAGGCGGCGCCCAGCTGCTCGGGCTTGACGGCACCGGATCGAATCCAGCCGTCGGCCATGGCGCCCGCCATGTTGCCAAAACCCAAAAATGCAATGCGCACCGTGGACAAATCAAGCATCATTTTTTCCTTTACTTAGAAAACTTGGAGGCCTGAGGCATGCGGCTCCGGCGGCACGCCTCAAATTCATGACCGAAACAAATATTATGGCGCACCTTGAACGAGATGAGCGCACTGTCGCATCAAAGTCGCGCCAGTTCGGCCGCATTGCGCTCAAAAGCGAAAAACGATGGGCACGCCGGCCATTTTTTCGACAATTGACCTTAAATGCCCATAAAATGTGCAATTGGACGTGTTGCATCAGCGTCTTCGCACACCCAACCTTTTCAACCAACAACACCCTAATAAGAAAATGCGCAATTTCCTCAAGGAATTCCAAGCCTTCATTTCGAAGGGCAACGTCATGGATCTGGCCGTCGCCGTGATCATCGGCGCCGCCTTCTCCAACATCGTCAACTCGCTCGTCAAGGACATCGTCAATCCGATCCTCGGCGTGCTCGTCGGCCGTCCCGACTTCACGAACCTCTTCCTGGTTCTCAAGCCCGTTGAAGGCTACACGGGTCCGCAGACCTACGAAGCCCTCGTCAAGGCCGGCGCCACCGTCTTCGGCTACGGCGCCTTCCTCACTGCCGTCGTTCAGTTCCTCCTTCTCGCCTTCGTGATCTTCTGGCTCATCAAGGTCGTCACGACGATCCGCAAGCGCGTTGAAGCCGAAGCCGCCAAGCTTCTCAAGGCCGAAGAGGACAAGAAGGCCTCCGCCCCGGCGCCTGCTCCCGCTCCCACGCCGGAAGACATCGTTCTTCTTCGCGAAATCCGCGACCTCATGAAGACGAACGCCGCTTCGAGCGCCGAAGTCAAGGCCGCCGTTGAAAAGCTCCAGAAGTAAGACGCTTTTCCTCAAATACAAAAACGCACCGCGAGCAACCTGCGGTGCGTTTTTCGTTTCAGCAGCCTCAAGCTGCAAAACGGCCACGGAATCCGACGATTCCGAGGCCGCAGAGTTTTTTCAAGCCTGCTCTTCGTCTCAGGCCTTCATGGCCTTCATGGTCTTGAGAAGGCGGAAGAGCTGCGTGGCCGCGAAGCGCACTTCGTCGGCAGAGCCCGACATAGCTTCGCCGAGCGTCATCGGACGGCTCGTGACCGGCACGACGGCCGTAACGCCCTTGGCATAGAGTGCTTCGAGCTTCGTGCCTTCGGCAACGGCGCCTGCGAGCACGACGACGGGCGTGCCGTTGGCGCGGGAGGCGACCGCGGAGACGAGCTTGCCGCCCGCCGTCTGATCGTCCACCCGGCCTTCGCCCGTGACGATGAGGTCCGCATCGGCCGCGAGGTCGGAGAACTTCATCAGGTCAAGGAGCGCATCGCTGCCCGAATGGAGCTTGCCGTTGAGGAATGCGCGGATGCCCGCAGCGCAGCCGCCTGCAGCGCCCGCACAGGGCATGTCGGCGAGCTTCGGGCCCTTGCCGTGTTCGAAGATGGCGGCAAGATGCTGCATGCCTGCTTCCATCATCTCGACCATTTCGGGCGTGGCGCCCTTCTGCGGCCCGAAGACCCTGGAGCAGCCTTTGGGACCGCAGAGCGGATTCGTCACATCGCAGAGGGCCTCGATCCTGATGCCGCTCTGAACGAAGAAGGGATTGAGCGCAATGTGGCGGATGGCGCCGAGCGTGGCGCCCGTCGGAATGAAGTGACGGCCGTTGGGGGCCGTGAACCGCACGCCGAGCGCCGCGGCCATGCCGCAGCCCGCATCCGTCGTGCAGCTGCCGCCGAGGCTCACCACGATGCGGCGGTGGCCGGCGTCGATGGCTGCGCCGATCAGCTGGCCCACACCGTAGGTCGTCGTGTTGCCGGCGGAAAAGCCCGGCAGCCTGTGCTGCATGCCGGCAGCCTCGGCCATTTCCACATAGGCGGTGTCGCCGACGCTCAGATACCGGGCGCTCACGGGCTGGCCGCAAGGACCGGTAACGGTGTGCACCACGAAGGAGCCGCCGAGCGAATTGCGGATGACGTCAAGCGTTTCCTCGCCGCCGTCGGCGGCCGGGATGGACGTCACCTGAGCGTCCGGCATGACGTCAAGCGCGGCCGCCTTCATGACGGCGCAGAGACGGGCGGAGGAAAGACTCCCCTTGAAGGAGTCGGGAATCAGGAGAATTTTCACAGTCAAGTTCCGTAGCGAAGAATCGGCCGGCGGCGCACGGGCGCCTGCGCGGGCGCCCTGAGCCGGCCTCATCCGCACGCTGAGAACGCGCGCGGGCAAAAGTCCTTAAATCATATAGACTTTGCGCGCGCTTTGTACGCTTCACCCCCGGAACGAAACAACTTCTCGCGTTTTCTCGAGAACGATCACTCTCAGCGCCTTGCGTGAACTTCGCCCGCAACGCCGTAGCGATAGTCGTCAAAGACTTCGCCGGCGGTCGGAAGCACCCAATGTCCGGAGGCATCCTTCTCGGCCGCTTCGTTGAGGCGGGCGCCATTGGCGCCGAGCGTCCAGACCCTGCAGTTGCGCATCTGGGAGCAGAGGCAGGTCTTGCCCGGAATCCCCTCTTCCGAGCGTCCCTCCGCCTCCGCTTCCTTCCAGGCCTTGAGATAGGCGCAGCTACCGTGATCCAGCATGTAGCCGTAGGCCGCGCACTGAGGCTTGAGCGAGTCGTTGATCGCGGGGCTGGTCTTGAGCATGCGCATCGGATAGCCCGTGGGCGAAACGCCGTTCACTTCAATATCCTCGGCATGCGCGTTGAAGTACTGCTGCTTGACGTCGTCGGGAAGGCCCGACTCCTTCGTGACCGCAAAGCGCGTCGCCGCCTGAATGCCGTCGGCGCCCGCCTCCTGCATCATCCGCACGCCGTCCGTGCCCGTGAAGACGCCGCCCGCGGCCAGCACCGGAATCGAAAGCTTGTTCTCGGCCAGATAGGCCTTCACGTCGCGAACAATGTCGGGAAGCGAGAAGTTCGCCCAGTCCATGCCGAAGCCGAGATGGCCGCCCGCAAGCGGGCCTTCGACCACGATGTAGTCCGGCAGGCGTTCGGTCTTGGCGGACTTGCGAAGGAACAGGTTCAGAGCCCTGCGGCTCGAGACCACGACGCCGAGACAGGCATCGCGAAAACGCGGATGCTCGCTCATGAGCGCAAACGACGACGTGTGAAGGCCGGCCGAAAGACTGATGCCGTCGATGCCCGCATCGAGCGCGCCGAGCAGGCGGGCCTTGAGCGTTTCAAGCCCCGAATTCATCGTGAGCTTTTCCATCACGTTCACGTGAATGAGACCCTCGCCCTTCTTGCCCTCCATCACGCTTCCGAGATAGAGCTTCGCGGCCTCGCGGATCTTGTCGACGGGAAATTCAAAGCCCGCCTGGCCCAGCGTCTTCTCAATCTTCTTGCAGGCGATGGTCTTCATGCGCGTGAAGCCGGTTCCGAACAGACGGTCGGCAAGGTCGGGAATCATCGCGTCCGACACGTGGCCGATCCCGCCGCGAGCCGCTACGGCCTGAGCCATTTCGGCCGTCGAGATGTTGACGCCCATGCCGCCCTGCATGACCGGAACAAGGCTGCGGCCCTTGAGATTGAGACGGAAGTCGTCAAGACGAAGTTCGTCAAGGCTTTTCATTCGTAGATGTCCTTTTCGTGCGTACCTGCCGGGCACCATCGCCCGGCGTCATGACCGAAAAGTCTGCCTGCCCGGCCCCCGTCTTCCGTCCCATCATTTATTCAGGTTATCCCTAATAAATTCAACCCTCATTTTTCGAGCAAAACACTCGGATTCTGCACGCCAGCCAACGACAGGCTGCGCAATAATTAGGCATATCCATACGGACTACCCTGACGGCGGTAGTGAGAATTTCCTTGAACACGAGCGTCAAAAGGCTCGAAATCTCATCGACTTCGAGCCTTTTAAGAACAAACTGACGGATGATGTCGAGAAAAGAGGCTTCGGGCCTCCCGGCGGATCAACAGCCGCACATCATCCGAAAAAACATTTGGAAATCATTCCATCGGGACGACGGGCTTCTTCGGGACCATGCAGCCGAGGATGTCCTTCGTGAGGTCGTTCCAGCGGTAGATCGTTCCGCCGAATTCCTTCTGAAAGGCGACGGCGGCCTCTTCAGTGCTGAAGGAGGCGAGCGACTTGCCCATGGTGGCCTTGCGGCTCGAGCCTTGGACGTACCAGGCGGATTCGGCATCAATGAAGGAGGCGTTCGGATGCTCCCAGTCGTTGCCGACCATGTCGTTGACCCAGATGCCGGCGATCTTTTCCGAGACGCCAAGGCGCAGCAGCGTGCAGGTCATGCACTTCGTGCTGCAGAACTTGTAGACATGGCCGCTCTTCGTCACGATCTCGGCCTTGGGGCCCGCATACTTCGTGATCCACATGTCGCACGTGTGGCACTGGTCCCGATCCGTGATCGGCTGCGTGCCCTCGTCGGCAGCAGCGACCGTAGAAGCGGCAAAGGAAAGGCACAACGCAGCAGCAGCGCCGGCAAGCTTGGCGGCAAAAATCATAATGATTCGGCGCGGAAACCTCTTCCGTTAGAACGGGGAGGAAGCGCCGACCTCCTTTCTAAGTTGTGTTAAAAAAGTGGTTCGCTTTTCGAGAAGCGTCAGTTTTTTGGAGTTGATGCCGGCGGAAAGACGAGTTCCATCAAGCGTTCTGACGTCGAAGTAACCGGATGAACGGCGAGCGAAAATAATCCCGATTCGTCCCTTGCACTTTACCTTGTCGAAGAGGCGGAAGCCTTTGACAAGGAATGGCGCCTGGTGGAGTTTTCGCTCTCCGCCCTTGAGAATCGAACACTTGTGGATCTGACGATTGTGCTTGCGCGTCTGGCGTTGGAAGAGGAAGTCTCCTCTTCGCAGCGCATTTAGATTTCCGGCAATGCAGAAGGCGTCTGCACAATGCGTCTTGGGCATGCCAAGGACAATGCGCTTGTGCTTCGTCAGATACCCGTAGGTGTTCTCGACAAGCAGTTCGGGATGCGCCTTGCGGACGCGCTCAAGCAGCGTCCAACGCATGATGCCCATGAAGGCTTCTGCTCTGAACGATGTGCCGCGTCGTGCCTTCAACTTGATCTTCCCGGCGTGATATGCCTTGTGGCATGTCTCGCAGAGCGTGATCAGGTTGTTGGGAGCATCACCGCCCGTCTTGCGGCTCTCAAGATGATGCACGTTGAGGATCGGATCCTTGGATCGACCACGACAGTGCTGACAGACATGACCGTCTCGGAAAAGAACGTACTCGCGCACGTTCCAGAAACCAAGCTGGTCGCCCTGCTGATAGCCCGTCCCTTCGACTTCCGGATTCTTGATCTTCTGAATGTCGAAGGATGCGGTTTCAATCACGATCTTGGTGATCGGAAGCACTCGGCAAACCGCTTCAATGCGCGAGATATGCGCCTGAATGCGGTTCTCCACGGACGGCGCAAGCCATCCCTTGTTCTTCGATCGAACGCGATTGTTGAATCGCGGAGCGCGGTAGCGCGTCTTGCGATTGCGCCTTGTACGTCGGAAAGCCAGACGGTCGGCAAGAAGTCCCGTGATGTCTTGTCGAAGCTCGACTTCTGACGCGAAGACCTCCTCCTTTTCCGTCGTGGCGGAAATGCCAACGTGCCTTGCGCCTGCGTCAACGCCAAGCGTCACGTCCTGCTTCGTCTCGCCCGTGGCGATGATCAGCTTAATCGTGAACGGCGTTCGCTGCACGACGACGGCCTTGCCCGCCTTCAGCATGTGTCTCGCCTTTGCAGGCGAACACGGCATCAGCGGTTTGCCGCGCATGTTCAAAACAAAAACTTTCAAAGTATCTCCTTTGCGGATACCCGCAGGTTCCGCTTGCTCGGCCCGAAGGCCGGTTGACATCCTTCGTCAAAGTTGGAAAGG
>CAKQKT010000068.1 GCA_934249275.1 uncultured Sutterella sp. | reverse complement strand
TGCCGGTGCCGACCTGGGCCGCCACCGCGGTGGCGAGCGCCTGGAAGGAGCTCATGCCGGATTTGTCGGCGCGCTTGCCGAAGAGAGAGGCGCCGCCCAGAAGAAAGCGGGCCGCAAGTCCGAACTTGCGGACCTGAACGAAGCGCAGCTTGATGGTGTAGAAGATGCCGGTGCCGCAAAGAAGCGGAATCAGGAAGAAGACGCCCCAAAGAACGCCGTTGACTTCACTGACAAGATGATTCAGGAAATCCATGTGAAAGCAAGGAAAGGGAAAAGGTGGACCGGCGGGCCGGGATTGACCCGCTCGCAAAAAGTGCTTTATTTCCGTTCCGACCGATTCAACCTTCTTTCACTGTCTACCGGCAGACTGGAGCTCGCATTCTACTCGAAGTTTGTGACCTTTTGTGACAACGCTTGCATTTTTACGAAAGATTCAAAATTTTCAGCATAAAGGCGACACCTGCAGGAATGACGGCATCATCGTTCCAGGCGAACTTCGGCGAATGCAGCTCTTCTGCAGGGCCCACGCCGAGGAAGAAGAAGACGCCCGGAACTTCTCTCTGATAGAAGGAGAAGTCTTCGGCGGCGAGGACCGGATCGACGAGAAGATGCGGGGCATCGGCGCCGAGCTCTTTGGAAACGCACGCAAAAAGCGCCTCGTTGTTCCAGACGGCGGGGTAGCCCGTGCTGAAGCTCACCTCGAGCCCGCAGCCCGTGCGTTCGGCCGTTTCGGCGGCAAGCTTCTTCAGATGCGAGCGGATCATTTCGGCCTGCGCCTCTTCATAGGTTCGAAGCGTCCCCTGGATTTCGGCCGAGCCCGCAACGGCGTTTCGCACGGTGCCGGCCGTCATGCGGCCGAACTGCAGCGTGCGGAGCACTTCTGGCGGAAGGGCTTCGGTCCAGGCATAGGCGGCGTTCATCCAGTCGACGCCCGCGCGAAGCGCATCGAGCCCCTCGGCGGCGCGCGAGACGTGCACGCTCTTACCCTCGACCCTGAGGGTCACCTCGTTCGAGCGAGCCATCATCGGACCCGGACGCGACCAGACGGAGCCTTCGGGAAGGTTCGGCCAAAGATGGAGCCCGAAGGCGCGGGTGACGTTGTACTTTTTGAAGACGCCCGTTTCGCAGAGGCGCCCCGCTCCGCCCGTCGTCTCCTCGGCGGGCTGGAAGAGGAAGAGGACGTTTCTCCTGAGCTTCGCGCCCGCCTTGAGCATGCGGGAGACCTCTTCGGCAACGCCGAGCTCGATGGCCGTGTGGCCGTCGTGGCCGCAGGCGTGCATGCGCCCCGGCTTTTGAGACGCAAAGGGAAGCCCCGTGCATTCGTCAACGGGAAGCGCGTCCATGTCGGCGCGCAGGGCGACGGTCTCATCGACGCCCGCGTCGAAGTATGCGCAGACGCTCCCCTTGATGGGCGAGAAGATCTCGGCGCCCAGCGGCTCGAGCACCTTTTTTACATAGGCCGTCGTTTCGGGGAGCTCGTCGTCGAGCTCCGGAATGCGGTGAAGATCCCTGCGGTAGGTGACGGCATTGACGCTCATCGGCGCGTCCTCCAGATGGAAATGCCGGCCGGGCTCCGTGGTCCCGCACCGGCTTTGAATGAAAGAAAAGTCCTTCATTTATAGCACGCGATTTTGCTCAGGAAGTGCAGAAGTCCTCGGGAAGCCGCCCATTAAGACGTTTCTAGTACGATGTATCACCTAGACGGATTGAGCGGAATCCCGCAATGGCGGATTCTTGCCCCGCACGCCTTTCCAAGCGGTGAAGAACATGGTAAGTTTTCCGATACAGATAGAGGAGCGGGGACGAAAAGCCCGACCGAGCCGGCAGGCGACGACGTCGAAGCAAGGCAACCCCGCCGAATCATCCGAAGAGGGCGCTCCCGGATGATGGGTCGCAGAAAAACATTCTGCGAACTGTCCGTCCGGGCATTTGGACGGTTGCGCTATCCCCTTCAGAAACGTTGTGGAATCACATTCCCCGTTCACCTGTCGGCAGAGGCGCCTCTGTCGACAGTTTTTTTTATTTCTGTTTCTGAGGTACTCACATGAAGTTCGACCACGTCCGCGGGTCCATCGTCGCCATGATCACGCCGTTTCACGAAGACGGCAGCGTGAATTTCGAAGCGCTCACCGTTCTCATCGAGCGCCAGATCGCCGGCGGCACGAACGCCATTCTCACGCTCGGCACGACGGGCGAATACTCCACGATGACGCATGAGGAAGATGCGGCCGTCGTTCGCCACACAATCGAGACGGTCGCGGGCCGCGTGCCCGTGATCGTGGGCTCGGGCTCCAACTGTACGGCCACGCAGATCGAGATGAGCCGCCGCTACGAAGCCATGGGCGCCGACGCGCTTCTCATCATCTCGCCCTACTACAACAAGGCCAACGCCGAAGGCATGTACCGCCACTTCGCCGAAACGGCCGACGCGGTCTCCGTGCCCTGCATCCTCTACAACGTGCCCGGCCGCACCGGCTGCTCGATTCCGGTCTCCGTCGTCGAGCGCCTCGCGAAGCACCCGAACATCTGCGGCATCAAGGAAGCCTCGGGCAACATGAGCTACGCCATGGAAATCGCCCGCTTCCTCGGCCCGGACTTCCAGATGTGGTCCGGCAACGACGACATCACGGTGCCCATCATGAGCATCGGCGGCTCGGGCGTCATCAGCGTCTACGCCAACATCGACCCGGCCTCCTGCTCCAGGATGTGCGCCGACTGGTTCGCCGGCCGCACCGCCGAAGCCGCCGCCGAACAGATCCGCAGGCTCGACCTCATGAACGCGCTCTTCTATGAAGTGAACCCGATTCCCGCGAAGGCCGCCCTCAACATGATGGGCCTCAACGCCGGTCCGATGCGCCTGCCGCTGTGCGACATGTCACCCGCCAACGCCGCCCGCCTGCGCGCCGAGCTCGTCAAGGCCGGCCTCATTGCCGAATAAGCGGAACAAGAAAGGAATTGAAACCCATGAACATCATCCTCATCGGAACGGGCCGCATGGGCCGCCTCCTCAAGGAGTGCGCCCTTGAGGCCGGAGACGCCGTCGTCGGCGAATACGACCGCGACAACATCGCCGAACTTGCTTCGGCGCCCGCCGCGGACGTCGCGATCGACTTCTCCAGCCCCGAGGCCCTTCCCGCCGTCGCCGCCTACGTCGCCCGCACCGGCACCGCGCTTCTCTCGGGCACCACGGGCTACACGGCCGAGGAAAAGGCCGCCGTTGCCGCACTCGGCGAGCACGCCCCGGTCGTCTGGAGCGCCAACTACTCGCTCGGCGTCGCCGTGCTCGCCAAGGCCCTGCACCTTGTGACGGCCGCGCTTCGCCCGGACTTCGACATCGAAGTGACGGAAACGCACCACAACAAGAAGAAGGACGCCCCGAGCGGCACCGCCAAGCTTCTCGTCGAGGCGCTCGACCCGAACCACGAGCTCACGCCCGTCTACGGCCGCGAAGGCCTCTGCGGCGAACGCCGTCCCAACGAGATCGGCATTCATGCGCTGCGCGGCGGCACCGTCGCCGGCACGCATTCCGTCCACTACTTCGGTCCCGACGAAGAACTCGAATTCACGCACCGCGCCTCGAGCCGCCGCATCTTCGTGCTCGGCGCCCTCAAGGCCGCGCGCGTGCTCGTCAATGAGCCCCGCGGCTTCCATTCGCTCGACGACCTTCTCTTCAACAACAACGCAAAGTAAGACTTACGATGAACGCTCAGGAAATCATCAACTACATAGCCACCGCCCCCAAGAAGACTCCCGTCAAGATGTACGTGAACCTCACGGAACCCGTCGACTTCACGGGCTGCTGCGCCAAGGTCTTCGGCGAGGGGCTGAGCCTCGTCGTCTTCGGCAACTGGGCCGATCTCGAACCCGTGGTCACGGCCAACGCCTCGCTCATCTCCGACATCGTCATTGAAAACGACCGCCGCAATTCCGGCGTTCCGCTTCTCGACATCAAGAACATCCGCGCCCGCATCGAACCGGGCGCCGTGATCCGCGAAAAGGTCGAGATCGGCGAAGGCGCCGTCATTATGATGGGCGCCGTCATCAACATCGGCGCCGTCATCGGCGCAGGCACCATGATCGACATGGGCGCCGTCCTCGGCGGCCGCGCCATCGTCGGCAGTCGCTGCCACATCGGCGCGGGCACCGTGCTCGCCGGCGTCGTCGAACCCGCCTCCGCCACCCCGGTCGTCATCGAGGACGACGTCATGATCGGCGCCAACGCCGTCGTGATCGAAGGCGTGCGCGTCGGCCGCGGCGCCGTCGTCGGCGCGGGCGCCGTCGTCATCAAGGACGTGCCCGCCGGCGCCGTCGTGGTCGGCAATCCCGCCCGCGTCATCAAGATGAAGGACGAAAAGACCGAATCCAAGACCGCCCTCATCGACGCACTGCGCACGCTCGACTAACCCGGGTGTCGCGTAAAATCGCTAGGGGAGAGACGTTCCTGCGTTCCTCCCCTTTTTTTGCCTCTCCCCAATCCGTGCTAAGATGCGAACCGTTCTCAGCAATATGGAGCTACGGATTCATCATGATCCGCACCACAATTGAAGTCCGCGACATGGCCTGCGAAATGTGCGAGGCCCACGTTGTCGAAGCCGTCCGCAAGGTTCTTTCCCACGGCGAAGCCGGCCGCATCCGCGCCTCGCGCCGAAAGAACGAAGTCGCGATCGAAAGCGAAGCGCCGATCTCCGACGAACTCCTGCGCAGGTGCGTTGAGTCGATCGGCGGCACGGGCTATCCGACCGGAAGGATTTCTTCCGAAGAGGCGAAGAAGGGCCTTCTGTCAAAGCTCTTCGGCATCTGACCTCAAACCGCAGATCATCCGAACGCATGAAGCATTCCGCGAAACCATTTCTGCTTCACGGATTGTGTAACAATCTTTCGGCAAACGGCCTGCATTCATCGTGCATCCATATAATCCGTTGAATCCATTTTCCAACTCTTCGGATTATTTCGAAATGCACAAGACCAAGCTCGTTCTCCTCACCGCCGCTGCGCTTCTTGCTCTCACCTCCGGTGCCGAAGCCGCCAAGGTCAAGCGTTCCGGCTTCTCCTTCGGCCGTCCGGCCGCCGTGAAGCCCGCCCCGAAGCCCGCGCCGGTCACGAACCCGGTTCCGGGCCGTCCCGCCGCTTCGACGGCCTCCCAGCCCGCTCCCGCCGCCAAGACCGCTGCGCCCGCCTCCAATCAGGCTCAGCCCGCCGCCGGCGCCCAGCAGGCTCAGGCTCCCGCCGCCAATGCTGCTCCGGCTGCCAGCGCCGCTCCCGCCCAGGCTCAGAATCAGGGCGGCGGCTTCGTCTCCAACATGATGGGTGCTACCGCAGGCGCCGTTGCCGGCTCCATGATCGGCGAAGCGCTCTTCGGCGACGACAAGACCGCCCAGGCTGCCGAAGCTCCGGCCGCTCAGCCTGCTCCGGCCGCTCAGCCCGCCGAAGCCCAGGCCCAGCAGCCTGCCGACGGCCAGACGCCCGAAAAGTAATCGGACGCCGCCGTCCGCATGAAGCCCGCAGGCTCGTTCCCGCGGGCTTTTTTGCGCTCGGCTAAAATGAACGGATCGAACAATTCCAAGAACCGCCGCCATGCTCTCCCCTTTTTCCGTTCCCGCGCTTGAAGGCGCCGCCGGCCCCGTCACGCTCAACGATCCGGTCTTCATCTCCGACCTGCATCTGAGCAATGCCGAGCCCGACACGTTGAACGCCTTTCTACGCTTTCTCGAGCACGAGGCGGCCGATCATTCCGAGCTGGTGATTCTCGGCGACTTCTTCGACTACTGGGTGGGCGACGACGCCTCCTACACGATGGCGCACGTTTCCGAAGCCCTGCGCGCCTACGCCTCCACCCACGCCCTCTACATCATGCACGGCAACCGCGACTTCATGATGGGGAATCTTTATGCGCGAGAGATCGGCGCAACGCTTCTAAAGGATCCTACCGTTGCCGTCCTGCGCGCCCGCCGCATTCTTCTCTCCCATGGCGACCTCTGGTGCACGTTCGACGCCGACTATCAGAAGGTCAGAAAGCGCGTTCGCAGCGTCTGGTGGCAGTGGATCATGCTGAGGCTTCCCGTCAAAAAGCGCCTGCAGGTGGCCGAAGACGCCCGCGCGCGAAGCCGCACTCGCAAGTCCGTGAAGGCCGCCTACATCACCGACGTCGACGAGCGGGCCCTCAACGAAGCCGCCCAGGCTCATGAAGCCCAAGCCGTCATTCACGGCCACACCCATCGCCCGAGCATCACGAAGACCGCCGCCGGCATTGTGCGCGCCGTGCTCCCCGACTGGCATTTCGAAGGCTCGAAGTGCGTTCGCGGCGGCTGGCTCACGTTCGATGGAGACAAGCCCGTCATCCACAGCTTCGAAAGTTGATTCAGCCGGCATCAGGCGTCGCATTGAACCCGCTATAAAAATCAGCAAAGCCCCGGACGAGGCATCGTTCGGGGCTTTACTTTCACGGCCCCCCGGCCGTTCTCGGACAACTTCCTTCAAGCCTGACCGGATTCACGCGCCTGCCTTCCTTCCGGAGGCAGGCACGCGCCGTCAGAACATTCGGGCTTAGTCCTTGCGCTTGTTGTTGGAGAAGAAGTTGGCGGCCTGGATATCCGTCGTGCGGATCGTGAAGACCTGGTTCGTCAGATCGTCGGTGAGCGCTTCGGCGTCCTTCATGACCTTGAGGTTGAACTCGTTGAGAAGCTTCTGGGCAGCCTTCGGATCCTTCTTGACGATTTCCATGTACTTCTTTTCCATGTCGGCCTGAGCCTTGGCGGTGTCGGCTTCAAACGTCTTGTAGGCAGCCTTGACGACCGGCGCGAGCTTCTGATAGTCCGTCATGACGAGCGTCTGGAGCTTGCGGTACTTCCAGTAGATCGACTTGTCGTCAGCCTTGTCGGTGCCCATGCCGTAGTGAGCCGGGTAGGATTCGAGACCGTGGTAGTACGGAACGTAGCAGGAAAGGTCGGCCATGCCGATGCCGACGTAGGAGACTTCGCCGATTTCCTTCGGCAGCCACGGACGAACCTGCATGACGTGGGATTCATACGTGCGGAAGACCGAAATCGGACGCCACTTTTCAGCGCCGTTGAGCACGGGGCTGTACGGGTCGTGTTCGGTGCCGTCATAGTGGTTGCGAAGCACCGTCTTCATGTCTTCAACGGTGAGCTTCTTTTCGGGCTTGAGGTAGACCGGATACGTGCGGCCTTCGTCGGGCTTCTGTTCAAGGCTCGGGTTGAAGAGCTTCTGGATCTGCCAGACGCGCGGGTCGTTGTAGACGCGGTCGCGAGCGTCGTCACGGATGTAGGCCTTCGCGAAGTTGAATTCGCCGTCCTTCTTCGGGTCGTAGAAGCCGTTCTGTTCGGCCCAGCTCACGAGCGTCTTGGAGGCCATGAAGTCGCTGCTCTTGGCGTCGTACTGCTGCAGACGGCCCTGGTTGCCGGTAGCGAAGTACGTGTCCTTCGGGGTGCGGTGGGCAAGCCACTGGTGGCCCGTGCCGGTTTCGAAGTACCAGACTTCCTTCGGGTCGACGAAGACGACGCCGAAGCCTTCGCCGGCGCCGATCGTTTCAACGATGGAGCCGAGAATGGCGATGCCTTCGCGCGCGGTCTTGGCGCGGGAGAGGATCACGTCATGAATGTCGTCCTCGGTGATCCCCGTCTTCTTGTTGTACGGATCAAGCTTCAGGGCCTCGGGGCGGGCGAAGATGGATTCCGTGGCGGAAATGCCCACGCCGGCCTCGTTGTAGCCGACGGCGCCGTGGAGCTGCGTCTTCCAGTTGGGAACCGTGGTGTAGCGCATGCTGTCCTTCGGGAGCGGATATTCGAAGTTCGTCGCGCCGTTGTGGTCCTTGGTGCGGTACATGCCGGTCTGGTTGTGCTTGGCCGGATGGATCACGAAGTGCTGGGCCTTGAGGGCATTGCTGTCGGCGGCGCGTGCGATGAGGAAGGATCCGTCGGCGGTGGCGCCCTCGCCCACGACAACGGTCGTGCAGGCAAGCGCGGATGCGGAAAGCGCGGTGGTGACGGCGAGCGTCAGTGCAAGCTTTCGAAAGAACATGATGTTTCTCCTTGTGATTGAATGAAGTCGATGCCCGGCCGGTCGGAAATGCGGCCGGGACTTGTGCGATCAGTTGAACGCAATGAAATCGAACGGGCAAAACGTCCCCTGCTTCGCCTATCTGGCCGGCGGCACGAAGATGCTTCGCGCTTCCTTGGCCATGCTCATGTCTTCAACTGCGGGGTTCTCCCGCCAGCGAAGATAGATCTCGGGGTCGCCCTCAGGCGGAATGTGAACGACCATGGCGGAGAGCGTGGTCGAGCCGCTCTTGCCCGGAACGCCTATGCGCTCGATGCTGTTGTCCGGCCCGTCATGACGGTCCTTGGTCCAGGCAATGAAATCCTCCATGGTGTAGGGCTTCGCCTGTTCGTCCATGAGCTTCGTGATGCGTTCGTAGCGTATGCGGCTGCTTTCGCCGATCTTGACATTGGCGGCCTGATGCTCCGGCATCAGATAGTGATTGGTATGCGCGAACCTGCCCCGGTCATAAACCCGAGAGGCATAGGTGCCGTCGGGCAGCACCTCCACGTACGCAATCTTCTTTCTGTCGGCAATGACATAGTTGGTCGGCTCGAGATAGACACCGCTCTTGAGCGCCTCTTCGACCGTGGCGCAATGACGGATGATCTGCTCGTGTCCGCTGAGGCCGGCCGGGCTCTTGTAGCGGACGGAGCGGGATCGAACCTTCTTGGGGATCGACCCCGCCGTCGTGCGGAAAACCACGAGCCCCTTTTCATTGACGCCCATGTTGTAGCGCTCGTTGTCTCCGACAAAGAGGCCGACGAAGGCATAGCCGTCCTTGGGGGCGACCGTCTTCACGATCTGCTTCGCGGGACGCTCGTCGCGAACCTTGCCCACCAGCGTGCCACCGGAAGGCACGAGCTCCGGTCCGGCTGCGGCGAAGACCGTGCAGGCGCCCGCGGCGCCCGCCTGCGCCATCAGGGCTGCGGCTAGACAAGCCGTCAAGGAAATGCGCATGATGGTTCTCCTTCAAACAGACTTACTTGGCTGCCGGCAGCTTGTTTTCCGCGCGGAGCATGTCAAGGACCTTGTCAACCGGCAGAGCCTTGATGACCTTGCCCTTGTAGGTCGTGACGTCGTGAGCCTTGAAGAGCGAATTGATGATGGCTTCGTTCGTGGCTTCGATGGTGGCCATGAAGATCGGGGTCATGTCATCATTCGCGACGTTGACGCTGGTCAGCTTGTCGAGCTTCTTGTTGTCGTGCGGAACGCGGTTTTCCTTGGCGGTCGAGAAGGCGATCGCGAAGTCGCCGGAGCCGTTCGAGGCAATGCCGCCCGCCTTGGCGAGGCCCATGAAGGCGCGCTTGGCGACGCGCTCGAGATTGCGGGAATCGATCGGAGCGTCGGTGCCGACAACCATCATGATGGAGCCGTCGGCGCATTCGATTTCCTTCTTCCAGGGATAGCCGCCGAGCTTTTCACCCACGGCCACGCCGTCGATGTTGAGGAAGCCGCCGAAGTTCGTCTGAACGAGAACGCCGACCGTGTAGCCGCCCATGCTGGCCGGAAGCTTGCGGGAGGACGTGCCGATGCCGCCCTTGAAGCCGAAGGCCTTCGTGCCGGAGCCTGCGCCCACAACGCCTTCCTCAACCGGACCGGACTTGGCCGTCTGAATGGCCTTGAGCACGTCCTTGCCCGTCAGGAAGCGGGCGCGGATGTCGTTGATGGTGCCGTCGTTGGTTTCGCCGACGACGCCGTTGACGCTTCGGCAGTTGCCGTTTTCCTTGAAGGAGAACGTGTAGTCGATGATGCCGTCAAGGCCTGCCGCGACATTGAGCGTGTTGACGAGAACGATCGGCGTTTCGATGTTGCCGAGTTCCTTGACCTGCGGATAGCCCGTCATCTTGCCGAAGCCGTTGGCGAGGAAGATGCCGGCCGGAACCTTTTCCTTGAAGAGGTTGCCGCCGTGCGGAAGGATGGCCGTCACGCCGGTCTGAGCGCCCTTCTTGGCGTCGTGAACGTTGACCTGGCCGACGAGCACGCCGGGAACGTCGGTGATGGCATTGTTTTCGCCCGGCTGAAGAACGCCGAAGTGGATGCCGTATTCACGAGGGCGCAGCGAGTCTTCCTGAGCGGAGACTGCGCCGATCATCATTGCGCCGGCTACGGAAGCGGCGACAAGCGTCTTGAGAAATTTCATGATGTCTCTCCTGCCCGAAGGCATGGAAGTTGCGTCATAAGAAGGCGCTGAGGATGCCCTCCTTTCGGAGGGCACCCTCAGACACTTCACTCGCCATTGCCAAGGACCAAGCAAGAAGCGGCGAGCTGGACCAACGGTTTACTTAGCCTCGATGAAGGCGGTGTCCATGGCGGCAACGCGCTTGCCGTCAACATGGGTGTGGAGCCAGATGTCGAAGGTTGCGCCCGGGATCATGTTCTGGGCGAGATCCTTCTGCGTGAACGTGAAGACCATGTCCTTGCGGCCGTCGCCGTCAACGTCGCGGATTTCGGTCTTGACCGGATGAGCGAGCTTCTTGTCGACGGTGACCTTGTTGCCGATGGAGGCGCGGCCGACACCAGCCCAGGACTTCTTCGGATCAGCCTTGGAGGCGTCGAGCTTGTCGCTCGAGAAGAGCACCATCTGGAC
>CAKQKT010000067.1 GCA_934249275.1 uncultured Sutterella sp. | reverse complement strand
GTCCTTCCCCTGTTCGGGCGGACAGCGGACTTTCACCGCATAGACACACGTGCGCTGCTGGGCGCACAAAAAAAACGGTTGCCCGCAGAGGCGGACAACCGGAAAAAGCGCGTCGTGAATCGACGCCGATAGAAGAGTTCGGGGAAGGCCGGATCGCCGGCCTTCCGGACGGTCATGCGGATTACTTGCCTTCCTGAATGCGCTTCAGGGCGTGTTCGGCTGCGTAGCGGCCCGAGGTCATGGCGAACGACGAGGCGGAGCCTTCGCAGCGCAGGTCATAGGAGGAGTCATACAGACCGCCGATGTCCTGGCCGACCACGTAGAGGTTCGGAATCACGTCGCCCTGCGGCGTCTTGGCTTCAAAGGCCGGCGTCACCTGCACGCCGCCGAGCGTGAGGAAGAAGGCGCGGATGGCCTTGAGGGCGTAGTACGGACCATGGTCGAGGTTGAACTTGACGAGATGTTCGGGCTTGCGGCCGAATTCGGGGTCGTAGCCCTTTTCAGCGTAGCCGTTGACCTTCTTCATCGTGTCCTTGAGGTTTTCAGGCGGCACGCCGATCTGCTGGGCGAGTTCTTCGATCGAGTCTGCCTTGAAGGCCCAGCCGCGCTGCTTGCCGATTTCCCAGGTCTTGGGAAGAGCCTTGAGCGGCGTGCCGGCAAGCACGATGGCGTTGAACGGAAGGACGGCGCCCTGATTGATCATGCGATCCATCATGGCCTGGTCAAAGATCGTGTAGGAGACGCCGCCGGCCGTGGTCATGGCGTTGTAGACGTCGACGAAGACCGAGCCGCGGGATTCGTTGAAGAAGCGGCGGCCGGTGTGGTCGACCCAGAGCCACGGCTGAGCCAGAGCGCAGCGGCCCTGCTTGAGTTCGTCCGGGCCGGAGAACTGGTTGATCGGAGGCGTGTCGGGAAGGTACGGCGCATTGCCGGCTACGGCGTGCATGCCGGCGACGCCGGCGCCGACGAGGCGGGCCATGTTGATGCCGTCGCCCGTGCGGCCGTCGACCACCGGGCTGCGAAGCCAAATGGGCTCGACCATGCCGAGAGCGGACGAGTCGAAGACATACTGCGCGAGCATTTCCTTGTTGGCCGCGAAGCCGCCGGTGGCGATGATGACCTTCTTGGCGTGAATGATGAGCTTGTCGCCATTCTTCGTCGTGGCTTCAACGCCGGCCACGCGGCCTTCGGTCACGATGAGCTTCGTGACGCGCGTGTTCGTCATGAGCTGGCCGCCGCGGGCCCTGATGTTTTCGATCCAGCGCTTGATGACTTCAGCCGTACCGCCCTTGAAGAGGTGCCAGCACATCAGGGATTCTTCCTTCGGATACATCGTGCGGATGCCGCGAAGTTCAACGCCCATGTCGGAAATTTCGTCGATCGTGCGGGTGGATTCTTCAATCAGAACACGAAGCACGGCCGGGTCGGCGCGGTAGTGGTGGAACTGGAGCGCGGCGTCGAGAACCTGCTGTGCGGTCGTCTTGATGCCGTGGGCCTTCTGATACTTCGTGTTGATGCCCAGGGAGCCTTCGGGCATGATGCCGGCGCCGCCGAGGAACGGGAGCTTTTCAAGAACGAGAGCCTTGCAGCCCTTGTTGACGGCTGCATTTGCGGCGGAAAGGCCGCCGAGACCGCCGCCGACGATGACGAGGTCGCGGGTTTCCTCCTTGACGGCTGCAAAAGCGGACGGGATGCCGGGCAGGGCTGCGGCAACGGCAGCGCCGCCGATGAGCTGACGACGATTGAGCTTCATAAACGTGTTCTCCGTGTGGGACGCTGTGGTTGCAGCGTCGTGTTTTGGTCTGGCGATTCGGTCAAAATCGCGTTGAGCACATGATCGGCTTTTCGCCGCCTGTCGTCTGTGTGATTTCGCACAGTGACGATGACGAAAACCCCGAGAACGAAAGTCGAATGCGGAATGAAAACGGCCCGGCGGTGAAAACCGTCTGGCCGAATGGTGCGAGCCAAAGGCTCGTCAGCAGGATTACACGAGGACCTTTTCGAGGCCGCCGTTCTTCACCGTGCGGATGAACTGGTCGCGCCAGTTGGCGCCGAGGATCTGGCGGGCCATTTCGACGACGATGTAGTCGGTGTCCATGTCGGCGCGCTCCTCATAGCGGGAGAGGCCCTGGAGGCATCCCGGGCAGGTCGTAAGCATCTTGACGTGCCCCTTGATGCCGGCCTTTTCCCTGGCCTTTTCGATTTCCTCGAACTTGCGGTGGCGCACCTGGGACGAAATGTCGGGGCGCTTCACTGCGAAGAGGCCCGATTCGCCGCAGCAACGTTCGGACTGAACGACGTTGGCGTTCGTGAGCTTCCTCACCGTTTCGAGCGGCGGGTTGAGGCGAAGCGGCGTGTGGCACGGATCGTGGTAGAGGTACGTGTCGGCGTGGACCGGCATCGTGATGCCTCGCTCGAGCAGGAACTCGTGGATGTCGATGATCCGGCAGCCCGGGAAGATGCGGTCGAACTCGTATTCGTCAAGCGCCTTGATGCAGGTGCCGCAGCTCACGACGACGGTTTTGATGTCGAGGTAGTTGAGCGTGTTGGCCATGCGGTGGAAGAGGACGCGGTTGTCGGTCATCATCTTTTCGGCCTTGGCGGTCTCGCCGTAGGCCATCTGCGGATGGCCGCAGCAGCGGTAGCCCGGCGGCAGAACGGTCTGGACGCCGGCGTGCCAGAGCATGGCCTCGACGGCGAGGCCCACGTCGCCGAAGAGGCGCTCGGAGCCGCAGCCCGGGAAGTAGAAGACGGCTTCGGCGTCGGCGGGCATGTCGGGGCGGCGAAGGATCGGAATCGTCACTTCGTCCTCAATGCCGAGCGCGGCGCGCATCGTCTGCTTGGGCATGCCGCCCGGAAGCGGCGTCGAGAGAAGATGGATCACCTGGCCCTTGAGGCTTGGACGGCCCGTGGTGTTGGCGGGCTTTTCGCGGATGCGCTCGAGATCCTTGGCGAGATACTTTTCGGCAAGCTCGTTGCCGAGGCGCTGGAGCGAGAAGCCGGCGCGGACGGCGCCCGCATGGAGCGCGCGGACGGCGATCGGATTGACGGCGTCGACGAGCGCGCCGCCCGCAAGAGCGGCAGGATTGAGCTCGCGGTGGCCCGAGCGGTTGAGGAAGGCCTTGACCGCGGTCGTCACCTTGCCGAAGTCGATCTTGACGGGGCAGGGCTTGACGCAGCGGTGGCAGATCGTGCAGTGGTCGGCCAGGTCGACGAGCTCGTTGAAGTGCTTGAGCGAAAGGCCTCGGCGGGTCTGCGATTCGTAGAGGAAGGCCTCCGTCATCAGGCCGAGCGCAAGAATCTTGTTGCGCGGCGAGTAGAGCATGTTGGCTCGCGGCACGTGCGTCGTGCAGACGGGCTTGCACTTGCCGCAGCGCAGGCAGCTCTTGACGGATTGCGAGATGGCGCCGAGGCCCGAGTTTTCAAGAATGATGGATTCGGCGCGGAAGAGCTCGAACGACGGCGTATACGCGCGCTCGAGGCCGCCGCCGGGCATGAGCTTGCCCTTGTTGAAGCGGCCCTCGGGGTCGATGCGGTTCTTCCATTCGCGGAAGGGACGGAGCTCTTCGTCGGTGACGAACTCGAACTTGGTGAGGCCGATGCCGTGCTCGCCGGTGATGACGCCGTCAAGGCGGACGGCGCACCTCATGATGCGGCCGAGCGTCTTCTCGGCGTCCTGCATCATGTCGTAGTCGTCGGAGTTGACCGGAATGTTGGTGTGGACGTTGCCGTCGCCCGCGTGCATGTGAAGCGCAACGAAGAGGCGGCTGCGGACGTGCTTCTTGTGAAGCGCGTGGAGTTCGGCCATCAGGTCGGCGGGGATGGCGTCGGCGAGCTTTTCAAGAATCTCGCGCTTCACCGAAATGCGAAGGCGGCCGTCGCGCATCGCAAGGAAGACCGTTTCGCCTTCGCGGGGCTCGACGCCTTCGGCAAGCCAGGGTGCGGCGTCGGCATCCATGCCTTCGCGCATTTCCTCCCAGCGGGCCTTGACGCGGGCGACGAGGTCGCGGGCGAAGCTGATGCCCGGGCGCTCGTTGAGGGCGGCGTTGTTCAGATAGTCGAGGAAGGCGCCCGCAATGCGGATCTTGTTCTTGAAGGAGAACTCGATGTTGATGCGCTCGATTTCGTCGGAATATTCGCCGAGGCGCTCAAGCGGAATGACGACGTCTTCGTTGAGCTTGAAGGCGTTGGTGTGCTTGGCAATGGCGGCCGTGCGGGAGCGCTCCTTCCAGTAGGCCTTGCGCTCGGCCGGCGTGCGGGCGACGAAGCCTGCGCCGCCTCGGGCGCGGGCCATTTCGCAGCAGCGGTCGGCAACGGCGTCGAGATCGGCCTCGTTGTCGGAGACAATGTCGGCGAGAAGCACCATCTTGGGCATGCCGCGGCCTTCGAGCTTGGCGCGGTAGCCGACGGCGCGCACATAGCGCCAGTCGATATGTTCGAGGCCGGCAAGCTCGACCGTCGGATGATTGCGCACGAAGTCGCGCACCTCCACGATGGCCGGGGTCGATTCGGCGACGGTGCCGTAGAACTCGAGACAGACCGTGCGGCCGAAGTCGGGCATGCGGTGAAGAATGAAGGCGGCGCTCACGATGATGCCGTCGGTGCCTTCCTTCTGAATGGCAGGCAGGCCCCCGAGAAGCTTGTCGGTGACGTCCTTGCCGAGACCCTCCTTGCGGAAGGTGCGGCCCGGAATGGAGAGGCGCTCGGTCTTGACGATCGCGCCGTCGTCGGAAAGCTCGTGAATGTCGAACTCGGCGGTCTCGACTTCGTGAATGCGGCCGAAGTTGTGATTGACGCGCTCGACGCGGATCATCTTGCCTTCGACGTTGACCATCTTCCACCAGACGAGATTGTCGAGCGTCGTGCCCCAGAGGGCGGCCTTCTTGCCGCCCGCGTTGATGGAGACGTTGCCGCCGATGCAGCAGGCGTCGGCTGAGGCAGGGTCGACCGCGAAGACGAGGCCTGCGGCGGCCGCGGCCTCTTCGATGCGTCGCGTGACGCAGCCCGCACCGCATTCGATGACGGGATGTTCGCCTTCAACGCCCGGAAGCCTGCGCATCACGGGACCGCTGTGGCGGTCGAACTTTTCCATGTTGATGACGGCCGTGTCCGGATAGAGCGGAACCGCGCCGCCCGTGTAGCCCGTGCCGCCCGAGCGCGGAATGATCGTGAGACGAAGCTCGAAGAGCGCGCGAACGAGAGGCGCAATCTCCTCCTCGCGGTCGGGCGTGAGCACGACGAACGGGTATTCGATGCGCCAGTCGGTGGCGTCGGTCACGTGCGTGACGCGGGCAAAGCCGTCGAAGCGGATGTTGTCCGGATCCGTGAACGCGGAAAGTTTCTTTTTGACTTCTTCGCGGCGGGCGGTGAGCTTCGGGAAGCTGTTGTCGAAGCGGCTGACGGCGGCGCTCGCCTCGGCCACGAGCCAGTGAACATCCGAATTGCCTTCGGAGCGCTGGCGAACGGCCTCAAGACGGCGGCTCATCTCGCGAACGAGCAGCTTGCGGCGCTTCGGATGGACGATCAGGTCGTCGATCAGATACGGATTGCGCTCAACGGCCCAGATGTCGCCGAGCACCTCGAAGAGCATGCGGGCGGAGCGTCCGGTGCGGCGGGAGACGCGAAGCGACTCGATCGTCGACCAGGCTTTTTCGCCCAGAAGGCGAATCACGATCTCGCGGTCCGAGAACGACGTGTAGTTGTAGGGAATCTCGCGCACTCGCGCGGGGGCGGTCATCTCGGTCATCTGTGGGGGGGCTCCGTGGTTGAAGAGGGCTCGGCGCCGAGGTCAAGCCGCTGGAAATAGCAGGGGTTCGATAATAATAACTTATTGAAATTCAAAAGAAATACATCGTTAGAACTAGGAGAAAGTGCTTGTTTGTACCTCTTTTTGGGTATTTATGTGAGTGACTGCTTTGTGTTTGCAAATGAGAAAAACGTCTCGGAATCAGACGAATGGACTGCAAAGGCGAGGGAAGAGGGCTGCGGCAGTGGTGAAGAAGGGAAAGAGGCGCGCTCCGGGAAGGAAGCGCGCCTCTTGAGGTGCGGATCAGCAAGCGAAGCCGTCAGGAAGACGGCTTCGTCGTGAGGAGCGATCAGCGGTCGCCGCGGTCGAGCACGACGGGAATCGAGTGCCAGAAGCTGCAGTGGTGCAGGTCGGCAAAGTACGAGGCGGGAACGGTCTGGCTCTTGCCGTTGAGTCGAAGAGCCATCATGGCGCCTTCGCCTTCAAAGGGCTTCCAGACGGGGAGGCCTTCGCCGTTCGGGTTCTGGTGCTTCACGAAGTTGCCCCAGTAGGCGCGCATCTGGCGTGCAAGCGCACGCTGCTCGTCCGTCATGCGGACGGAGCGCGGCAGGTACTGGCCGGCATCCGGGAAGAGATAGGTGAGCTCGGCCGCATGGCTTGCGGCGTTGTCGTAGCCCTTGTGGCGGTTCGGAGACGTGGGCACGGTGGAGTCTTCGAAGGTGTAGATCCAGGGCGCCGAGGCGCCGGTCTTGGCCATGGCTTCGGCGAGCGTCAGGTTGGTGCAGCCGCCCAGGCCGCGCATGCCGCTGTCGGTGATGAAGTCGCCGATCGTGTACTCAAGCGCGTATTGGCCTTCGTGCTTCTTCGGATCGTAGATCTTCAGAGCCTCGACGGCGCTCTGCTCACCCACGAGCTTGACGACCCAGGCCTTGTAGTCGGGATACTTCCAGCCGACATAGGCGGCGCCCGCGGAGCGGCCCTCCTCCTTGTTGGAGCCCGAGAGCACCGGGACCTTGATCCAGTTTCCCTTCGCAATTTCGCTCACGGCGCTCGTTTCGGAAACGGGATTCCAGCCGCCGACAGCAGCGCTGGCGACGGCCAGCTTGTCGGTCGGGAGCTTCCTCAGGCAGGCAAGCGGATCAGCTTCGCCGGCGCAGCCGGTGAGCACGAGGAACTTGTCGGCGCGCTCCTTGGCCTGCTTGGGCGAGTCGACGTCGTGGATGCAGTCTTCGCTCTGAAGAACGACGCCCGCCACGAGGCCCTTCGACTTCGGATCAACGAGGATTCGGCAGGCATTGGTCGAGCCCGCGGATTCGGTTACCAGCGTGACCTTGTCGGGATTGCCGCCGAAGGCCGCGGCGTTGCGCTTCACCCATGCGAGCGCGGCCTGCGTGTCGGTGATGCCGAAGTTGCCGGCGGACGAATCCATGCCGGGGAGATTCAGGAAGCCGAAGGCGCCGAGACGGTGCTGGACCGTCATGACGATGATGCCGTTTTCGGCGGCGAGGCGCGCGCCGTCATGCTCGCTGGCGTTGCCGCCCGTATTGCCGCCGCCGTGTGCGTAGACGGCGACCGGGAGATTGGCGTCGGCCGCAGTGCCGGCGGGCCTGTAGATGTTCACGTAAAGGCAGTCTTCGCTGCCCTGGCCCTTCTGCTTGCAGGGCTGCGGGGCGGTGTCGGCCTGACGGATGCCCCGCCATGCGGCGGCGGGCTTGGCGGAAGCCCAGCGGTTCTGGCCGACCGGAGCAGCCGCGTAGGGCACGCCGAGGAAGACGTCCACGCGGGCGTCCGTGCCCGGGACGGTTTTCACGAAGCCCGTGAGGTCGCCCGATTCAACACGAACGACGTCGGCCTGAGCGGCCGCGGCCATGGAGCAGGCGCCCGCGAGGACGAGCGCCGTGACGAGAGGAGTGCGTTGGAAAAGCATGGCTGTTCTCCTTCTAGCAAAACAGCTTTTGTTGGTCTGATGACATTGCGGGCGGGCATTCTGGTCCGGCCCGCCCGCAATGAGTTGTTTGCGGCTTGTTACTTGATCTTCTTCAGCCACATGGAGAGATCGGTGCGGAAGTTGTCGCCGTCCGGGAAGTCGGCGGAGGATTCGGCGCCCCAGCCGTGGTTGCCCGTTTCGTAAACGTGAAGCGTGACGGGGCGGGCGTTTTCGATCATGGCGCGGGCGTAGAGCATGGAGCCGAGGCTGCCGGCATACTCATCGCCGGCGGAGACGGCGAGGAAGGCGGGCGGCGTCGTGAGCGAAACATGCTTGTAGGCCGAGAACGTCGTGTCGTACTTCACGGAGCGGGCGGGCCCGATGAGGTTGTTGCGGCAGGAGCTCTTGGGCTGGGACTCTTCCTGCATCATCGTGATGTTCGGATAAACGAGAACCGAGAAGTCGGGGCAGGCGGCGCCCTTGCAGGAGACGCTCGACATGGCGGCAAGGTGGCCGCCGGCGCTCGCGCCCATCACGCCGACAGTGTGCAGGTTGTACTTGCCGAAGAGGGAGCGAACGGTTTCAACCGCCTTGTTGGCATCGGCGAGCGGCACTTCCGGGTTGCCTTTCGGAAGACGATACTTGAGCACGAACGTCGTGAAGCCCTGGGAGTGGAAGAACGGGACGAAGCTCTTTTCAATGGTGCTCATCGACAGGTTGCCGTAGCCGCCGCCCGGAATGACGATGACGGCCTTGCCGTTGGGATTGGCCGGCGCCGAGACTTCGAGACGGGCGCGCGTGACGTTGAAGATGGCGCCCTGGGCGTTCGTTTCTTCGGCGGCCGTGATGGTGTTCTTGTTGGGAGCGCCTTCGGGCCAGAGTTCGATGACGTCGGCCGCCTGAGCGGAGCAGGCCGCCGCTGCGAGGACGGCGGCGGTCATGTGAGCGATCTTGTGCATTGTGTTTCTCCTTTGTATTCCACCTCCGCGAAGATCCGGTCTCGATCTTTCAGGGAGGCGCGAAATGCATTCTATAAACCTCGATGCATTACAATCCAATAATCAAAGTTTTATGAACGATCACTAAGTTGTTATTGGTGGCGGCATGACTCAAAGAGCTTTCGGCCTTCTGGAGGCCTTGGTGGAGGAGGGGAGTTTTCGCAGGGCAGCGGAGCGGCTCGGCGTGACGCAGCCTCATGTTTCTCAGAGCCTGCGGCGTCTTGAGGAAAAGTACGGCGCCATGATCGTGGACCGCCATGCCTCGCCTCTTCGCCTGACGCCGTTGGGCGAGGTCGTCTATGACAGTCTCCGGCGAATGGCGCTGATTGAGGTTGAGACGCTTCAGCAGTGCGCCGACTTCAAGGAGCTTCGCACCGGACGCGTGCGAATTGCGTGCAACGCCGAGCGGTCGATCAGCCTGCTGGTGCCGGTTGTCTCCGCATTTGCCAGGACATATCCGAATGTTGAAGTCGATCTGACGCTTTATCTTTTGCTTGAGGACATTCCGGATGTGCTTGCATCCGGCCGAGCGGATGTCGGCGTGCTTTTCGAGAGGCTTCTCACGCCTGATCTCAATGCCTATCCGCTGATTGAGGAGCGATATCTGCTGGCGGTGCCCGATGCGCCCGAGTATGCGAGCATCGGCGTGCCTTTTAATGACGCAGGGAACTATCCCAGGGCGACCTCATTCGATTTGAAGCTGATTTCCGGGCTTCCCCTGCTTTCGCCCAATAATCATCATGAGCGTCTGGAGATTTTGAGACGGGCGTTCGGCATTTCTATTCAGGAAATCCCGCTTAGAGTTCAGAAGCCTGGATTGAGGCTTCCGTTTGTGGCTGAGGGACTTTGCTGGACGTATTGTCAAGAGCACCTTGTCAAGCAGCATGAATCGCACCGGCGCTGCCGCTTTGCCTCACTTGAGGACGTGCTGCCCGTACAGACGGTGGTCATCGCCTGGAACGAGCACGTGTATCAGAGCTTGGCGGCACGAGCGTTCTGCCGCATGGCGGTGGAGATGATCGGCGGCAAGCAGCGGCAACTCTGACGTGCAATGCTGCAAGTGCGTATTTGATACTGGCCTTTGATGACATGAAATTCGTACATGTTCTGACAACATGGAAAAACGGTATTGAAAACTGTCAGACAGCCGACTAAGGTACTCAATGATTCGGCCGCCTGCGTGCATTTTGGCGGTCAATAGATCGGATTCGACAATGATATGAATGTTCTTGACGCCATTTTCAAGTATCTCGAACACCGGATTCCTCCCTCGAATCCCAATCCTGAGGAAGACGTGTACAACATGCGGTACCGCAACCGGTACTTTTCGCTCTTTCCCGAGGACTTGAATGAGGACTACGACCCTTATGACTTTATAGAGGAACCCGTCGAGCCCAGAAGTTTTCGAAAGATCTTGACCGGGCTGATCGGCTGGACTGTCGTTCTTCCTTTTATTCTCTTTCTTTTGCTTTATCAGAAGAACATCGAGACGCTTTCCTCGCTGGTCGTGGATCGTCAATCGCTGTCGACGCTGCTTATCAAGATGAAGCTCGATTCTGTCGACAGTTCACTTCACAGCCTGTCGATCAAGGCTCTTAACGATTACTTGTCGCACTCCCATGGAGATGGTGGTTTGAGTGCAGCTGATGCGCGCGGCATGTATCAAACAGTTCGGGCTCGGTTTCCCAATGCGCGCATGCGCATCAAGGATCTCAAAACTTCGAATATCTACAGTTTTGAGCCTGAGGCCTGGAAGGCGGTGCCTCCTCATGTAACGCTTCTTCCCTTCAATGAAACGGGACTGCAGGAGATTACGATGGAAATCAGTCTGCCTGTCGATTCGTTGGCTGCTGTTATTGGGAGTGCTGTAAAAGGGACTGGAGCAGAGGCTTTCCTTGTAGACGATTCAGGTCGGGTGCTCTACGCGACCGATCCGTCTCTGCCTTTTGATCGAGACTGTCATAAATTTTGTGTCCATGGGATAATCGGAGCCCGCCATACGGGTACACCCCATGAACACGACTACC
>CAKQKT010000066.1 GCA_934249275.1 uncultured Sutterella sp. | reverse complement strand
CGCTTTTGGTTAGTTTCTATGCTGGGGCTTGCGGCACGGGGAACCCTAATTTCCCCAAAAGTCCAGAAGAGCCATTTATTTGCCTTGATGTACTCCTATGTTTGACCTTGATTCTGCTCTTAGATCTGTGCATCAGCGCAACGGCTCCGACCTCCATCTCTGCGTAGGCGAACCTCCTATGGCTCGCGTTGTTGGCGAGCTCGAACCGGTTGGCAATGCAGAACTTACGGTTGCGGACATGGAGTCTGTTTTAGACAAAGTCCTTTCCGAGCGTCACAAGAAGATCCTCGCAGAAAAGGGTGAGGTCGACTTTCGTTACGAAGTTCCTGGACTTGCAGGCTACCGTGTAAATGTCTTTCAGACACTCGCCGGTGCTGCCGCCGCATTCCGAGAAATTCCCGATACCATTCCGACGCTTGAAGAACTCGGCCTTTCCGACTCGCTCACTGATCTTGCAATGCTCAACAGCGGTCTCGTGCTCCTTGTGGGCCCGACCGGCAGCGGCAAGTCCACCGCTACGGCTGCTCTTGTCAACTACGCAAACGAGCATCGCCGAGAACACATCCTCACGATCGAGGATCCCATCGAATTTCGTTATGAAAGCCGCGGCTGCCTGGTGAGTCAGCGTGAAGTAGGCTGTCATACGAACAGTTTTTCCAATGCGCTTCGTGCAGCATTGCGAGAAGATCCGGACATCGTGGTTGTGGGCGAAATGCGCGACCGTGAAACGGTCCGTCTTACCTTGGAAGCTGCCGAAACCGGTCATCTGGTTTTTGCCACACTGCATACCCGTACTGCGGCTCAGTCCGTTGACCGCATCATTTCGATCTTCCCCGAGGCCGAGCAGGCGCAGATGCGCATGGTGCTCGCAGATACGCTCAAGGCGGTTCTCGCCGTTTCTCTGATGAAGCGCTACGACGTCAAGGGGCGCGTTCAGGCCATGGAGATCATGCTGGTGAACAGCGCCATCCGCAATCTCATTCGCGAAGGCAAGATTCCGCAGATTCCGAACGCCATTCAGACGGGCAAGGCTCAGGGCATGTGCACGATGGATGATGCGATCAAGGACTTTTACGACCAAGGGATGATTTCGCGCGAAACTGCAGAGCGCTACGCCAGCGATTCGTCTCTTTTTAAATCCGGCATGCGCATCTGATCTCTGCCACGATGAGCGACTTTCTCTCCATTCTCGACTATGTGCCGCGAAGCGACTGGACGATCTTCAGCGCTCTGCTGGGGCTTTTTATCGGTAGCTTTATCAACGTTGTTTCCGATCGATATCTGAGCAGCGAGTCGATTGTGTGGCCGCCGTCGCACTGCACTGAATGCGGCCACAGGCTTCGCATTTGGGAGCTCATTCCGGTTGTCAGCTGGATCTGCCTGCGTGGAAAGTGCTTCTCGTGCGGCGCCAAAATCGGCATCCGCTATCCGCTTGCCGAACTCATGACCTGCGCGGCCATGGCCGCCGTCGGCTGGGTTTACGGACCGACGCCCGCCTGCTTCTGGGGCTGGGTGGTGACGGCGCTTTTCATCGTGATGTCGCTCATTGACGCGCAGTCAACCATTCTTCCCGATCGCTTTACGCTGGGCGGCGCCGTCATTGCGCTTCCCGGTTCCATTTTCGTGCTCGGCAACGACTGGCTGAATGTGTTGCTGGGCGGCGTGCTGGGCGCCGGCGTCTTCTGGCTCGTGGGCGTGTTTTATCTTCGCCGCCGCGGCGTTGAAGGCCTGGGCTTCGGCGACGTGAAGCTCATGCTGATGATCGGCTTTCTTGTGACGGCCGAGCTCCTTCCGCTCATCGTCATCATGGCGGGTCTTGCTGCTGTGTTGGGCTTTGCCGTTGCAGCAGTTCTTAGAAAATCCGCTAAAGGACTCGGTTCCATGGAGATGCCGTTTGGTCCCTATCTCTGCATCGCGGCCTGGGTGACGCTCCTCTGGGGGCATGATCTCTGGAGCCTCTGGATTCAATTCATTCTTTCGATTTGAGGTGCGGGATGAGAAGGAATGCAGGCTTCACGCTTCTTGAGCTCGTGTTGGTGCTGGTGCTCCTGAGCACGCTCTCCGCGATTTTTGCCGCTCACTTCCCGAAGCTGAACTTCACCTTCGAGAGCGAATTCATGGAGTCTGAAAGCAAGCTTCGCGAGGCAGTTGTCTTTGCTCGCAATCAGCAACTCCTGTATCAGGATGGCAAGACTACGCTCAAGATTAGCAAGAGTAGTGCGACCTGTGAGCACACGGGCACAACTCCTCGCACCTTCACGTGGTCGGATGCTGTTGTGAAGTCTCCCGCATCCGCGGTCGATGTCAAGTTTGACGAATATGGCCGTCGATGCGTTTCCGGCTGCAAGCCTTTGGAAATCATCTTCGCGTCTTCAACGAGTTCGAACACTCTTTCGCTCACGATCTATGAATCGGGTTATATCGGAAGAACGCTGCCGGAAGGGGAAAGTCATGAGAACTGATCCAGGAAACGGCCTTCGCTCGAAGGCAGGCTTTGCGCTCCTTGAAATCGTCATGACGATCATTATTGTGGGCCTTGCCATGGGGACGGCTGCGATGGTTCTGGGCACTGCGACCAAGGTTGTTCAGATGCGCACGGCCCAAAACAACCGCAACCTTGCGGCTGAAAACTGCATGGCGAGAATCGAAGCGGCTTTTCAGGGACGTCCGGTTGCCGAACTAGACAAGGGTGGTGCGGCCTCCGTCTGCAAGTCCGGTGTCTCAGTTGAGGTCATGCCGATGTCAATTGAGAAGGATAAGGACGGACAGGTCACTGAAGGTCGAACGAATTACGTTGCCGTTCCGCATACCTCATCGACAAGTCCTCTGAGGCTTGTTACCGTCAAAGCTGACGGCCATACTTATCGCCGCCTCTTTTCATATCCTAAGCTCGACGCAACGTCGATTGATACCAGCAAGGTTTCGGCAGGGGCGAAGGAGGGCAAATGATGAACGCATATTCAAAAAACGCTCAATCAAAGAGAGGCTTTACGCTTCTTGAGTGCGTGGTAACGCTTGTGATTGCCAGTTTCATCGGCGCTGTTGTTACGGCAACCATGGCTTACGGCGTCAGGATTTATCAGGGGCTTCGCATTCAAAGCGTTGGCACGAGCCAGGTGCACGTTGCCGCAACTGTGGTAAAGCGGGTGGTGGAGAAGACGAAGCTGGAAAAACTCAACGTAGTGGAAGAGAAATTTCCCTTTGAGAACGGCACGGTTTACTGGAACATGCCCGGGAAAAAGGTCGTTTTTCTTGAGGGCGTTTCCAAGTGGACGATTAGCTCCGAACCTGTCGGAAGCGGCGAACGCAAGGTGGTCAGGCTTGCCGTAGCCTTGCAGGGTTCCGACAGCGGTGAGATCGTTTATGAATTCCATCCGCTTTGGGAGGTTGAATAATGAAAAACGCCGTCATGACGGATGCTGTCAGACATCGTTGTCCCGGGCGTGAAAGAGGAAGCATTCTGATCTTCGCGCTGACGGTGCTGTTTTTCTTTTCCGGTCTGGCCGTCTTTCTCAAGACGATGCTGGATTCTCAGGTCTTCGTCGAGAGCCGAGATGCCGAGTATGCCGTCGAAGCGGATTTGTTGATGGCTTCCGGGTTTGATGCTTACGGGATGATATTCGCAGACGCTTTTCAGAACAATACTTCGTCGGACGATGCGGCGACGAAAAGGGTTGCCGGCGCGTTCAACAGCATCGGCAAGGTTGCTGTTAAGAATTTTGGTTCCGATTCCTCGTCGTTTGTTACTCTGGGCGTTTTTTACACGGATAAAAAGAACCTTTCGCCTGAAGATGTGGTCATTACTGTGGACGGAAATGGCTGGCGTATTAAGACCAAGGACGACTTAACCTGGTATTTGGAGCTTGCCGACGGAACGAAGCTGACCCGGAAGGCTCCCGTCAATCTCTACATTCACTGGAACTAGGCGCATATGCCTGTTCCCGACTCTTTCAGGACTATGAATCACCGGCAAGTGCACTCGGAGTTCAGCAGTTTCTGACGCAGTTTCGTCCTGCATCCTTGGCTCGGTAGAGCGCGGTGTCGGCTTCGGCAATCAGTTCGGGCAAGGTCTTTTCGCCCAGGAAGCGCGTGACAGAACTCACCCCGACCGAAATGGTGAGCGGCGTGCCGGATTCAATGTCGGGGACGGCAATGCCGGTTTCGCGCGAGATCTCGCGGACGCGGGCGCACAAACGGTTGGCGACGAGCATGGCGGCTGCCTGCGTGACGTTCAAAAGCACGATGCAGAATTCTTCGCCGCCGTAACGATAGACGGTGTCCTGCGACGAGATGAAGCGGCGCAGCGTCTGCGCGGTGGCGTGGAGAATGCGGTCGCCGAACTGATGGCCGTAGCGGTCGTTGAGATCCTTGAAAAAGTCGATGTCGACCATGAGAACGGCGATGCCGTCACGAACCTGCGGAAGGTTGACAATCAATTCGTCGAGGCTCGCTCGGTTGTTGACGCCTGTGAGCGAGTCGATTTTGGCGCTCTTGCGAAGCTCATCATAGCGAGCCTGAAGTTCGGCCGTTTTGTCGCGCTCGCTGGCGGTGTATTGCACCATCTGGCGGGATTGATTAATGAAGTCCTGAATCTCCGGGATGGGAGAGGCGGCCGGACCGACGGACGCAGTATCGTCGTTCTTCATGGAGCGGCCGAGCATGCGGGTCGTCTGCTGAATCGGCTTGATGAGCAGGCGGTAGCCGTAGACCAGGGCGGAGATCATGACGCCTGCCGCAATGAGCTGCGCGAAGAAGAGCAGCATGAAGCTGTCGGAGAGTTCGTCAAGCTTGCCGACCTCGCTCTTGAGCTGACGAATTTCGAGCGTGTTGTAGTTGTCGTACAAGACCTGCAGGTCCTGCCTGATGCATGCAACATGGTTTTGGAACGCCGACTTCTTCCCGGAGAAATCCTCAGCGATGGAATCCAGTTCGCTGACAATGGCCGTGATCCTTCGGCATGATGCGGCCGCTTTGTCTCTGAGGCGGGCATTAGGTTCCGCGCACATCCCAAAAGCGACTTTGCGTACGGCCTTGTAGCGGGCAATGTGGTCGATTTCGTGCGAGAGGACAAGTCTTCGAGCAAGTTTGCCTGCGCGATCCGTCTTGCTCGGTCCGATCAGCGCGATGGTCTTGAAGAGCTGCGCGTCAAGATCGCGATAGTTTTCGATAAATCGGCCGAAGGCCTCATCGGCCTCCTGTCGCTCGATCCATGCCTGACGAGTTTCCTTGAGAAGCTTGTAGAGAGGCTCGTGCATTTCCTCGTGGCGGTCGAGCGCAGCTTCGGAAAGAAGCTTCCAGGTAGAGACATAGGCCTCGCGAGCCTCTTCCGGATCGAGCGAGTCGGTAAGCGTTTTGAGCGACTGCCTCACGGCCGAGAGCTTGCCGGCCGTCATTTGGGCGTACTGAATCTTGTCGGTCGCAGTCGTCGACGTTGAGGCGACAAGCGCGTGAATCTCATAGTTGAGATAGACGCTGGCGAGCATGCATCCCGAAAGCAGCAGGAGCACGGGTACGAAACCCATGACAAGCGAGCGCTTCAGGCTGTATGAGGATGCGGGATGATCGGCCATGCGTAAATCTCAGTGCAGGGGTGTTGAGGAAAGGGCGTTTGGGTATCCGAATGAATTCGGGCGCGCGCAATTCCTGTTGTCTTCAGTCTGAGATCGCGTCAGGCGGAGGAAGGATGGTCCGGTGAACCTAAGCTTGCAAACAGTGCGCCGATAATTCGGTCGAGTTCATGTTGGGCAGGCGTCTCGGAAGAAGTCCGGGATGCTGCCGGTGAACAGGCCGCTCGAGCTGATGGGCGAGGCGTCCGTGATGCGGAGGTTCGTCGCATCGAATTCGCTGCGTGAGCACAACCGGCATGACGAAGGCCGTCGATGCGCAGGCGCAGACGGTCTGGATGCAGGGGACGGAAATCCGGAGGCTCATGGCGAGTAGTTTTGTCTTTGGGGCTGTCGTTGCAGACGGCTTTTCGAATCGAAAGCAGGCCGTCGATCCAATCCTTGTTGACGGCGACGGGTATGGAGAAAATTCGAAAGCGCCTGTGAGGGAGCAAAGTCTGCACATGTTAACAGGCTAATCCATAAGGCGAAATTTATAAAGACTATTGGCTCGAATCAAAATTCCTATTGCGAGGTGTAGTTGACGGGTCATGAAAGTCGAACAGCCCGCCTTCGTGGGAAGAGCGGGCTGTCGGTCGCATGAAGATGATGACGATCAGAAGGTCACGGTGTCGGGATGAAGACCCGAGAAGGCGACCTGCTGCATCATGTCGAGCTGCTTCATGTCGTCATCGGAGAGCGTGAAGCCGAAGGAATCGATGTTGGACTTCATGTGGCCGATGTCGAGCGCCTTGACGATGGGCACGAAGCCGTGCTGGAGGCTCCAGCGGATGGCGATCTGAGCCGGTGTGACGCCGTACTTTTCGCCGAGCTCGATGAGAATCGGGTGGTGCGTGAGGCCGCCGCGGCCGAGCGGGCTCCAGGCCTGAACGGCGATGCCCTGCTTGAAGCAGAAGTTGACGGTCGCGAACTGCGGATAGCCCGGATGAATTTCGAGCTGGTTGACCATCGGACGAATGCGGGCGCGCGCAAGGAGCGGCACGAGATGGTGCGGCAGGAAGTTCGAGACGCCGATCACCTTGACGGCGCCCTTGTCGTAGAGCTCTTCGAGTGCGCGCCAGGTGCCCGCGTTCTGGCTCTGCCAGATCATGGGTTCGCCCTGCGTGGCGGGCCAGTGAATAAGAAGCTGGTCGAGGTAGCTGGTCTTGAGGTCGTCAAGAATGTCTGAAAATGCGCGCATCACGCCGTCGTAGCTGCGGCTCGACGTCCAGATCTTGCTGGAGATGAAGATCTTGTCGCGCGGTACGCCGCTCGCCTGAATGCCGCGGCCGATGGCAGCCGCATTGCCGTAGATCTGGGCCGTGTCGAAGAAGCGGTAGCCGAGCTGAAGGGCCGATACGACGGCTTCTTCGAGGGTGCTGTCGGCAGGCACCTGCCAGGTGCCGAAGCCCATGCAGGGCATCTGGATGCCGTTGGAAAGCGCAAGCTTGTCGTCAATGGACGAGAACACGGGGAGATCTCCTGCAGAAGAGGCGGCCGCTGTGCTTGACGGCCTGAAAAACAAACAAGATTCGGTTATTTTAGAGGAGCTTGTGAAGAAAAGTCTTGACAAATGTCGAACCCCATCGTTCGATTTGCCCGGCATAAGTCCAATTGCATATACCATAAGCTTGTCGAAAGACGCATAATGCAGGATTGAAGCTCAAAATCGTGCGATCCGCTCCACAGGACGGCAGTTCTTAGGCCGCAAGGCGGTCGTTCGAAAACAACCACCACACCGAAACAGACGATGATGGACAGCGAAATTCTGACCTGGCTTTTGATCGCGGCCTGCGCCGCAGGCTTTGGCGGCGGTGCCGTCTGGCAGTCGATGCGCCGCCGCGCGCGCATTCGCAAGCGCCGCAATGTCGACCGCGTAGCCTCCCGTCCCGCCAAGGCGGCCCCCGCTCCGGAGGCCCCTAAGCCCGAGCCTGTTAAGGCGAAGCCCCAGCACGGCGTTCGCCGTCCGTCCATGCTTGCGCTCACGACGCTTGAAGGCAGCGTGACCGCAGCCGACCTGTTCATTCAGCGCGCCCTTGAGGTCGACGAGTCCTACTATCGCGAGCTTCCTGCCGATCCGCTGGAGCTCAAGGCGCTCAAGGGTCTCTTTGCCCGCTGCCGCACGCTCGACATCGTGCCGGGCGACGGTCTCTCGAAGGACGTCTTCTCGCTCAACTTCTCGACGATGATCGTCGACTCCCTGCGCTCGGGCTTCGTGCCGCATGCGAACGTCGTATCGAACGACCTTCAGATCATTGCGCTTGCCGACGGCTGCGAGCCGCTCGGCGATCCGATGGCCGTCGAGGACTTCGGCGTGGGCGGCTTCCCGCACGTCACGCAGCTCTGGATGATGGTCGACCCGACCGACAAGAAGCACGAGCTCGACGACCTGCTCGAATACGAGCTCGACGGCATCCGCAATCTGCTGCCGCGCGTCAAGCTCCTCGTGAGCGCTCTTGATGCCATGAAGTGGGGCGACTATTGGGACAAGCTCTTCGACCTCGTTCGAGACGATCGCCGTCTCGGCGCCGGCGAAGGCCAGGCGCTGATGCGCACGGAGCGCACTGATGCGCTCGCCAAGGACATGTATGCGATCAACCGCCGCATCGACGAGAGCCTTGCCACGCTTGAAAAGAACATGAAGACGCCGGAGGAAGCCGACGTGGCTCTGACGAGCAGCATTCCGTGCATGCTCGAGCGCGAGCTTGCCGTTCTCTTCCTGCGCACGCTCGCCGTCATCCGCGTGATCTCCGGCGACAACTACATTCACGGCATGCACTGCTCCGCTCACATTCGCCGCAATGTCGAGCACTTCCCGGACGTGCACTCGCTCCTCGACAAGGCCCGCCACATCGTTTACGACGCTCTTGAGGTTCAGGGCCGCGGCATGAACGCCCCTGAAATGGATCTGGCCGGCCAGGTGAAGCGCGATGCCGACGAACTCGGCCGCGCGCACGACGAATCCGTCGAGCGCCTCAAGACCGACGTCGCACGCCTTCAGGATGCGATCGACCGCTATCTGATTCTTCAGGGCCGTCCGCGCCGCTATGCCGTCAGGCTCAACGAGAAGAACGAAGTCTCGGCGCTTCTCGTGCTCGAGCACTGATTTCGGCTCGTCCCAACCAACAGTCCGAAGCCCGGAGGCGCTCAGTCTTCGGGCTTCAATTTATCCATAGAACGGAGAGCATCCGTGTCCGAAAACAAGTCAGAATCCGCTTCCCTCAAGGGCATTTCCGAAAGCACGGTCCGTGAGATCCTCGCTTTTCGCGATGATCGAAACTGGATGCCGTACCACAACCCGAAGGATCTTGCGATGTCCGTGGCAATTGAAGCGGGCGAGCTTCTTGAAGTCTTTCAGTGGTCCGGCACGGACTTGGAATGCGGGAAGAAGAGAGGAGAGCTGGCGGACGAACTCGCCGACGTGCTGATCTATGCGGCGATGCTCGCGGATAGTGCGGGGCTTTCGATGGACGAAATCGTGCGCGCGAAGCTCGCCAAGAGCGCCGCTCGCTATCCGGTCGACAAGGTCAAGGGCCTCGGCACCGAGTCCTATGCCCGGTGCAAGGCCGAAGGCCGCAAGGTTACCAAGTAATCTAGCGGCGGGCTTTGGCGATTCTGATGAGCAGAACGCCGATGCACATCAGGAAGATGAAGGGTCCTGCGAGCTCTTCCTCCTCATCCACCACGAGGGCGAACGTGAGGAAGAAGCCGATCATGATGCAGGCGCCGCCAATGAAACCGAGAAGGCCAGGTTTGGGCTTTCGCATGCTCGTCGGAAGGCGAACGGGCGCGGGCTGTGGTGCGGACTGCGGCATGGGTTGCTGAGCCGGCGAGGGCGCGCTGCCGGCATTGTTCGCCTTGCGGAAGCTTTCCATCACGGATTCCTTCGCTCGGCGGGCGGCCTCGATGTCGTCAGAGGCCTTGGACTGGCGCGGACTCTGTGCGCGGTCGGCTTGGGCGCGGCGCTTCATCTCGGCTTCGAGCTGGCGAAGGTTGGTTTCGCCTTCGCCGGCGTCGGGCACCTTCAGGGGATTCGAGATGGCGGCCTGATTGGCGCGGCGGAGCTCTTCGAGCGACTCCTCCTGGAGCGCATCGAGGTAGGCGACGAAGTCGCCGTTTTTGGGTTCAAGCCTGGTGGGATCGGTCATGGCGTGCGCTGATTAGGTGAAATGGAGGTTTCGTCTAGTTAGCATAGCGCGTCGGGAAATTTTGCGCTAAATTTGTCTTAATGCGACGCTTCGGCTTGCCGTTATAATGGCCGTTCCTTGATTCCACCCGAATTGCAGACGACTCAACCGCAACCAACGAGAAACGATCATGTCCCGACATATGTTTTCCCGCGTTGACCGGCAGGTTGCCCTCCTGCTCGGCGTCATGCTGTTCCTGTCGAGCTTCGCCATCTACGTGGTGAGCACGGAGATCTTCCGTGATTCCACGCTCAAGACGGTCGCAGCCCGCGCCGAGAAAATCCACTATTACATCGAATTTCACGTGAAGTCGGAGAACTTCCTTGCGCTTACGGGCTGGGATGATGTTCAGACTGAAAACGTTGATCGCATCGAGCAGCAGCTCGACACCATGCGAAGCCTTGCGCGCCTCAATAATATCTACAGCGCCAGACGCGATGTTGACGGTACGATCGACTATGCGGTTGACTTTCAGCCGGAAGGCACAAAGAGTCTTGCTTACCCGAAATCCTCGATGGATTCTATTGTTCGCGATGGGCTTGATCGTGCATTGAACGGGCAGGTGGTCCGTCCCGCCAAGATCCTGGATACCGTACGCGGGCATGTCTTCCTGGCCTTCTTTCTGCTGCATGATCATGTGAGCGGGAAGGTCATCGGTTCCGTCGGTCTCGAATTCCCGGCCGAGAACGAGTATGAGACATTCGGCAATCTCAAGGTTGGGATGGGCATCACCTGCGCTGGGTTCTTCATTCTTGCGCTCCTGTTGTCGTTCCTCGCTTTCCGCCGCATCTGGAATCCGATCCGAATTCTTTCGACTACGGATGCATTGACTAAAGCTTTCCCAAGCGTTTGAACTAATGCCCCGCCGGAGCCAACAAGTTCGACTGCCTTGGAAATCAAGCAAATTG
>CAKQKT010000065.1 GCA_934249275.1 uncultured Sutterella sp. | reverse complement strand
GGTGGAAATGCACAATTGGGCCACTGGATTGAAGTGCCTTCAGGTCGGCTTGGACTGACCTTCATGCGGTCGCCCTGGTCCTGCGGTCCTCATCGGCCGGAACGCCGTTGCCAACCCCGGGAAACAAGATTTATACTGATAAATTCTTCGCTGCGTTTTTGCCCGCAATTCTGCCAAAGGTGCAGGCGCAGGCCACGCCGTTGCCGCCGATTCGCTCGACGCCGTGAACGCTGCCCGTCGCTTCGCCTGCCGCGTAAAAGCCCGCAACGGGCCGGCCGTCCCGATCAAGCACGTGCGCATGCTCGTCGATGCGGATGCCGCCGAGCGTGTTGTGCACGCGCATAAACAGCCTCGCGCCCCAGAAAGGCGGCTTGTCGAGAGAACGCTCCTTCGCCGCCCGTTTCACTTCTTCGGCCACCGCATCCGGAGGAAGCCCCATCTTGACGGCAAGCGCCTCGGGCGTCTCCGCCTTCCAGGCCTGCCCCGCATAGCGGCCGCGATAAAGATTCTTGAGGCTGATCGGATCGAACGCCTCGAGCGCCCGCGAGGATGCGATGCTGAAGCACGGCCCCTCCTTCATCTCGCGGAGCACCGCGCGGGCGATTTCATGCCTGCCGGCCGTTTCGTTCGTGAAGCGCCGTCCCTTCGAATTGACGATGATCATCCGGGACGGAATGTAGTCGAGTCGAATCGGATAATCGAAAGCCGCACCCGCGCCCGGCACGCATTCCACATACGCCATGTTGACGAGCACTGCACCCGCAGCCGCAGCCTCCGCCAGCAGCTCGCCCGTTGCACCGGCCCGGCTGTCCGCGGGCAGCTCCGCCGTTTCGGGCGCATGCAGCCGGCGGAGCTCCCTGCTCGCGCCGAATCCGCCGAAGGCCGCCACGACGCCGCGGGATGCCTCCACATAAACAGGCCTTCCCTTCTCCATCACGACAAGCCCCGTCACGCGATTCCGTTCCCGATCGAGCACAAAGCGCTGTACAGGCATCGAAGTTCTGATAAGGACGCCGTGGTTTTGAGCCGCGGCGGAGAGCGTGCGAACGTAGCCCGTCCCGCGAGGCAGCACCGGCTTGTGGGCGCGCGGAAAGCCGCTTCCCATGATTTCCTGCACCTCCGGCAGGAACTGCATGCCCAGTTCCTCAAGCCAGGCGAGCGTCACCGAGCTCTCGTGCGCAAAGGTTTCTGCCATGATGCGGGTGTTGCCGCCCGCACCCGCCTTGAGAATCTGCGCTGCAAAAAGCGCTTCGCTGTCGCGAATTCCCTGAGGCTTCTGTCTTGCCGGATCAACGGCGTTGAAGTAGCCGCCGGAAATCAGCGTGTCACCGCCAATGCGCGGCATCTTTTCAAAGAGCATGACGCTCGCGCCGTTCTGCGCGGCCGAAAGCGCCGCCGAGAGCCCCGCGCCGCCTCCGCCCGCCACAGCGACGTCGCAGCTCAGATCCCAGGCTGCCGGCGGCGCACAGAAAAGCCTTGAGGATGCCAGTCCGAGGCCCAGGCCGAGCCCCATCAGGTCGCGCCTTCTCATGACTCATTCTCCCGACGGCCGTAGGTGTCGAGATCGCGAAGAAAGTCCGAAAGCTCAACCGCATTCTCGACCTCAAGCTTGCGGTAGATCGACTCCTTGTGAGAACGGACCGTGCGTTCGGCGACGGAGAGCGCCTCCGCCACCACCGCATTGCCGAGGCCCTTCGCGACCATGCCGGCGACCTGGCGCTCGGCAGGCGTGAGCGTCTCCCACAGTTTTTCAAGCGAATCGCCGTATCGCTTTCCGCGGCGGTCCTCAATGCTTTTGGCAACCGCCTCCTGAATCAGAGCGAGGAGCTTTTCGGGCTTGGGCGGCTTCACGAGAAAGTTCATCGCGCCTGCTCTCACCGCCTCGGCCGCCATCTCGATGTCGCCGTGCGCGGACAGGAAGATGACGGGAAGATCAATCCTCCTGCGCTTCATCTCCGCCTGAAGCTCGATTCCGCTCATGCCCGGCATTCGCACGTCGAGCACCAGCACGCCGGGAACGTCCGTGTCGTCCTCGTTGAGAAACGCCTGAGCGCTCGAATAGCGGCGCACGGTCATGTCCGCCATCTCCAGAAAGACCGTCAGTGCGTCAAGAACGGTGTAGTCGTCGTCCACAAGCCGGACGACCGGCGCAATGCTGTTTGTCATATCCGCTTATCCTTCGGACCGTTCTCCGATCCGGACTTCTCGTCGAGCACGTCGAGCGTCAGCGACACCGAGAGACCGCCGCCCGGGCGGCGTTCGAAATCAATGTGGCCGCCCGACTTCTCCGCGAGCGCCACGGCAATGGAAAGGCCGAAGCCCAGCCCGTCCGCCTTCGAGCTGCGCCCGAGCTTGCCGAGCCGCTCGAAAACCTCGTTCGAAATGACGGGACCGTTGTCGGAGACCGTCAGGAAGGCATGGGCATGCTCTTCGGAAATGCGCACGACTACGGCCGGATTCGGAACCGCCTTGACCGCATCGAGCGCATTCTTGATGAAGTTGAGCGCAATGAACTGCAGCTCGAACGGATCGGCCAGCACGACCGGATCCGCCTCTCTGCAAACGCCGACCGGCACGCCGCTCCGAAGCGTCCTCATCGCCCCCTCAACCGCCGAGGCCAGCCTCACCGGCACGCGCTTCGACTCGGCCTTCTTGGCATATCCTCGGACATGCTCCACGATGTCGGACGAGCGCTGCAGCTCCGACTCCAGCCGGTCAATGAGGCCGGCCGCCTTCGGCGTCAGGCTTCCCTCCTTTCCGAGAAGAAGCTTCAGGGCGCCCGCATAGAGCGAAATGCTCATCAGCGGCTGCTTGATCTCATGGGCAAGCATGCTCGAGAGCTGGCTCACGATGTTGGATCGTTCGAGCTGAAGAAGCTGGTTGCGCGATTCCTGAGCGACCTTGTAAAAATGCTCGGTTTCAGCCAGGGATTCCGCAAGCTGAGCCGTGCGCTTTCTCACCAGCAGATTGATCGTCACCACATGGAAGATCACGGCGAGCATCAGACACGCCAGCAGAAGAATCTCCGTTCGGTACTCGGTCCATATGCGCTCGAGCGTCCAGGGCTGCGGCGCATACGGCCCCATTTTGAGCGTCTTCAACAGCTTGTAGGTCGGCATGAAGTCGTTGGCAATCGTCCACTTGAAGTCCAGTCCCTGATGCGGCATGCTCAAAAGCGCCACCGTCACCGCTCGGGTGACTTCGGCATCGACGTTCGGGAATGACGAAAAGACCACATCCGGATACTGCTCCGTGCTTCGAACGCAGGACATCCCGCCCGCCTTCGCATCCACCACGCGGAATTCACCGGGCTTGATCTGACCCGCAGCCTTGAGCTGCTCATACTCGCAGGTTGAAAGGATCCCGATGTCCGCGAGACCCATTCGAACCGTCATGGCTACGTCGGGAATGCCGTAGTCCGTTACAACGAGCCTGCTGAAGAAGTCGTCCGGTCTGCCGAAGCGGTCCGCGATCTCCCCTTTTGCAATCAGCCAGCCGTCAAAGCTCTTGCGGGACTGGATGGCCGCGCGAAGTCCCCGGGCATCCGCAAGCGTCCGGACATGCGAATCCTTCGAAACGATGAAGGCGGACGCAACCGTATGTGCGACGTCGTTCGACCTGTCGGGCTTCTTCGTCGCCACCTGATGCGCGCCCATCTTCTCGATGAGCGATACGAAGGTCGAGGCCGACGTCACGAGAAAGGCCGGCTTTGTCTTCGCAATGTCGTCATTGAGATGCCGGAAGTCGATCTCGACGATTCGAAAGACATACTGCGGCAGCGCCTCGATCAAATAATCGAGCGTCGGTGCATACGTATGAATGTAGAAATCCGGTGCGAAGGTGTCGACGAGCCCGATCGTCACTTCCTGACGAGGTCCGGAAGCTTCGGCCGAAGCTGCGCAGGATCCCGCCAGCAGGCCGAACAAGCCTGCAGCCAAAAGCGAACGGCGGAGAAAGGATGCGACCGGCATGACAAATCACGGAAAAACGTATGAACGAGAGCAAAAAATCACTCCTATCCCGCAATCATAACGCTTGAACGATGCCGGTAAACCCGTCTTCATGGTTGACCCGTAGTCAACTGCTGCAGCAGATGTTGAACCATCTCGCCGCACGTCGATTCACAGCACCGATTCTTCTCATTGAATTGTGCTGACAGAGCCCGTCCTGATGTTCCGTTCATGGCGGGCTTCTGCGCTTTTCGGAAACAGACCTGACACTCAACACCCGTCATCTGCAGTTCCTTGTCCGATGACATTACGAAATTCATCACAAGATGCAAAAGCCGGACTGGATCTATCCGGTCAGATACGGCTGCTATGCGGTTTCCTATCCGCCAGCAGCCGTGGTTTGGCTTGACCACCTTGAGGAATACTTGAACGGCTTTTGAAGTTACGCAAAGTTATAACAACTAACGTAACTTCGAAAAATCCCTGTGTCAGATAAACTTTCAGCCACATCAACGTAATCTACACATTACAGGAACAGGCCTATAACTCAACACCTGACATCCGTGCATTGAGCAACAGGACCACGACATGACAGGCGTACTTTGTTTGTTCTTCCAGACCAATTCCGATATCAACGCCGTCCTCGATTCGATTTGTGACCATAACGAAAGTATTGAAATAGCCCGGCAAACTCATGACCTATCCCTGGAATTGTCCAAAGCCAACATTCCACGAAATACAGGTTTACCCCTACACTAGCTTACCTTATAATTTTCAAACACTCTCTACTTGAACGCGGTTCCTCCGCAAAAGGATTTCAAATGACGCAATTCCTAGTTTTGTCCCTGTCTACTGACGACAGGGCATCTCTGAAGTCGTCGATCGAAACGAACATTGCGCCTGCAGACTATTTTGAGCTCGTTCCGAATCGCTCAAGGCTGGTGGCCTTTAACGGTAAAGCATCCGACCTCAGTGAAAAACTCGGCGCCAAAGACGGCAGCCACGGGCACTTTTTTATCACTTCAATGAACGACATCTCTGGTTACGGTCCTAAGACTGTGATTGACTGGATGGATGAACATGACCGCTCAGCAAAATGAATCCACTCTGTTCGATCGCCAGCTTGGAGTCGCCGCTACGCGTATCGAAGATACTAGGCCGTCGCGTCAAAACGATGGAGGAAAAAGGTGACAATATCAAGGAAGACCTCCGCGATCTTGACAAACGCCTGACCAACATTGACGCTCGCTTGAACAAAATGGAAGAATCCACCAAGGAAATCGCCAAAAGCGTCGGCGAACTCGTCAAACAAACCAGTAAGTTTGACGGCTTCCTGTCTGGTGTCAAGCAAGCAACGAACTTTTGGTACATCATTGGTTGCGGAGTCTTTGGAGCTGCCGGCTTTATCCTTTCGAAGTTTCTAGATCATTGAAGCTTCTTGAATTAGTAGGCTACACGGCCCGAGTTACCCATGCTCTCGGGCCTTTTGCTTTTCGTCCATCCATGGCATGAAAGCCAACTCGACGTAAGGAATGTTTCGTTTAGCCGGCCCTCAGCCTGCCGCCTCCTCCCAATCCATCCATTCATCAAGGAGCTCGGCCGTAATCCGCTGTCCTTTGTAGCCCGGCCATCGGCAGCCGAGATACTCGGCAATGCGCGCCTTCCATTCGTCATCATAGAAGCGCTCGTTGAGCAGCATGAGCGCCTCGAGATAGTCACGCGGGCCACGAACGTCTTGTCGGGCTCGATCACTTCGTCCTCAAGGCGAATGGGCGCAAAGAGGAGCTCCGGGAACTTGAACCAAAGGCCCATGTCCTTTTCGGCCAGGATGTGCAGGAAGGACGCGAACTGCGCGCGCCGAAAGGCTTCTCGCTCGAGATAAAAATCCAGTTCGCCCGGCGCGGTGAGAATCGCCTCGATCTTGAACGGATGCGGATTCCAGCGCGTGCTCGACATGGCCAGCTCCCATTCCTTGAGGCAGTTCTTGTACATCTCGCGGCGCTTGCCCAGCGGGTGAAGAAGCTCGAATCGGGCGGTGTCTTCGTTATCCATGGTCGGTTCCCAATAATCCTGTTGAACAAATACTATCTTCTGGCAGCCTTGGCGCACAAATAGGCAGCCGCAAGCCGGGCGTCCTCATTGGGAAAGCCGACCTCAAACTCCCTGGGATTGAGCTTTCCTTTATTCGTCCATAGACCAGTCTCCGTCAGCAGGATACCGAGAGACACGTCGAAGCTCTCATGGAGTTCCTGAAGTCTGTCCACGGTTACAGAAGCGGGCTTGTCGAACACGTCGGGCGAACTCACCGAATGCATCCTGAGGCATTTGATCAAAGCCTCCGTTCTGTCCTTGCCCGCCAGGCTTGTCATGTCAAAGCCGTCAGTGAGGATTCGCCACGGCTCAAGCACCGGGAGAGGCCGAAAAACAGACGACGACGCGTCTTCATCGAAAACATATCCGCCGCACCGGCTTTTCAAGCGGCTCAGAATGTCATCCGTTGACACGCCCGCCTCTTTTGCAATCTCCGCCATCCGCTCTCCGAAACAGGCCTTCACCTCCCGTTCGTCAAACCCAAGCAACGTTCCGGAGTAAGGGTCAATTGAAATGTCGCTGATGTAGTTGAGACACTCAATCATGCCTTCGTATCCGGCCCGCGTGACACCCGCCAAGAAGAGGAAGCGAAGCCGGCCTTCACACTCCTTCAGGACAGCGTAAAACCGCGAAAGCATCGACCCGACCTTGCGGGTTCGACTCTCATCGCAGAAGCACGGCATGAAAGGCGCATCGCACTCGTCGATCAGAAGCACCACGGAATTGGTCGGCTGGGTGCGAAGCCAGCCTGAGAATGCTCGATATCCGCCGCATTCGCAACTTATCGGGCTCTTGAGATTGTTGAGAGCCAGCACATCGGTCAAATAACGATCGAAGTTCTCTGAAAACCGATCCGCATTGTCCAAATCCGGTATTTCGGAAAAGTCCAGCCGAAGCACCGTATAACGCCTTTCATCCGTCCAGTGGTCTTCAATGGCCAGGCCGTGAAAATCCCGAAGGCCGTGCGCGAACAAGGATTCGAAGGTCGACAGGAGGAGCGTCTTCCCGAAGCCTTCCGGACGAGCCAGAAAAACTTTAGACCGCTCGCGCGCCAACTCGTAAACATATGCCGTCTTGTCGACGTAGATGCCGCCGGTGCGGCGCAGTTCCTCAAAGGACGAGCCCGGTGCGGACGCGTGCCGACGGGATGATTGCATTTCGATTGCCTCCAATACCGATTGCTTTTCAATCCATTCTACCTTCATGGCCGTCCGCGCACGCGCCTCGCAGCTTTGGATGTGACGCTGCCGGTCAGGCACGCCTGTGCTGCAATCCGGAAAATCTTTCAGCCCCCTAAAGGGGACTCTTCCAAGACTCGCAACATATACCTATAATGGCTGAGTTCATTAGCGAAATGACGCCGAATTTCCTACTGCCTCATTCGTTTTGAACCTTCTTCACGCACCCAACCCGACAAGGCTGCCGATGATTACGAAACTGAAACCCGCTCTTTTTTCTCCGCTCTCCCGCCGTCACTTTCTGGGCGCCGCAGGGCTCACCCTTCTGGCGCCGAGCGTCATGGCCAAGGCCGTCATTCGCCCGTGGGCAGAGGAAGCCGCCGGAGCCGCAGCGCCCCTGGCCGCAGCCTGCGTCAATCATCCTTTTGTGAAGGGCCTGGCCGACGGCACCCTGAGCGAGGAGCGCTTCGTCTACTACATCGGACAGAACATTCATTATTTGAAGGCTTATCAGAAGTCCCTGCGCGCGCTCGCCAAGCGCATGAAGAAGGCCGAACACCGCAAGCGCTTTGAAGCATGGGCCGACGAAACAGCCGAAACGGAAGCCTATACACTAAAGATCTACAAGTCGTACAATCCGCGCCTCAACGACATTCTGCTCATTTCCCCGACCACTCAGCTCTACATGGGCTGGGAGGCTCAGGCCGTCACATTCATGCCGGTTCACGAAGCCGTGGCAGCCGTTCTCCCCTGCTTCTGGAGCTACGGCGAAGTCGGCAAGTACGTTGCCAAGACCAAGAAGACCGAAGGCAATCCCTATGCGGATTGGATTTCGGGCTACGGTGATCCGGCCTATGAAAAGACGGTCGACGCAGCCATGGCCATCGGAAGCAACATTGCACTCGGCCTGACACCCCAGGAACGCATGTCCATGACGGCCGCATTCCTGCGATCCAACCGCATGGAATGGATGATGTGGGATGCCGCCTGGCGTCTGGAAACCTGGCCGGCCATTCCGTAACTGCTTGAGACAATTTGCACAGCAGCTTTGAAAAAGAGGGGCTTCCAACGAAGTCCCTCTTTTCATATTCGGCGATCAGCCGGCCGCTTCAAAGCGGCCGAGACATCACATCAAAAGGCGTAGCGAACGCCGAAGTTAACGCGATAGTCCGTATCAACCTCGCCGCCGTCAGACGCCTCCACGTCGGTATAGAGATGGATACGATCGGTGGCGTTGAAGTTGGCGCCAAGACCGTATTCATACCACGTGCCACCGAATTCTTCGGAGATCGTGCGGCTCAGGCCGCCGGCCTTCGAGAACGTAAAGTCCGCATCACCCTTCCAGTCATGAAGAACGGAAGCGCGGATGTAGGCGTTGCCGCGATTGTTCGGGCACTTCAGTCCGAGAACCACGCCTGCACGACCGATCAGCGTATCGGCGGATGCCTGATTGACATTGACCCCGGTGGACGTTGTGTAGTCGGCATCGAACACGTGACCGTACATCAGTTCAACCTGAGGTTCGACGAAGAAGCTGTTCTGCATCGGGAAGAGACGCCAGCCGGCTTCAGCCGAGAAGGACACGGCGTTCGTGTGGTAGCTTGCCGACGAAGTTCCGGAAGCAAGGCTGATGTCGAAGTCGTTCTTCATGCGGCCGACCTTGCCGGTGACGTCCACGAACATGCCGTTGTTCCAAAGCTTGGAGCCGTAGGCCGTGAACGCCAGAAGCGAGCTGTCGCCGCCGCCCTGCGCAAAGTCGTTGTCGCCGTTCGTGTAGGAGAGCGCGCCGCCCAGCCAACTGCCGTCGGTCACCTGATGGTCATAGCCGAACTGGAAGGCCGTGTACTTGTTCGTGATGTTCTGACCGCCGAACTTGGCCTTGCCGTTGTAGACGCGGGTCCAGACGCCGTTCGACTCTTCGGAAGAATCACGCAGTTCGCCGAGGCGCTTGTTCATGTCGTTGATTTCATTGCGCCAGATATGCAGGCCAACAGCCGTCATTTCGGAAATGCCGTGGGTATTGGCGTTGTCCTGGGTCACAACATTCTTGACCGTGCCGTCATCGGCCACCACGCCGGTAGCAGCATCGAAAATGTCATTGGCTTCCTGCGTAACCGTAAAGCCGTCGGCATCCGTCAGCTGATTGGTTCCGTCCGTGCCTTCCTTGGTGTTGTACTTGACAAGCTTGGAGAGTGTAGCCAAGTCGGCCTGAGCATCGCCCGTATTGTTGGCGCCGTCTCCGACAACGCGAATGTTTTCCATCTTGGTCGTGACATTGCCTTCAACACCCGTCAGATAGATCACGTTGCCGCTGTCAGCATCTGCAACATGGAACGTCAGGCTGTTTGCGGCGATCTTGATTTGATCCGGCTTCCAGTCGATATTGCCTTCTTCCTTCCACCCACCAAAGTCAACCTTAGATCCTGCCGCCATGGTGATATGAACATCATCACCATCAATCACAGCACCTGGATTGGCGTCATATACGCTTAAGCGCAAGTTAGCATTGTCTTCCAATTCAACTTGATCCAGCTTGTAATGACTTTCCTCCTGAACAGTTGAACTTGCAGCCTTCCACGTCTGGAGATTCGTTGTGGTTCCCGCCTCGACCTTCAGATAATCCACATCGACGGACGCGCCTTCGTTAGTCTGAATGATCGCCTTAATCCCCTTGGTTGTCACACTGGCAAAGCTGCTGTGACCATCCTTGACTTCAATGCGAACATCCTGACCAGCGACCTTGTGTTCCAGGGTAACAAGAGCCTCAATCCTTATGTCGCTTCCTGATGTCAACAACCCGGTTTTTCCACCGGCGTTAGAAAGAACATATATCTCGCCGACTTCCTTCAGAGCATCGTTATTGGAAATCACGATACCCGTCTCCTTATTCTGATTATTCAGAATTTGGAACATATCGCCCATGACCGTTCCGCTCAATGGAACACCAAGTTTATTCCCAGAAGCACCGCGATACGTAAAGGTTTTAGTCTCAATACGACCTGCAAAAGGATCTGAAGAACCCTGATACATCAGAACATTGAAGTCATCAGTCTTGACGAGCGAGCCTACTTCAAGATTTAGAGTGCCGCCTTCGAGCAGGACCTTTTTATTGGCAACTGTGCCGCCATCCTTGACCGTTAGAGTCGTTGTGTCATCCGTGGCGATAATATCCGTTGTGTAGGTAGCCCCAGCACCGACTTCAAGAGCGAAGCTCGCATCCGTAGCAGACATCAGCGCAAGCGTGAGCGCCGAAAGCACGAAGCCGTGACGAGAATTGAAAGCGAATTGACGAGAATACATAAAACTCTCCTTGTCACAAGAGAAAAAACCATCAAGCCAATTCTCAAATCGAACTCTGAAACCGAACTGCGTAGAAACCCTAACACAAATCAACCCTTTTCCTAGGCGTCTTTTCCTCCTCTGAAACAGAGCCAATCCCGAACAGGAACACATTCAATCATAAAGTACGTGAATTTCCAGAAATCCGGTAACAGCACCCCTTGAAGCTGCATGACGATAAGGGGAATATTTTCACTGAGGCT
>CAKQKT010000064.1 GCA_934249275.1 uncultured Sutterella sp. | reverse complement strand
CTATACACGAAGGACAGCCGTGATTGGCTGCCCCCTTGAAAACCACCCTGGACACAAAAATCGAGACACTCCCAAAATGGGCGAGAGACCGGTTCTGAAATCGATAAAAGATCTGTTTTCTAGGGGAAAGCAAGAGGTTTGACTTGGGTGTGGCTCCTGCCCGTACAGTGTCCACAGGTCATTTCCAACGGTAACTGCAAACTCTCCAATGCGGTTCCTCCTCTAACTAGATTGGTGTTTCACATGAACAAGTCTCTCTCGCGTCGTGCGTTCCTTCGCACGAGCATTGCCGGCGGCGCCTCTCTCGCCGCTGCTGCTGCTGCGGGCGCTGCGCCTGCCGGCATCTACAAGCCCGGCACGTATTCCGCCAAGGCTTCCGGCATCGGTGAAGTTACGGTCACGATGACGTTTGACGCCGACCGTATCACCGACGTGGTGCTCGACGTCTCCCATGAAACTCCGGGTATCGGCCAGGCCGCCGCAGACGCGCTCAAAAAGAACCTGATGGCCGCTCAGGCCGCCGAAATCGACGGTGTTTCCGGCGCTACGATCACGTCCAAGGCCGTGAGCAAGGCTGCCGCCAAATGTATCGCGCAGGCCAAGGGTGAGATCCCGGTTGAAGTCATCTCCGACAAGAAGAATTCGGAGGATGACGGTGACTGGCTCGGCAAGGAACCCGAGATCGCCGACAAGGACATCGTTGCTGCGCACGACACCGACATTCTCGTTGTTGGTTGCGGCACGGGCGGCATGTTCGCCGTTGCTACGGCGGCCGAGCTCGGCGCCAAGGTGATCGGCATTGACCGTTTTGCCACCGGCACGGGCATTCGAGGCGACCTCGGCGCCATCGACTCACGCTACCAGAAGGCTTGGGGCACGAAGATCAACAAGTTCGACTTCATTACGATGGCTACTCAGTACGCCGGTGGCCATATCGTGCAGGATCTTGTCAAGCTCTGGTGCGAAGAGTCCGGTGAAGCCATCGACTGGTACGGTGATCGGCTTGCAGAACGCGGCGTTGAACTTTGGCACGAATCCGGCGACAAGGACGACCACACCCGCTACGAACACTTTGCCATCGGTCACTCTCCGCGCTTTGCCGGCACGAACGACGGCACTGGCAAGAAGCTGAACGGCAACAAGGTTCTTTTTGATTACGCCGTCAAGAAGGGCGCGCGCTTCGACTACAACACGAGGATGGTCAAGCTTGAAAAGAAGAACGGCCGAGTGACGGGTGTCATCGCCGAAAACGCCGACGGGAAGTACGTTCGCTACAACGCGAAGAAGGGCGTCGTGATTGCTACCGGCGGCTACGCTCAGGACTGGAAGATGATGGAGGCTCTTCAGCCGTGGAACATACGCATCATCGGCCGAAACGGTGCTATGCCGGGTGCTCACGGCGACGGCATTCGCGCCTGCCTCTGGGCCGGCGCCAAGATGGACGAAACGCATTCCATCATGATGTTTGACCGCGTTGCTCTCCGTCCTGATCAGAAGACCGGTCCCGAAACGGCCAGGTCCGGCGACAGCGGCTTCTTCTGGATCGGTTCCCAGCCGTGGCTCAAGGTCAATGCCGACGGCAAGCGCTTCATGAACGAATCTGGCACGTATGAAAACATTCTTCACGCCGACGAGTACCAGAAGGGGCATTGCCACTACACGCTCTTCGACGCCAACTGGGTCAAGTACGCCGAACAGTTCAAGATGCACGGCTGCTCGCGCATCTTCCCGTTCGAAAACGGCGCCGATCCCAATCGCACGTGGCAGAACGAACGCGACAAGAACCTTCCGGCTCTCATTGCCAAGGGCTTCGTTCAGCAGGCCGATACGATTGAGGAGCTTGCCAAGAAGCTCGGCCTGCCGGCAACTCAGCTCAAGGCCACGGTCGCTCGCAACAACGAGCTCTATCGCAAGGGCGAGGACGTCGACTACGGCAAGGAAAAGCATCGCATGTCTCCGGTTGACACGGCTCCGTTCTACGGCGCCAAGAACACCGGCTGGATGCTCTGCACGATGGACGGCATTCAGATCAACACGAACATGAACGCCATCGACGTCGAAGGCAATCCGATTCCGGGGCTCTTCGTCATCGGCAACGACAGCGGCGGCTACTTTGCCAACGAGTACCCGAACCTCGCTACTGGCATGGCCTGCGGCCGCACGGTGACGTTCGGGCGTCATGTCGGCCGCTATCTCGCCAAGCTCAAGGCCTGAGTTCGCCGATCCGGGAGAACCTGGTCCGCCTGAAACTCCTCGGGACTCGTCGTGAGTCACTGGGCGGATGATAAAAATATCTCCTGGCGAAGCTTTGTTTTCCGAGTTTTTTCCTCCTTAAGTTGGCTCGGAGAAGTGAAATCTCCGCTTGACTGCAAATGGTCCGGCGGAGATTTTGCATTTGGGAGAGAGGGCGATTCAGGATTGATGGACTTCGGATATGGTTGCGACTGAAGGCTCTGAGGTTGTTATCTCGCGGCTGTTTTGAGATAACAGATGGCCGGCGATGTTTTCAGAAAAAAGAAAAGCCTGGAACTTTCGTTCCAGGCTTTTCGAAATCTGGCGGAGAAGGGGGGATTCGAACCCCCGAGGCCCTTATTCGGACCTGCACCCTTAGCAGGGGTGTGCATTCGACCTCTCTGCCACTTCTCCGCTGGAATCCTACCTCCTGCGATCGCGGTCGAAGCGTATCGCATTCGGGATGCTCTCGTATCTGTCGTCAGAGCGGATTAAACAATCTGCCGGCCCTCGAACATCAGGAGACGAAGCATAGCATGCCGGATCGGAAAAAGCAAAAAACTTTTTAAAAAAGTCGATGCATGCTGCCTGCGGCGTCGTTTGGGGCCGACCGAGGCCTCGAAAAGGGTGTCAGACAACGAAAAAGCCGCCGATGCATTCACATCGACGGCTTTGGAATTGGTGGTGCGGTAGGCAGGATTCGAACCCACGACCCTCTGGTTCGTAGCCAGATACTCTATCCAACTGAGCTACTACCGCACTCGAGGATTGAAATGATACAGAGGTTGCGGAAAAATGCAAAATTCAAGATGTAACTGAATGTTACCTTGTTGTGAGAAACTTGGTTTTTCGGACATACCGAATTGACGGGCAGGCCGAAGAAAGAAAGGCTTCTCTGTTAGACATGACGGCGTTGTAAAGGTAAAATTACTCGTTTAAAATCCGTGCCCCTCAACCATCAGTTTGAGGGGCCCGGAATAAACAAGTTTTTGCAAAGGACGCGCGACCCGGCGTCCTGCCTCAGCATGCATCCACGTCTCAGCCTGAAAAATATCACCAAGCGGTATCCTGGGATTGTCGCCAACGACGGCATCAACATGGACATCGCGCCCGGTGAAGTGCTCGCTGTCCTCGGAGAGAACGGCGCCGGCAAGTCCACCCTCATGAAAATCATTTACGGCTCAGTGCGTCCTGATGAAGGAAGCATTGAGTTTGATGGCAGGCCGCTTGAAGTCTCGAGCCCTGCCGAGGCGCGTGCGAGCGGCATTGCGATGGTGCACCAGCACTTTGCCCTTTTCGACACGCTTACGGTGGCCGAAAATGTCGCCCTCGGACTTCCGCCCGGCCGCACGACGGCCGAGATTACCGAGGAGGTGAGGTCTCTTGGCGAAAAGTACGGCCTTGAAGTGGATCCTGCGGCCGTCGTCTACGAGCTCTCTATGGGCGAGCGCCAGCGCGTTGAGATCATCCGCGCTCTCATGACGAACCCGAAGCTCCTTATTCTTGACGAGCCCACCTCCGTTCTTGTGCCTCAGGCTGTCCGAAAGCTCTTCGTGACGCTGCATCGCCTTGCTGAGGAAGGCGTTTCCATTCTCTTCATCTCCCACAAGCTTGACGAAATCCGCGAGCTCGCCGACCGCTGCGTCGTGCTGCGCGCCGGCAAGATCGTCACGTCCGTCAATCCGAAGGCCGAGACCGAAGCGTCGCTTGCACGCCTGATGATCGGCGCCGAGCCGCCCGCCATTCGCGAGGCTTCCGGCACGCCGGGCGACGTGGTCTTCGAAATGAAGAACGTCAGCTACCCGGGCACGCTGCGCGTCTGCGGCCTTGAAAACGTTTCGGTGTCGGTCAGAAAGGGTGAAATCGTCGGCGTTGCCGGCATCTCCGGCAACGGCCAGGCCCGCCTGATGGCGGTGGCCGCGGGCGAAGCGCCCGTTGACGACAACGGCGTCATGCTCTTCGGCAAGCCCGTGGGCCGCCTCGGCACGCGCGACCGCCGTCATCGCGGCCTTCGCTATGTGCCCGAACAGCGCCTCGGCCACGCCGCCGTTCCTGAAATTTCACTTCAGGCGAACACTTATCTCACGGGCGACGATCTTGTGAAGCACGGCTTCATTCTTGAAGAGAAGGCCCTGAGCTTCACGAACAAGATCATCGAGCGCTTCCACGTGAAGACGCCGTCCGCCCAGAAGTTCGCAGGCGGCCTCTCCGGCGGCAATCTGCAGAAGTTCATCATGGGCCGCGAGATTCTTCAGAATCCGGGCGTGCTCATCGTCAACCAGCCCACCTGGGGCGTCGACGTCGGCGCCGCCGCCACGATCCGCAACGCGCTGATGCGCCTGCGCGAGGACGGTGCCGCCGTGCTCGTCGTCTCCGAAGAAGTGGACGAACTCTTTGAGATCTGCGACCGAATCGCGGTGATGTACCGCGGCCATCTTTCTCCCGCCGTTCCCAAGTCTGAAATGAATATTGAAATTGTCGGCCGCTGGATGTCCGGCCTTTGGCCCGACGGCCCGGCCGGCGAGGCCGGTCATGAAGGAGACGCAGCATGAATTTCCCCATTGCCATGACCTCGCGTCAGGAGCCGGCGCGCTACCTGCGCTGGTTCTCGCCGCTGCTCGCGCTTCTTCTCACGGTCATTGCGGGCGCCGTCATCTTTGCCGCGCTCGGCAAGGATCCTATTCAGGCCCTCGTCACATTCTTTATTTCTCCGCTCGACAGCCTGAGCGGCTGGGCTGAAGTCTGCGTCAAGATGACGCCGCTTCTGCTCTGTGCCGTGGGCCTCGTGGTTTGCTTCCGCGCCAACGTCTGGAACATCGGCGCCGAAGGCCAGCTCGTCGCGGGCGCCATTGCGGGCGGCGCGGTCGCCCTGATGTGCTCCGACACGACGGGCCCCTGGTTCGTCATTCTCGTCATGGGCGCCTCTGCGCTCGGCGGTGCCCTCTGGGGCGCCATTACGGCGCTTCTTCGTCACAAGTTCCACGCCAACGAGATTCTCGTTTCGCTGATGCTCGTCTACGTGGCTCAGTTCCTTCTGGCTTGGGCTGTTCAGGGGCCGCTTCGCGATCCCGACGGCTTCGGCTTCCCGCAGACCGCGCTCTTTGAGAGCGGCGCTCTTCTGCCGGTCATTCTTGAAGGCACGCGCCTTCATGCCGGTGCTCTGATCGCCGGCATGGCTGCGCTCGGCATCTGGATCCTCATGGACAAGATGGAAATCGGCATGGAATTCAAGATTTCCGGCATGGCTCCGCTCGCCGCCCGCTATGCGGGCTATCGTCCGGGCCATCTGATCTGGATCTCGATGCTCATCTGCGGCGCGCTGGCCGGTCTTGCCGGCGGCATTGAAGCCGCTGGTCCTCTCGGCCAGCTTACCCCGACCATCTCTCCGGGGTACGGCTTTGCCGCCATTATCGTCGCCTTCGTCGGCCGCCTGACGCCGCTCGGCTGCATTCCGGCCGCGTTCATCATGGCGCTCTTCTATCTCGGCGGCGAACTCGCTCAGAGCCGTCTCGGCCTGCCGTCCTCCATTACGGGCGTCTATCAGGGCCTTCTGCTCTTCTTCATCCTCGCATGCGACACGATGATCTTCTATCAGTTCAAGTGGGTCGGCTTTAAGAAGGAGGCCTCCCGATGAGTCTCGCCGCATCTATCATTTCGTCCACGCTCAATGCGGGCACGCCGCTTCTCATTGCGGCCGTCGGCATCATCATTCATGAAAAGTCGGGCGTGCTCAATCTCGGCATCGAGGGCATCATGCTCATGGGTGCCGTCACGGGCTTTGCAACCACGCATGCCACGGGCAGCTTCGAGCTCGGCTTCCTTGCCGGCATGGGCGTCGGCCTTCTGCTCGGCCTTCTCTTTGCATTCTTCACGATCGGCCTGCGCGCCAATCAGTACGCCGCAGGTCTTGCTCTGGCGCTTTTCGGCACGGGGCTTTCGGCCTTCCTCGGCCAGTCCCTGCAGGGTGCCGCGCTTCCGAGCCGCGCGCCTTTGGGCATTCCCGGGCTGGAAAGCATTCCCTTTGTCGGCGAAGCCTTCTTCTCCCAGCACTGGCTGGCCTATGCCGCACTCGTGATGATTGCGGGCGTCTGGTACTTCCTCTTCAAGTCCCGTCCCGGCCTTATTCTGCGCGCCGTCGGCGAATCGCCCGAATCGGCGTTCGCGCTCGGTTATCCGGTTCGCCTCATCCGCTTCTGGGCCGTGCTCTTCGGCGCCATGATGTCGGGTCTCGCCGGCGCTTATCTCTCGCTCGTCTACACGCCGCTCTGGGTTGAGGGCATGGTGGCGGGCCGAGGCTGGATTGCGCTTGCGCTCGTGACTTTTGCCACCTGGCGCCCTGCGCGCGTTCTCGTGGGAGCCTATCTCTTCGGCGGCGTCACGATGCTGCAGTTTGCGATCCAGGGCATGGGCATCGACATCGCGCCTCAGTTCATGGCCATGACGCCGTACATCGCGACGATTCTCGTGCTGGTTCTCATCAGCCGCAATCCCGCCTGGATCCGTCTCAATGTGCCTGCTTCGCTCGGCAAGCCGTTTGCGCCGCGAAGCTGAGGACTCGAACAAAATTTCACCTGCCGGGGAGTAGGCATGGCCCTTCTGCCCGGCTAAACTCAGCAATTATCTTTACTTCTGTTTTCAGGAGATTTTTCTCATGCAAAAACGTACTGCTCTCAAGCTTTGTCTCGCCGGTGCGACCGCCGTTGCGCTCAACGCCGCTCCGACGGCGGTCTTTGCGAAGGACGAACCGCTCAAGGTCGCCTTCGTCTACGTCAGCCCGGCCAACGAAGAAGGCTGGTCCTCCCAGCACGACATCGCCCGCAAGTTCGTTGAAGAGAAGTTCGGCGACAAGATCAAGGTCACCTGGATCGAAAACATTCCTGAAAACGCCGACGCTCAGCGCGTCATTCGCGATCTTGCCCAGCAGGGCAACAAGCTCATCTTCGCGACGTCCTTCGGCTACATGAACTCCGTCATGAAGGTCGCCAAGCAGTTCCCGAACGTCTACTTCGAACATGCAACGGGCTACAAGACGAGCAAGAACGTCAAGAACTACACGGCCCGCTTCTATGAAGGCCGCTATCTCGCCGGCATGCTCGCAGGCGCCACGACGAAGACCAACATTCTCGGCTACGTTGCCGCTCTTCCGATTCCGGAAGTCTTCCAGGGCATCAACGCCTACACGCTCGGCGCCCGCGCCGTGAACCCGAACGTCGAAGTCCGCGTCATCTGGACGTCCTCCTGGTATGACCCGGGCAAGGAAGCCGACGCCACGAAGGCTCTCCTCGGCATGAAGGCCGACGTGATCACGCATCACACGAACTCCACGGCCGTCGCCTCCACCTGCGAAGAAGCCAAGGTTCCGGTCATCTCCTACAACTCCGCCATGCACAAGGCTGCTCCGACGATGCTTCTCGGCGGCGTCGTGCATCGCTGGGAAGAGTACTACACGAACGAAATCCAGAAGGTGCTTGACGGCAAGTGGGACAACACCCCGGTTTGGGGCGGCGCCAACGTTCACATGATCGAGCTCGCCGACATGTCCCCGAAGGCTCCGGAAAACGTCGCCTCCCGCATCAAGGCTACGTACGCCAAGCTTGAAAAGGGCGAATTCCATCCGTTCACGGGTCCGGTCGTCAGCAATGAAGGCAAGGTCATGATTCCGGAAGGCAAGGTTGCCACCGACGAAGAACTCCAGCAGATGATGTACTTCGTTGAAGGCGTGGCCAGCAAGGTTCCGACCAACAAGTAACCGGTCTTCACGGGCTTATTCGCGGCCTCTTCCTCCTGACGGAGGCAGAGGCCTTTTTGTATTCTGCGCAAGAAGCTTCGAGGCGTGAGTCTTTTGCCGGGCTCGGCTAAGATACCGTTCCGAAAGCCGTCTGCTTTTGCTTTACCATTTTTTCGGATGCCGACATGTCGACCGATACGCTTTTGCTGATTCTTACCGGGCTTTGCGCCTTTCTTGCCGCCGCCGTGGTCTGGCTCGTTCTAGAGGTTCGCCTTTTGAAGATCCAGACTTCGGAGAGCGTTCGACGGGACGAGCAGGACGAAATGATTGAAGCGATCCTCACGGGGGTGAGGGGCGAGCGTCAGGAGGTCCAACAGGCCGTTGCAAACGTCGAACGAGGCTTGAATCAAACGCTTGCCGGACTCATGGGCTTCATGACTGAGCAGCAGAACCGCAGTGCGTCGGAAGTCCGCGCCCTCAACGAAACGGCAAGGCAGTCTCTGGCCGAGACGCGCGAGGTGATGAACCGGCAGATGCTCGAGCTTCAGGCGCTCGTCGACGCTCGCTTTGCCAGGATCATTCAGGCGAATGCGGCGGCAAGCGAAGGGCTCGGCGCGAAGCTTGAGGCCAAGTTCACGGAAATCCGCACGAGCGTTGATGCGAATCTTGAGAAGGTTCGCACGGGCAATGAGGCCAAGCTTGAGGAAATGCGTGCGACGGTGCAGGAGAAGCTCGACCGCACGCTCACCGAGCGACTGACGGCAAGCTTCAGAACGGTGGACGAAAAGCTCGGTCTCGTTCAGACGGGGCTTGGCGAGATGCGCACGATGGCGCAGAGCGTGCGCGACTTGAAGGGCGTGCTCACCAACGTGAAGACCCGCGGCACCTTCGGGGAGACGCAGCTCGCCTCCATTCTCGCGAACATTCTCACGCCCGCGCAGTATGACTCGCAGGTGCGCGTGGTGCCCGAGAGCCGCGAGGCGGTGGACTTCGCCGTACGCATGCCAGGCGCTTCCGGTCAGGGCGCCTGCTGGCTTCCGATGGACTCGAAGTTTCCTGCGGAGGACTATGCGCGTCTTCTTGACGCCGAGGCCCGCGCCGATGCGGATGCGGCCGCGCAGGCCCGTGCGGCGCTTGAAAAGGCCGTTATCGTGCAGGCCAAGTCGATTCACGACAAGTATGTGAAGCCGCCTTATACGACGGAGTTTGCCGTCATGTATCTGCCGAGCGAAGGCTTGTATGCGGAAGTGATTCGGATTCCCGGACTCTTTGAAAAGCTTCAGCGCGACTATCGCATCACGCCGGCCGGCCCGACGGTGGTGTCGGCGCTCGTCAACAGCCTGCAGATGGGCTTTGTCACGCTTGCGCTTCAGGAACGCTCGAGCGAGGTCTGGAAGGTTCTTGGCGAGGTGAAGGGCGAGTTTCTGCAGTTTGCTGAAGGTTTTGCCAAGGTTCAGAAGAAGTTCTCCGAAGCGCAGTCGAGCCTTGACGCCATGAAGACTCGCCAGAACGTGATGCAGAAGAAGATGAGCTCGATCGAGGCGTCCGGACTGATTGAAGCTGGTTCCGATGTGGCAAAAACGCCTCAAAACGCACTAATTTCCAATGAAACGTCTTCGAGTGAATTAAACTGAAAGGAAAGGCCGCCGTGCGCGGCATATTCCAGGAGAAATTTATGAAGAAGGTTATGCTTGCCGCCCTTATGATTTGCGGCTCCATCGCTCTTGCCGGCTGCAATACGGTCGCCGGCTTCGGTGCCGATCTCAAGAAGGGTGCCGATCATGTGGGCACGGCGCTTGAAAACGTCGGTTCCAAGGGGCACAAGACCCAGGCTCCGAAGTCGGGACGTGCATCGCAGCCCGCGCCGATGGATGCTCCCGAAAAGTAATTCGGATTTTTTTTGCCGGGCTTTCGAAAGTTCCTGCGTGAAGCAGGACGAAAGCCTGATCTCAGGACCCGCTTCGCACGCCGAGGCGGGTCTTTTTACTGGACGTCAACATGAGAAAGGCCCCGCGGGAATGCCGCGAGGCCTGGTTCAGTGGTTGAGGCTCAATGCCTTTTGAGGCTTATGCTTCGTGATCCTGCGTCTTGCGGGGACGGCGGCGGAAGCGGTTGCGAAGGCCGCCCGTGCGGTGAGTCTTTTCCTGTGCGGGAGCCTGAGCTTCAGACTGCGTGAAGTGGCGCGGGATATCGGCGGGCACGGGAGCAAGTTCGCCGAATTCGGGCGTCTGGCCGGTGAGGAACTTGTTTTCGTAGTCGTCGAGCGCGCGGCTCACGATCTTCGAGAGGCCGATCAGGGCGATGACGTTCGGGATGACCATCAGGCCGTTGAAGAGGTCGGCAAGTTCCCAGACGAGCGTGACCTGAAGGAAGGAGCCCGCCATGAGGAAGGCAAGAACCAGCACGCGGTAGATCGAGACCCAGCGCACGCCGAAGAGATACTTGACGTTCTGTTCGGCGAAGAAGTACCAGCCGACGATGGTCGTGAAGGCGAAGAAGAGCAGGCAGACGGCGACGAAGCCGTTGCCGATCGTGCCGAGACCGAGCGTGAAGGCCTTCTGGGTGAGCGCGATGCCGGTCGTCGTGCCGTCAAGGGCGCCCGTGCAGAGAATCACGAAGGCGGTCATGTTCACGACGACGAACGTGTCGATGAAGAGGCCGATGATGGCTGCAAGACCCTGTTCGGCGGGGTGCTTGACGCGGGCGACGGCGTGGGCGTGCGGGGTCGAGCCCATGCCGGCTTCGTTCGAGAAGAGGCCGCGGGCGACGCCGTAGCGGATGGCTTCCTTGATGCCTGCGCCGATCACGCCGCCGGTGGCGGCCATCGGGTCGAAGGCGCCGACGAAGATCATTTCAAAGGCATGCAGCACGCTTTCGAGGTTCGTGAAGATGATGGTGAGCGAGCCGATGATGTACACGAGGGCCATGATCGGAACCATCTTTTCCGCGAAGGAGGCGATGCGGCGGATGCCGCCGATGAAGATGAAGCCGGCAAGGATGAAGGTGAAGATGCCCGTGATCCAGGTCGGAACGCTGAAGGCCGTTTCAAAGGCGCCGGCGATCGAGTTGGCCTGCACCATGTTGCCCACAAAGC
>CAKQKT010000063.1 GCA_934249275.1 uncultured Sutterella sp. | reverse complement strand
CTTTTGGTTAGTTTCTATGCTGGGGCTTGCGGCACGGGGAACCCTAATTTCCCCAAAAGTCCAGAAGAGCCAAAAAATGTGGAACGGCGAAGCTTGACGTGCATTGAGGCATTCGACGGCTTGGAAGGTTCAACAACTGGTTGCAAAAGCACGCGTGCGGAAATATCGCCGGCGACGATAATGAAAGAAGCAATGTCGCTTGCGAAGGACATCAAGGAGAAGCTTTCATGAAGAAGACCGTTCTTGCCATCTGTGCCGCCTCCATCTGCGCCGCATCTCTTGCTCCTGCCGCCTGGGCGGCCGAACCCGCCGCTGCGCCGTCGTGCGTTGAAATTTCACTTCAGGGCGAGGCGGCCATGACCGTTGCCAACGACGAGGCCGTCGTGATCTTCGCGGCCGAAAGCCGCAGGCCCGATGCGGTTTCCGCGTCGAATGACGTTGCCTCCCGGGGCAACGCCGCCATCGAGGCTCTCAAGAAGTTCGGCGACAAGGTCGACGTTCGCACGACCGGCCTTTCCACGAATCCCGTCTACACCCGCGCCAAGGAAGGAGAGGTTTCTCAGATCGGCGCCTGGGACGCCCGCGAAACCGTGCGCGTCACCGTGCGCGACGTCCAGGCGGTTTCCGACGTGCTCGAAGCCGTCATTCCTCACATGAACTACGAGGGCGTCACGTTCCGTGTGTCCGACAAGGCGCAGCGAGCGCAGCGCGACGAGCTTCTGAGAGCTGCGGTTGCGGACGCCCTTCGGCAGGCGAGGACGGTTGCCGAGACGCTTGGCGCCAAGCCCGAGGCTGTTAGCGTTGCATCGGTGCGCGTCGGTTCTCACAACAGCGGCGGCCCGCGCTATTACGCAGCTCCCATGCTGAAGGCCGAGCGCGCGGCTGTGAACATCGCGCCCGTAGTGAGTGCCGGCACGACGGAGGTCTCGCTCAGCGTATCCGTCGAGGCTCGTCTGCCGCAGTAAGTTTCCCGAGTTTCCGGGCCGAATGATTCGGGCGTTCGTCTTCCGGCGGACGCCCGAAGCCTTTGCACGACGGAAAAACCGCCCACGAGTGTTCGTTTTTCATTAAAATGAGCGCACTTCCCACAAGCTCTCTCCGGAGATCGAATTGAACTCGCGAATCTATCCGCATCCCTTCTTCGCCCGCGAAGGCCGTCCCTTCATCATCGGCACGTTCGCCGCTACGGCCGTGCTGTGGCTTCTCGGCTGGCACTTCCTTTCGTTCCTGTCGCTCGTACTCTTTGTCTTCTGCGTTCAGTTCTTCCGCGATCCGGCTCGTGAACTTCCGACCGATCCGAAGGCTGTGCTGAGTCCGGTCGACGGCCGCGTCTGCAAGGTTCAGAAGGCTCAGGATCCGCTTACCGGCGACGACGCCATGATGATTTCGATCTTCATGAACGTCTTCAACGTCCACAGCCAGAAGTCTCCGGTTGCCGGCCGCGTCGAGGAGATCGTCTACAAGCCCGGCCTCTTCCTCAATGCCGATCTTGACAAGGCTTCGACCGACAACGAACGCAACGCCGTTCGCGTCACGACCGACGAAGGCCGCACCGTAACCTTCGTGCAGGTGGCCGGCCTCGTCGCCCGCCGCATTCTCTGCTACGCCAAGGTCGGCGAGCGTCTTGAAAAGGGCGAACGCTACGGCTTCATCCGCTTCGGCTCCCGCGTCGACGTCTATCTGCCGCTTGATGCCGAAATCACCGTCTCCATCGGCGACAAGGTGATCGGCGTGATGTCCACGATCGCCCGCCTCTGATCCGGCGCACTGTTATTGCTTGAAAGGAGCCCGTTCGGCAGCGAACGGGCTCTTTGCCTTTTGGCGCCGGCTTTCGGACTCTGAAAAAAAATGTAAATGCCTCAAGGACTTGAAAGAGCTTCTGCTTTGTTCTGAAGTCATCTTGGCACATAATGTTGTCCGTGAATGCTTTCTCTGACAGAGAAAATGAATGCTGTCGCCGGATTCTTGCCGGCCATATGCTTGTCAATAAACGTTTCTCCTGTTCACGAACGGCTTTTCAAAATCGGCGGATGATCTGAGTAAAATTTCATCCTTTTCATGGAAATCGGCGCAGGGAGCGAGTTCTGCGGTCCGTATTTATTGCCGTCAAGGAATGCTTTTGTCATCGATCAAGCGTGTGCTTGAACACGCACGAAGTCTTTACAGGAACTGGCGCAGCGCCGGCTCGGGCCGCATTGCCGCGTCGGTCAATCTCGTCTGTCTGTGTCTGCTCTGGCTCATGGCGCCGCTCGAGGCCGAGCCGTTCGTTTCGCTGCGCCGCGACAAGGCATTTCTTTATCCTCAGGTTGACTTCCGCGCTCCGAAGCTTCTCGATCCCGTCCGAATCATCATTCAGACGATCTTTCTCATGGCCGTTCTGCCGCCGCGAGGCCATGGTCCTCGTCTTGTGCGCACGGTCGTGGACATTCTGAGAGCCGGCGGCGCACTGATCGGCAGAGTCGGGGACGCTTTCGGCGCCGTCGCCCTGAAGTGCGTTCGCGCCGTTGCCGACGATCGCGAGGATAAGAAGACCGGCGACCGCAGGCTTCCCTCCTGGGCACCGGGCCTTTTGCTTGTGCCGGGTCTGGCCCTTGCCGCGCTCTGCATCACGCAGCCCTTCAATCTGCACGGCCAGATCGTCTTTCTGGCGCTCATGTTCGTCTCCATGATCGTGCTCATGCGCATTCGCGCCCGCATCACGCTCATGCTGCTTTTCGTCATTTCGTTCGTGGTGTCCGGGCGCTATCTCTGGTGGCGCTGCACGTCGACCCTGAGCACGGGAAGCGGCATCGACCTTTTCTTCGGCATTCTGCTTCTTCTGGCCGAAATCTATGCCTTCTCGGTGATGGTGCTCGGCTACTTCCAGGTCTGCTGGGTTCTTGACCGCGAGCCTGCGCCGCTGCCCGACGACCGCTCGGTCTGGCCTCATGTCGACATCTTCATTCCGACCTACAACGAATCTCTCGACGTGATTAAGCCGACCGTCTACGCCGCGCTCAACATGGACTGGCCGGCCGAGAAGCTTCATGTCTACGTGCTCGACGACGGAAGCCGCGACTTCATCCGCGACTTTGCCGAGGCCGCCGGCGCCGGCTACATCAAGCGCGACGAGCACAATCATGCCAAGGCCGGCAACATCAATCACGCGATGACTGTCACGAACGGCGAGTACATCGTGATCTTCGACTGCGACCATGTTCCTTCGAACGACTTTCTCGTCTCGACGACGGGCTGGCTCGTCAAGGATCCGACGATTGCGCTCGTGCAGACCCCGCATCACTTCTATTCACCCGATCCGTTTGAGAAGAACATGCATCTTGATCGCGCGATGCCGATCGAGAATGCGCTTTTCCACGACTTCATTCAGAAGGGCAACGATACGTGGAATGCCACGATGTTCTGCGGCTCGAGCGCGGTCATGCGGCGAAAGGCTCTTGAGGAGATCGGCGGCATCGCGGTCGAGACCGTGACCGAGGACGCGCATACGTCCCTCAAGCTCAACCGACGGGGCTGGAACTCGGCCTTCATTTCGCGCCCGCTGGCTTCCGGCCTCTCCACCGAGACGCTTGCCGCCCATATCGGCCAGCGCATCCGCTGGGCCCGCGGCATGATCCAGATCTTCCGCCTCGACAATCCGATGCTCGGCAAGGGGCTGACGCTGCCGCAGCGCCTGTGCTTCTTCAACGCGATGCTGCACTTCCTGCACGGGATTCCGCGAATCATCTTCCTGCTGGCGCCGCTTCCGTACATGTATGCGGACGTCTACGTGATCTATGCGACGGCGGCCTCCGTCTTCGCATACGTGATTCCGCACATGGTGCATACGGCCGTGACGAATTCGATTCTGCAGAAGGGCTACCGCTATCCGTTCCTTGGCGGCGTTTATGAAACGGTGCTCTCCTGGTACATCCTCATTCCGACCACGGTTGCACTGATTTTCCCGCACTACGGCAAATTCAACGTGACCGACAAGGGCGGCACGATCGGCTCGAAGTATCTCGACTGGCACATTTCCTGGCCCTATGTCGTGCTGATTGCGCTCAATGCCGTCGGCCTGCTGATCGGCATTCAAAAGGCCTTCTTCGAACCGGATCCCCAGTATGTGACGCTCGTCATCAATCTCGGCTGGATTGCCTACAACCTGATGGTGCTCGGCGCCGCCATGTCGGTCGCGGTCGAGGAGAAGGAGGCGCACCGCTTCCCGCGCATCGGGCTCAGCCTGCCGGCGGTGCTGGAGACTTCGGACGGCGTTCGTCATGCCGTGCGCACGGTCGAATATTCCCAGAAGGAACTTCGCGTGCGCGGCGTTGGTGCGGACTTCCCGTCCCTCGGAGCCGGCGATCGCGTCGCCTTCGAATTCAACGAGGAGTCCGGCCCCGTCCGCTTTGAGGGGACGGTCGTCGAAACGGCCGACGGTCGTGCCGACATTGCCGTCGACCTTCCGGACATGGTTTCGGAGCGGCGCTGGAACAGCGTGACCTTCTCGCGCCGCGGCATGTGGGCCGTCAAGCCCGAAGGAACGGTCGACGACCGCTTCCTTACGGGCTTCCTGATGCTGGGACGCCATGCCCTGTACGGATATCGCTCCATGATCGAATTTTTGCCCGGCCGGGTTCTGCCCGCCGTGAGGGACGCAGTTCTCTCCATGCTGCCGCGGCAGCCGGCTGACCGAAAGCTGCAATGACTAACGAATATTGAGAAGACATGAAGAATTCCACACTCATCGGATCCGCAGCCGCGTGCCTAATGGCCGCAGCGCTCGCCGCGCCCGTCTGGAGCGCGTCCCTTGACGGCATGAGGCCCGTCTCTCAGCTTGAACCCGTATGGCGCACGGACGTCACGGGCTCGCGAACCTTGGTCGTGCCCTTGATGACGCTTGTGCCGGGCGGAAGAGCCGAAGACGTGAAGCTCTCGGGCCTTTCCCGCGAGCAGGCCTTCGACTTCGGCCTTCGACGCGACGAGGTCGTTTCCGACCTGACGCTGGACCTGCGCTTTACGCCGTCGCCTTCGCTTGCGCCTTCCGGCTCGCAGCTTAATTTCTATCTCAACGGCCGCCTTCAGCGTTCGGTGCCGATTACGGCTTCCATGATCGGAAAGCCCTCGCAGATGACGGTCAGGCTTTCGCCCAAGGTTGTCGAGTCCGCCAATCAGCTGACGGTCGAATTCATCGGTCATACGCCGTCGGTTTGTGAGAATCCTGCCGACCCGGCCATCTGGCTCGATATTGCCGCAGAGAGCACTCTGACGCTCGTCAAGCAGCGGGTGAGGCTTGCCAATGACTTGGCCGCCTTCCCGGCGCCTTTCGTCGACACGGCATCGAACGAGCCGGTCACGCTTCCGATGGTCTTTGCAGGCGCCCCGGATTCGAAGGAAAAGCAGGCCGCCGCCGTGCTCGCCAGCGTTGTCGGGCGCATGAGTGACTGGCGCGGCGCGGATTTTCCGGTTTATTTCGGCGGCACGCCTGCCGAGGGCCATTTTGTCGTTTTTGCGACGAACGATCGCCGCCCCGATTTTCTCAAGGATCTTCCCAGAGCCGACGGTCCGATGGTGAGCATCGCCGATGCGCCGGCGAGTCTCGCAGGCAAGATGCTGGTCATCCGGGGCCGCAATGCGGATGATCTTCTTGCCGCCGTTCGCGCCCTTGGCGCCGAGCGTCCCGTGATGGTGGGCGAGACCTTCCGCGTGAAGAAGGCCGAGGTTCCGCCGGTGCGCGAGGCCTATGATGCGCCGCGATGGATCAACAGCGACGTTGAGATCCCGTTCTCAAAGCTGATGCAGTATCCGGGCCAGCTTTCCGCACGCGGCTACGTGATGGCGCCCGTGCAGCTGCCGGTCAAGTTCGCGCCCGACCTCTTCATGGTGGGCGACAGCGAGCTAGGCATGAAGGTCCGCTATCGCTATGCCAAGCCCATGACTGGCGAGACCGCGCAGTTCCGCGCCTACATCAACGGATTCCTTGTCGACAGCGACACGCTCGCAGGCAAGGACGGCCGCGGCATGCGCAGCGTGCAGCTTCCCTCTTATTACGGACCGATTTCGGCTGATGACCCTCAGGGCGCTTCGCTCACGCATTTGACAAATCTCGGATTCGGCGTGAGCTACGAGCGAATGATCGACGGCGGCTCTCAGGAAAACTGCCGATCCGTTTCGCTCATCGGGCATCAGATGGAGGTCGAGCTCTCGTCCTCCTTGATGCTCAAGGGGTTGTACCATCACGCCGAACTGCCTGATCTGAAGCTCTTCACGCGTTCGGGCTATCCGTTCACGAAGTATGCGGACCTTTCGCAGACGGCGGTCTTCATTCCGCAGGACGCGCGCCGGAGCGAAATCACGACGATGCTCAACACGGTGGGACGCATGTCCGCCATGACGGGCGTCGCTGCAATGCACGTCCACGTGACGGGTGACGCCTCCGATCCCGAGCTTGCCAAGCGCGACATTCTTGCCTTCGTGAGCTTCCCGGAAACGATGGCCGACATTGATTCCGAGAGTGCTGCCACCGTTCAGCTCAAGCTTGTCGAACAGTTCAAGGCAAGGGCGGCTGCGCTTCAGAGCACGGCTTCGGGTGCTCATGACGAAGACCTTGCCGCCATCGTTTCCGCCGAATCCCCGTTCTCGAGCGGCCGCACCCTCGTGGCGCTCATGTCTGAAAATGATTCTGGCGCCGCGCGTCTGAATGCCGAACTTGTGAATCCTGCCGGACTTGGCACGGCGAGCGGCTCGGTGTCCGTTCTCAACGCCGCCGGCGTGACGGGCTTTGATGTCGGCGGCCGCTACACGGTCGGCAATCTGCCCTGGTACCAGATGGTCTGGATGAGGGTCGTCGACCGTCCGGGCGTTCTTGTTGCCGCCGCGCTTCTGAGCGCGCTGCTTGTGGGCCTGGGCATCTTCCTCTTCATGCGCTACTGGATCAGGAACCGTTCGTAATGTTCAAGAAGTTGATTCTTTCCGCCGCGCTTGCCTGCGCATTCTGCGGCGCCTCGAGCTCCATGGCCGCCTGGCCTGTCTGGGATGAGTTCCGCACGGATGCCGTCGACAACGGCCGCGTCGTCGACAGGAGCGACGATCGCAAGGTGACGACGAGCGAGGGCCAGTCTTATGCCATGTTCTTCGCGCTTGTCGACGGCGATCGCGTCACCTTCGACGGCCTTGCAGCCTGGACGGCCGACAATCTGTCGGCCGGTGATCTCACGAAGACGCTGCCGGCCTGGCTTTGGGGCCGCAGGGACGACGGCAGCTGGGGCGTGATCGACACGAACAATGCCACCGACTCCGACATGTGGATTGCCTGGTGCTTCCTTGAGGCCGGACGCCTCTGGAAGTCCGAGGACTACACGAAGAAGGGGCTGGCGATGCTCGAGCTTCTCAAGAAGGAGGTTCGCAGCGTCGACAACCTTGGCCGAGTCGTCCTGCCGGGCCGCGTGGGCTTTGAAGGGAAGGGCCTTGTGAAGCTCAATCCGAGCTACTATCCGCTCTTCATCTTCAAGCGCTTTGCGCTTGAGGATGCGTGGTGGAACGAGGTCTACGAGGGATCTCTTCGCGTTCTTCTGAGGTCTTCGCCTGCGGGGATCGCGCCAGATTGGGCGCTCTTTGACAAGACCGGCCGTCTTGTGCCTCCCAACGGCGCCGATTATGAAATCGGGAGCTACAACGCCATTCGCACCTATCTTTGGGCGGGCATGATGTCGCCTGCCGATCCCAATCGATCGATCCTCATGAAGCACTTCAGCCCGATGGTCGATGCAACGAAGGCGCTCAACATGCCGCCGGAAAAGATTCATGCGGTGACTCTGACGGTCAACGACACAGGTTCCTTCGGCTTCGGCGCCTGTCTGATTCCGATGCTCGGCAATGACCGGACCGCCGGCCTCGTGCGCAGCGTGGTCGACTCTCAAAAGCTGTCGGGCGACAGCTACTACTCGAGCGTGCTTGCGCTCTATGGTCGCGGTTGGGATGAAGGACGCTTTGCGTTCGACGCCGACGGCCGTCTGATTTTTCCAAAAGGACGCTGAATAGGACGCTAAATAAATGCAGACCGGAATTGAAGGAAATGCCGGCCCCCGCTTTGCGGGACTGGGCATCTGGAACGTCTACTTCGTCATCGCCTTCGGGCTAGCCGCCTTCGGATACATCGAGCTAAACCTTCTGGGCAACGCGCTTCTGATGGCCTGGCTTCTGCTGCCCGTCGGCCCCAAGTGGCTTCGGATTGTGCGCGGAGTCCTCGGATTCGCTGCGGCTGCCGTGCTTCTGTATTCGGAAAGCTGGCTGCCGGGGCTCGACAGCATGCTCGCCAACAAGGGCGGGATTGCCGGCTTCTCGCTTCTCTACATGGCCGAGTTCGCGCTCGACTTCATCAATGTGAAGATGCTGGGCTGGTGCCTGCTCGCCTTTCTCGGCTACTTCCTTGTGCGCCGCTATGTGCGAGTGACGTTCTTTACGATCGTCTATTTTTTCTGTGCGGTTGCGATGCCGTGGGTGCAGGCGATCCTGCCCGATCGCTCGCCCGTTGTGACGGCTGACGGGAGCGTTCAGGCTGTCGAATCCGCTTCGGCTCCCAAGGCGGGCTATGCGGATGCGAAGACCGTGGGCGAGTGGTACGACGCCTTCCTCGATTATGAAAAGGATCGTCGGGCGCGCTTCCCGAACGGGCTTTCCGAAAAGGACACGCCTTTCGACATTCTCCTCTTGAGCATCTGCTCGCTCTCGAACGACGACCTTGTTGCTTCCGAACTTGATCAGCATCCGCTCTTCAAGGAATTCAACGTTCGCTTCGATTCGTTCAATTCGGCGACGGGCTATTCCGGTCCGGCTCTTCTTCGCCTTCTCAACGGCGCCTGCGGCCAGCCTTCGCACAGCGATCTATACGGCGAACGCCGTCCGGAGTGCGAGCTCATGTCCAGACTCAGCACGCTCGGGTACTCGCAGCGTCTGCTTATGGACCATTCGGGCGAGTACGACAATTTCCTGCAGGCAATTCGAGACAAGGGCGGCGTCACCGCCTCTCTCGACAAGACGAAGTTCCCGGTTCGCTACATGGGCTTTGACGATGAGGAAATCTCGAACAGCCTTTCGGTGCTGCGTCATTGGCAGCGCACGCAGGTGCGCTCGAAGGCCGGCCGTACGGCAACCCTCATCAACTTCATCGGACTTCACGACGGCAACCGCCTCCCGGGCCGAGGCCGCGCCGAACCCTTCAAGCCGCGTGCCCAGGAGATGTTCGACAACATCCGCACCTTCCTGCGCGAGCTTGAACGCTCCGGCCGCAAGACGATGGTCGTGATCGTGCCCGAGCACGGCGCTGCGGTTCGAGGCGACAAGATCCAGGTTCCGCGCCTGCGCGACATTCCGACCATGCGCATTACGCGCGTGCCGGTCATGGTGAAGTTCGTGGGCGTCAAGGGCCTGCCCAAGGAGCCCATCCACGTGACGGGCAACACGAGCTATCTGGCGCTCTCGTCCCTGATCGGCAAGACGCTCGAGACGAACTACTTCTCCAAGAAGGGCGGCGCCGTGCCGCTGGAGGAACTCGTGCACGATCTGCCGCAGACGAATCCCGTGAGCGAGAACGGCACCGTTCAGACGCTCGAATATCAGGGCAGGGAATACTTCCGCCAGAACGGCGGCGAGTGGAAGCCCTACGGCGGCTGATCCCGATGAGTTGACATGACAAAGCCCGCGTGCACGCAAGTGCCGCGGGCTTTGCTTTGGGTGAATGACTTGTCCGGCTCGAAATCAAGCCGGACAAGGTTGGGTTACTTAACCGACCAGCGGATGTCGGATGCAACGCCCTTGCGGACTTCGCCGGGCTTGACGCCTCGGAAGTCGTTTTCGGCCTTGCAGCCTGCGGCGACGGCGGCCTTCACCTTGTCGGCCTGAGCCTTGAGAGAGGCCTCGTCGCCCGAGATCGTGACGACGAAGTCGGCGGATGCTGCAATGGAGTTGACGGAATTGCCGCCCTGAATGTCGGAGACGACGGCGTCGGGCGCGGCCTTTTCAATCAGCATGATGCTGCGGGCAGCGGCATGAACGGCGTTGACGTTGCCGTAGTTGCCGTTGGAGTGGCCGCCCGGGCCGAGGATGGAAACGGCGAGCGTCTGGTCGGCAGCCATCGCGCCGGCAGCAGCTGCGGCAATGATGAGCGCCGCAGCGGGACGAATGAACGTACGGATGTTGAGCATGTCGGCGCCTCCTTACTTGAACATTTCTTCAGTCGTGCGGTTGCCCATCGGGCCCACGTTGGGCTCGACGACGCGGCCGTCGGTCAGGTTGCAGCCCGAGGCGAGAAGGCCCATCATCAGGAAGCGGTAGACGCGCTTGCCTTCATCGACGCCGTTGCCCGGAATGCCCCATTCATACCATGTATGGCCGCCACCGCCGCCGGCGTTCGTGCCGACGTTGGTGTTGACGGTGGGCACGCCGACTGCGGCGGGCACATTGTCGTTAAGCGAGACCGCACGTTCGGGAATCTTGTCGAGCACGTCGATGTCCGCGGTCTTCGAAGCCTGCCAGAGGGCCTGCATGGCGATGTCGTTGTAATGCGGGCGCTGATAGGCCGGACGGTCGCCGAACCAGACGAGTTCCATCTTGACGGCGTTCTTGTCGCCGGCCTTGAGGCCGTACTTGGCGTTTTCGGCGTCAAGCGCCTTCTGGAACTGAGGTTCGATCTGAGCGCGGATGGCGGAGAGCGGAGCCTGCGTCGGGCTGCGCATGTCAACCATCAGCGTGCAGGCCGTCGAGCGGGTCTTCGGGCCTTCGCACTTAACCACGCCGACCGTATAAGTTGTGCGTTCGGCGGACTTGTCGGAGTCCCAGGGCGTCTTGAGGTCGGCGATCGCGGCGACTGCACGGCTCATGGCCATGGCGGCGGACGGACGCTTGTCGCCCGGCTTCCAGCCTTCGGGCTCAACATACTTCATTTCGAAGCGGTAGGAGCCCAGATAATTGACGGTGGCGGAGCCCGGGCTCGTGCTGTCGGCGCCGAAGTTGGTGACGATGTTGAGCGCATTGTTGCCCTTGCCGGCTTCCTGGCTGTAGCCGTAGAGCTGCTTCATGCCGCAGAGGTTGCCCTTGCCTTCCTCGCCCGTCGTGCCGCAGACCCAGATGTCGTAGACCGGACGGATGTTGTGCTTCTTCATGAGCTTGGCGACCTGCATGACGGCGACGGTATTGATCATGGCGTCGTTGTAGCCGGGCACGTAGATGCGG
>CAKQKT010000062.1 GCA_934249275.1 uncultured Sutterella sp. | reverse complement strand
GGAAATCGCCGATCGCATTCCGCTCGAAAGCATCGGATACATTCCGCGCGTGATCATCGCAGCCGTTCTGATTCTTGTGGCCTGCCTCTTCACCGTCGGGCTCTTCGGCTTTATTCTGCGCAAGATGCTCGAGGTGGCCGCGCTCACGTTCGAGGACCGCATCCTCGGGGGCGCGTTCGGCTTCGTTCGCGGCATCATCGTGGTGGCCGCCTGCGTGTTCTTCTTCGGCCTTTCCCAGTCGCTCAGCTCGAGCCGCATGTGGCAGCAGTCCGTGATGATCGGACCGGCCGAAACCGTGATCGAGTGGGCGCTGCCCTTCATGCCGGAGTGGATCCGGGCGCTGAGGGGCACGAAGCTGACGGGATTGTGATGAATTTCAACAAGGGGACCTTGCATATGCACGGTCCCCTTGCTCGTTTATAGACGACATTTTTTCTACGCTCATTATCTGAAGCCCGTCGCGGCCGATCCCTCTCGGCAGTCACGGCGTTATTAAAAAGGAAACAATCATGTGCGGGATTATTGGACTGATGTCCGACACGCCGGTCAACCAGCGCGTCTACGATGCGCTTCATCTGCTTCAGCACAGAGGCCAGGATGCCGCCGGCATTGCGACCCTTGACGGTCTGCAGTTTCACTTCTTCAAGGGCATGGGCCTTGTGCGCGACGTCTTTCGCACGCGCAACATGCGCGATCTGACGGGCAACATCGGCATCGGCCACGTTCGCTATCCGACGCAGGGCAACGCCACGTCGCCCGACGAGTGCCAGCCGTTCTACGTAAACGCGCCCTACGGCATTGCCTTTGCCCACAACGGCAACCTGACGAACGCCGACGATCTGCGCCGCGAGCTCTACGACATGGACCGCCGCCACCTCAACACGACGAGCGACTCCGAGGTCCTCCTCAACGTGCTCGCTTCCGAACTCTCTCGTTCGACGAGCGAAGGCCGCCGTCTGACGAAGACTGCGGTCTTCGATGCCGTTCGCGCGCTGCACCGCCGAGTTCGCGGCTCCTACGCCTGCGTTGCCGTGATCGCCGGCAAGGGCATGCTTGCCTTCCGCGATCCCTGCGGCATTCGTCCGATCTGCTGGGGCAGCAACAAGCTTGAAAACGGCTTCACCGAGTACATGGTGAGCTCCGAGTCCGTGACGATGATCGGCCTCGGCTTCAAGACCGAGCGCGATCTCAAGCCGGGCGAAGCCATGTGGATCGACCTTGAAGGCAATGTTTCGTTCGCTCAGTGCGCCGACGAGCCGTCGCTCCATCCCTGCGCCTTCGAGTTCGTCTACTTTGCCCGTCCGGACTCCACGATCGACGGCATCAACGTCTACGCCGCCCGCCTGCGCCTGGGCGAGATTCTTGCCGAACACGTCAAGGCTGCCGTGGACCTCAAGGACATCGACGTCGTGATGCCGATTCCGGACAGCGCCCGTCCGTGCGCTCAGCAGCTCGCTCAGGTGCTCGGCCTGCCGTACCGCGAAGGCTTCATCAAGAACCGCTACATGGGCCGCACCTTCATCATGCCCGGCCAGGCGGTTCGCAAGCAGAGTGTTCGCCAGAAGCTCAATGCCATGCCCGTCGAATTTGAAGGAAAGAGCATTCTCCTCGTCGACGACTCCATCGTGCGCGGCACGACCATGACCGAAATCGTGCGCATGGCCCGCGAAGCCGGTGCAACGAAGGTCTTCGTCGCCTCGTCCGCGCCGCGCGTCATGTATCCGAACGTCTACGGCATCGACATGCCGACCCGTTCCGAACTTCTCTGCGGCGACGGCAAGAGCGCCGAAGAGGTGGCCAAGATCCTTGGCGCCGACGCCGTGATCTATCCGCCCGTCGAAGATCTCAACAAGGTGCTCTGCAGCCTGAATCCGAATGTCGAATCCTTCGACTGCTCGTGCTTTGACGGCCGCTACGTGACGGGCGACATCACGCCCGAATATCTTGACGAACTTGATGCCAGGGCGATGGCCGCCAAGGCCGCCAAGAAGGCTCAGTCTGCTGAAGACTGAGACTGATCCCGCCTGATAAAATTCGGCACGCGCACGAACGCTTTTCCCGGGTTCGGCGCGTGCCGTTTTCATAACTAAGGAGGACCGTGATGAACGATCGGAACTGCGAAGGCTTCTCCACCATTACGCCCGAGGAGGCCAAGGCCATGATGGACGGCGACGTCGTGATCCTTGACGTGCGCGAGCCTGACGAATTTGCTTCCGGGCACGTCCCGGGCGCCATCAATGTGCCGCTCGGCGAGGTTCAGCCCGGCCGCATTCTTCCAGAATGCCCCGATCTTGACAAGACCGTGCTCGTCTACTGCCGCTCAGGCCGCCGCAGCGACATGGCCGGCCGAATCATGGCGGCCAGCGGCTACCGAGATGTGAGGAACTTCCTCGGCGTCATTCAGTGGCCGTACGAGCTCGTGCACTGAGTTCTCTTATCGGTGCATCCGGACGCCGAAAAAGCTGATACGGTTCGGTATTTTTCCTAATACAATAATTTCTACTTCTTCATAGAATTTTCTATAAGGAAGCCGGTCCTCGTCCTTCGCCCCGGAAGGACGAGGCGTATTTGGGAGATACCTACATGGCCGCAACGCTTTACCAAAAGATTCTCGACAAGCACGTGGTGCGCACGATCGACGCGAACACCGTGCTGCTCTATGTCGATCTTCATTTCGCCAACGAATACACAAGTCCGCAGGCTTTTGCGGGACTGGTCGAGCGCGGCGTGACCGCGCCTGTGCCGGACGCGCATCTCTGCGTCGTTGACCACATCATTCCCAGCGCCGACGTAACGCCACGCGTCATTGCGGATGCGGCATCGCTCAGGCAGGCGCAGACTCTTGAGGCGAACTGCCGCCGCAACGGGATCGACGCCTTCTACGGCGCCAACGATCCTTATCAGGGCATCGAGCACGTCGTTGTGGACGAACAGGGCCTGGCTCGTCCGGGCATGGTCGTCATCTGCGGCGACAGCCACACGACGACGCATGGTGCGCTGGGCGCGCTCGGCTTCGGCATCGGCACTTCCGAAATCGAACACATCCTTGCGACGCAGACGCTCGTTTATCGTCTTGCGAAGACGATGCTCGTGCGCATTGACGGCGAGCTTCCCGAAGGCTCCACCGCCAAGGATCTTGCGCTCACGGTTCTTCGCACGATCAGTGCGCGCGGCGCGCTCGGACATGTGGTCGAATATCAGGGATCGGCGATTGATGCGCTTTCGGTTGAAGGCCGCATGACGCTCTGCAATCTCACCGTCGAAGCGGGCGCCCGAGGCGCTCTGATTGCGCCGGATGCCAAGACGGCGGCGTGGGTCGAGGCGCATGCGCCGGATCTTGCGGGCAGCGAGCTCGAAGCGGCTCGTGCGTATTGGAAGACGCTCGCGCCCGATGAAGGCGCCGTTTACGATCGCACGGTCACGATCGACGCTTCCGGCGTGAAGCCGATGGTGACGTGGGGCACGAGCCCCGACCAGTGTGCGGCCATTGACGAGCCGATTCCTTCGCCTGAATCCTTTGAGGATCCGATTGCTCGAGCGGCGGCCGAGCGCGGCCAGGCTTATCAGGGCCTTGAACCCGGCATGACGATGGAAGGTGTTCCGGTTCAGCATGTCTTCATCGGCTCCTGCACCAACGCACGCCTGCCCGACCTTCGCGCGGCTGCGGAAATCCTCAAGGGCCGTCATGTGGCGCCCGGCGTCCGCGCTCAGGTGGTGCCGGGATCCATGTGGGTGCGCCGTCAGGCCGAAGAGGAGGGAATTGCCCAGATCTTCCGTGATGCGGGCTTTGAGTGGCGCAAGAGCGGCTGTTCTCTCTGCCTCTGCATGAACGACGACATTCTGGAGGCCGGCGTTCGCTGCGCCTCCACCACGAACAGAAATTTCGAGGGACGTCAGGGCCGCGGCGCCCGCACGCACCTCGTCAGCCCGCAGATGGCCGCGGCTGCGGCCGTGACCGGACGCTTCACCGACTGGCGCCGTCTTTGAGGAGCACTGAAAATGGAAAAACTCACCACGCTCACCGCCGTCGCCGCTCCGCTTCCGATCGACAACTGCGACACCGACCAGATCATGCCCAAGCAGTTCCTGCGCGGCATCGACAAGTCGGGGCTTGCCCGCGGCACCTTCTTCAACATGCGATGCAATCCCGACGGCACGCCCAGAACGGACTGCGTCTTCAACCGTCCGGGCTTTGAGAAGACGGCGATCATCGCCGCCGGTCCGAACTTCGGCTGCGGCTCGAGCCGCGAGCATGCGGTCTGGGGCCTCATGCAGATGGGCATTCGCGCCGTGATTGCTTCGGGCTTCGGCGAAATCTTCTACTCGAACTGCTTCAACAACGGGCTTCTCGCCTGCAGGGTCACGCCCGAGGCATCGGCCGAGATCATGGCGGCGCTTTCCGACACGACGCCTGTCGAGGCGACGGTCGACCTTGTCGCCAGGGAAATCCGCATCGCCGGCAGGACCTGGCCCTTTGAAGTGGCGCCGCGCCACCGCAACATGCTCATGGAAGGGCTTGACATGACCGCTGCCACGCTCCGCGACATGGACGAGATCGAGCGGTTCCGCAAGGCCCACGAAGCCGAGTTCCCGTGGATGACGGGACTTGCCGGCAAGGCCAAGCGCCGACTGGAAGGCCGCTGATCATTTATCTCTCCAGACTGAGACAGCCGCACCTCCTTCGCGAAGATGCGGCTGTTTTGGTTTTGAAGCGAAAGAATTTACGGCTGCTTCACTGTCACGGTTCGATGGGACCTGCGGCCCTGATCGTCCACGGCGCTGACGCGGTGCGTGCCGGGCTCGGGCTTCCAGACGACGGCCTTGCCCGCCTTGGCGGCGCCGATGAAGCGGTCGTCGGAGAACCAGTAGACAAGCTTGGCGTCAGGCGCGAGGCTGGCCTTGAGGACGATTCGGGCCTGTCTGGGGCCGGCCGTGCCCGTGTAGTAGCGGATGCCTGTGCGCGGGCTCAGAATCACCGGGGGCTTGCCGGAAAACGCGCCTTCGGGACGGCATTCGGGTTTCCATTCGGGGAGCGGCGCCTTGAGGACGCCGGCTTCGAGGAATCGCTGCTGGTATTCGGAAGGCCAGGATTCGACGAAGACGTGCTTCACGCCTTCGCCGTCCTCGCATGCGCGAAGACCGGTGGCTTCGTCAACGAGAATTTCCTTGAGAAAACCGGTGTCTCGGATCGGGCTCACGCCGGGGATGAACCAGGCGTCGACCGTATCGGTGCAGCGCACGCGGCCCTGTGCGTCGGCGGCCAGGTCGCCGGTCGCTCGGCAGACGGGCTCGGCCTTGACGTTGGCGGGCTGTTCGTCAAAGCGCTTGACGTCCTCGTTCGACATGGCGAATTCTCGGTCCGTCAGAAGACGCACGGCGGCGCTTCTGAAGACGGGCTGCGCCACGAGCGCACCCTGAAGCCACGGATCGGGCCGGCCGTTGAAGTTGCCGAGCCATACGACGATGATGTAGCGGCCTGCATAGCCTGCGGTCCATGCGTCGCGGAAGCCGTTGGAGGTGCCTGTCTTCCAGAGGAGCGGAACAGGCACGCCGTCGACCTTGAGCGTTTCGCCGCCTTCGGCGAGCATGCGGCGCACGATCCAGGCGGATTCGGGTGAAAGCATCGGCTTGGCTTCGGCGGGTTCCTCGCCGGCAAGACGCACGAGCGGACGCAGGAGGCCGCCGTTGCCGAGCGTGCCGTAGAGACGGGCGAGATCTTCGGCGCTCGCTTCAGCGCCGCCGAGCACGATCGAGAGGCCGTAGTGCTCGCGCGGGTGCGCAAGCCTGACGCCTGCTTCATTCAGAAAGTCGTAGAGATCGGGACGGAGTTCGGATGCAAGCGTGACGGCGGGCACGTTGCGGGAATCGTTGAGCGCTTCGACTGCGGGGAGCGGCCCGCGGAAGCGGCGGTCCGCGTTGCCCGGCTGATACCCGCGGAAGTTCTTCTGCGAATCGAGAAGGATCGAGCGGGAGTGGATGAGTCCCTGATCGATTGCCAGACCGTAGATGAAGGGCTTCAACGTGGAGCCGGGAGATCGCTGGGCGCGCGTGCCGTCGATTTCGCCTGCAATGGCGCTGTCGAAGAAGTCGATGCTGCCCACGTGGGCGAGCACGGACATGTCGCGGGAGTCGACGACGAGCATGGCGCCGTTTTCAATGCCGTAGGGCTTGAGGCGCGCGACGCTGTCCGCAAGAATCTTTTCCATGGATTCCTGAAGCGGCAGGCTCAGCGTCGTTTTGAGAACGGGATCGGGACGCACGCCTTCAACGAGGCGGGTGAAGTGCGGAGCCGCAAACGGAAGCTCCTTCGTGCCCTTCACCTTGAGGGGGCCTTCCACGACGGGACGCAGGCGTTCGCTCACGAAGCCCTGGTCGATGGCTTTTTTGCCGACGGCGAGGCGCGCCCGGTCAAAGTCGGGACCGGTGACGGGATGGCGCTTGATGGGGTTCTGGGGAACGACGGAGAGTGCGATCGATTCGGCCGCGGTGAGCTGGGAGGCGTGCTTGCCGAAATAGACGAGCGAGGCGGCTTCGATGCCTTCGACGTTGCCGCCGTACGGCGTCACGGCGAGATAGGCCGTCAGGATCTCGTCCTTTGTGTAGTGCATGTCGTAGCGAAGCGCCCAGAGCATCTGCTCGACCTTGCCGCGCCAATTGCGGGTGTCGAGATTCTGAAGCTTGCGCGCGAGCTGCATGGTGATGGTTGATCCGCCGATGCGGCGGGTGCCCGTGGCGGTCGCCCATGCGGCGCGCACGATCGAAAGGGGATTCACGCCGGGGTGCGAATAGAAGTAGCGGTCTTCATAGCGCACGGCTGCGTCAAGCGCTTCGCGGGAAACGGAGCCCGGCTCTACGGGAAGCCGGTAGGCGCCGTCCTCGGAGAGCGAAAGATGAAGAAGCCGGCCGTCTCGGTCGGTGACGGCCTGAGACCAGTGGGTGTCCTCGGGAATAAGCCCGGGCTTGGGCTGGGTCTTCGCCCAGATCATGAGTCCGCCGCCGGCTGCGGCCGTCAGGACGGCGGCAGCCAGTAGCAGACGGACAAACCTTCGCATGAGGTTCTCCGTTGTCGATTTTCCGTGAGCGCTACGGCATCACGGTGAGGGTGGTTGATTTGTCGTGAGCCTTGATCGTCGGATCAGAGCCGTCGGCCGCCTGAACGGCCGGCACCGTATATTGTCCCTGCGTTTGGGCGCGAAGTCGATAGGTGAAAACCGACTCATTGCGGTCAAGCATGCAGATGCCGACCAGGCGGTCCTCGGAAACGGCAGTTCGGCGGACGTCGAGTCCCTGCAGAGCCTCGTCCGTCGAGGCGGGTGCGAAGCCGCCCGGGAAGAGGTCGGTGATCACGACCGGTGCGTCGGCGGAGCCTTGCGTGCGGCGGGCACGAATTTCGACCGTGACGATGTCGCCGGATTTGACGCTTGCAACAGGCTCGCCCGCATCGTTGAGGATGCGCTTGACGACTTCAAGGCCTTCGGAGGATGCGGTCTTGTGGGCCTCGGCAGGCCAGCCGCCCGCTTCCGTCTGGCGGAAGAGCCCCTTGAGGGACGCATCCGACGTGATTCGGAAGGAGGTGCATCCCGGGGCCGAAAGGGTCACGAAGCCGTCGCCCTTGGCAAGCGATGCCGCCGGACGGCTTCCGGCCGCGGGCGCAGTGCAGGCGAGCTTCACCGAGTCGAGCTTCTTCGCGAGTGCGTTGTCGGCCGGCGCGGTGAGAAGAGCGGCGGCAAGGAACGCGCGCTCGCGGGAGGAGAGTGATTCGGCCGGGCGGCTTTCGAGCGCCTTCACCAGAAGGGCGGTCGTATCGGCGGACGGCGACAGGCGGGATGCGGCTGCTAGAGCGGGAATGCCGCCGATCGTCCGGAATCCGGTGCCTTCGTTCTTTGAAAGGTCGACCTTGACGGAGGCCTTCTCCAGCTTTTCAGCTTCTCGGGTGAGGCGCATCAGACGGTAGGCGTGCGCGATGTAGAGCGCCGTCGGATCGGTTCGCCATGCGAGCTTGCGGGCGTCCATGCGGTTTCGGAGCGCTTCGATGCGCTCGGCTTCAAGCGTGCCTTCGCGCGTGAGCTGCGCAAGCGCCCAAGCCGCGGTGCGGGCTTCGGCAAGCGTATTGGGCATCAGGTTGTCGAGCGAATTGCCGACGGCTTCCGTGAGCCTGTGCACGAGCTCGGGTCGGACGTCGCGGCCGCTTTCACGCAGCGTCAGCACGAAGTCGAGCGCCCATGCGGTAGACATGAGATTCGGATCCGCGCCCGGCCAGATTGAGATGCCGTTCCAGCGAAGCTGCTTTTCAATCGTGTCGAGAGCCGTCTGGATGCGGTCGGCAGCAGCCTTTCGAACATTCTGAACATTGCCGGCGGGAAGCTTCGAAGCCGGGGCGTTCGCAAGCACGGCCCACGGCATGGCGGCCGAGAGAGCCGCATCGGCGCTCTCCCAGGAAGCGGCGGGAATGCCGCGCATCAGGCCGTGTGCAAGCGGCATCGGCGTAGTGGAAACCGTGAGCGAGGTTTCGTTTTCGAAGGCAAGAAGCCTGCCTTTGATCGGAACGTCGACGGTGGTCGCGTCCGCAAGGGACGACCAGTCGACGTCGTGCGTCTTGAGTGCTGCCGGGCGGATCGAGAACGACGTGGAGCGCGTGATGGCGCTGCCGCTGTCGGACGTGGCCGAAACGGTGACGGGCGCGGCGCCCGGCACTGCGCCGGCCTTGAGTTCGAAGCTCGCAGAGGCTTCGCCGGCCGCTTCAAGGACGAGCGGGGCGATGGACTTGTCAGTCGTGAGCCCTTCGGGCAGGCCGACGGCGACGGCGCCCTTCCACGGGGAGGAGCCGTTGAGCGTGACGACGCTCTTGAAGACGTCGCCGGGCGCGGCAAAGCCTGGAAGGATCGGTGTCAGAATGAAGGGCGCGCGGATGGCGGTCTCAATCGACGTGCCGCCCACTCGGTCGCCGGAGGCGCCGACGGCCATCAGGCGAACGCCGCCGTTGAATTCGGGTGGAAGCGAAACCGTGACGGTGCGGCCCGAGGCGTCGGTCTCGAGACTGCCCGCCCACCAGACGGCCGCGCGGTCCATCGAGCGCCGGAAGGGATTCGCCATGGCGTCTGCGGCCATGGCTCTGGAGGCAAAGCCGCCGCCGAATGGCGCGTCGCCCGGAAGCTTCATGCCTTCGGGCATCAGGCCGTCAAGCGTCTGGCGCGTGTCCACCTGAAGACCGCGGTCTTCGAGAATCGCATGAACGGGCGAGGGCGTCCGGTAGCCGGTGAGCGACAGAATGCCCGTGTCGACCGCCCAGAGGAAGACGCGGCCCGGGGCGTCGGACTTGACCGTCACCTTCAGCTCGCGCGTGTCGGGCACCGTCTCGGGCGCTTCAAGCGTGACGCCCAGCGTGCGGGCCTTCATGTTGAGCGTGACGGGCTCCGTCGTGTGGGCATAGGCCTTGAGGAATCGAGAGGCGTCCTTCGAGGAGCGAACAAGCGAGGCGCTCACCCAGGCGCGGCCGCTGTAGCCGTCGGGCACGGCCAGTTCGGCCGAGTTCGTGCCCGCCTTGACGGGCACCCACTTGGAGGTCAGAACGCGGTCTGCCTCAAGCGTGACGAGTGCAAGTCCCTCGAATGGAGACACTATGTCGAAATGAGCGGATTCGCCGAATTCATAAGTCGACTTGTTCGAAACGAGCTTGACGCTCGCGGCCGGCAGGTCGCCCGAAAGCGCGGGGCGCAGGTCCTCGCCTGCGACGTGGTAGGGAAGACGGGCGAGCACGCGGCCCTCCGAATCGCGGACGATGAGCGAAAAGTCGCCCGGCATGGATGTGTCGAGCGAAGCCGTCGTGCGGCCGTTGGCGTCGGTGGTGACCGTGCCCTCCTGAATCAGGCGTTCGATTTGGCGCTCGTCGTAGCGCAGGCGTCCGGTGCTGTCGGAGGCGAGTTCCGTGACGGACTGGCGTGCCGCGACGGCGATGGTGAGGGGCTTCTCTGCGCAGGGCTTGAGATGTCGGTCGATGAGCAGAAATTCGAAGGAGCGGTCCTCGTACTGACGGATCCAGTTGAAGGCATCGGACGCAGGCATGCTGATGCCGTCAGTACGGACGACGGAGTCGGCCTTCCGCCGCCAGCCGAGCATTGTGTCGGCGGGCGAGACCAGAAAATCGACGTTTTCAGTTGCGCCGCGAATGCCGCCGGCTTCAAAGCCTTCGAGAAGCACTCGGCCCTTGAGGGTTCCCGCAACGGAGGAGAGGGGGAGTGTAAGGGATGCACGGCCCGAGGCGTCTGTTTGGGCGGACTTCACCCTGACTTCGTCGAGGGAGCCCGTGAAGGGAGCCGGGTCGACGAAAGTCCATTCGGAGAGTCCCGGGAACTTGAGGCCGTAGGCCGGGGAGAGGGACACGCGGGCGCGGACGTCCTTTTGAGCGGCGGCTGCGCCGTAGGTCATGGCAAGCGTGGCGGTGATCGCAAGGTCGCCCGGCTTCATCCAGCCCGGTGTCTCTTCGGCCATTCGTGCGGTGAGCCGCATGGGTTCGGGCGTGAAGTCGCCGATTGCCGCATGCTGGGTCGAAATCACGGTGCCGCCGGCCATCAGGTCGAGGCGGATTTCGCCCGGCACGGCGTCGGCGGGAATGGTCCAGTCGGCCGATGCCGTTCCTTCGGGCGTGAGCGCGGGTGCCGTTTCCAGCATGGTGCGGCCCGCGGCGTCGGTGATGCGAAGCGTGACCGGCAGGCCTGCGGGCAGCTGATGCCAGTCGGCGGTCTTCACGATGAGGCCGGCGTGCACGGTTTCGCCCGGACGGTAGATGCCGCGCTCTGAGAAGACAAGTCCCGTGAGGCCGTCTTCGGAAACGAGGCGCCCTGCGGTGCTGAAGTCGTGCTCTCGGTCGACGTTGGAGGCGTCGGAAAGCGAAAGCCAGGCAAGGTCGCCGGTTCTTTCGTTCGTCACGACGACGGCGGCCGGCGATTTCTCTCGCTCAAGTCCGCGGGTGGTGGAAAAGTGCGCGGTGCCCGTCATGTCGGTCATAACGGTTTCAAGCGGGACGCCGTTGGCGCCGAGAAGCTCGGCCTTGAGACCCGCAGACGGCGTTCCCTTGACGAGGTCCGCCGCATAGACGAGATGGCTGCCGTCGCGGGCGGTCTTGGCGATGAGTGCCGTGTCGGTGACAAGCACGCGCTTGGCGGCAGAGGCAGCCATGTCCCAGCCGTTCTTTGACTTCTTCTCGCCCGTGAGCGTGATCTGGAAGAGACCGGCACGGCCGCCCGGGAGGCGTGCCTCGTCGAGCGCAAGCGACGTGAAGCGGCGGCCGGCTGCGACGGGAATGACGCCCTCGGCAGCTTCGGCCATCGAATCGGCATGCGTGACGGTTTCGTGGGCGCGCCAGTTCTGAGCCGTGAGTGCAAGGTAGGGATCGCGAATGCGTTCGATGCGCCACCGGATCCGGTCGACGCCGTCGGCCATGAGCGTGAGCCTGCGGGATCCCGAGAGCGTCATCATGGAGCCGGGTTGCAGGAATCCGACCGCGGAGCCCGGGTCGGCAACCCCCAGAACCGTGGAC
>CAKQKT010000061.1 GCA_934249275.1 uncultured Sutterella sp. | reverse complement strand
CAGGTGGCCCGAGCCGTCACCGTTCCCGACTTCTCCGACATTACGCCTGCAGAGTTTACCGAGGCGCTTTTCACCGCTCGCGACGATGCCGTCAATGCCGCGACAGCCGCGGCTCAGTCTGAGGCCGAATCCACGAAGCAGGCGGAGATCGCAACAGAAGCCGCACAAACGGCGGTCGACACCCTTGAGTCCGTAAAGACCGAAGGCAAATCCGCCGTCGACGCTATCGCCAAGGAAGGCGAAGCGCGCCTTGCCGCCGTGACTGCGGAAGGCGAGAAGCAGGTGGCGGCGATCTCTCAGACTGGTGCAGATCAGACGCAGGCCGTCAGTGCCAGCGGCTCCGCGTGGCAGAGCACTCTCCAGAGCGAGGGCGCCGCGCAGGTCGCCTCCGTGTCCGCGGAGGGCGAGAAGCAGGCCGCGGCAGTTGTCGAGGCTGGTGAAGCGCAGAAGACAGCCATCGGCACATTGGGCGAATCGTGGAAGGACAGGATCGTAACGACCGGCTCCGACCAGATTAGCGCCGTGTCCGACGAGTGTCGGGCGCAGGTGGCGGAAGCCAAGGCCCAGATGGAAGCGGAGAAGGGTGCACAGGTCCAGTCTGCTTCCGAGCAGATGCAGGCCGCGGCGCAGGAGCAGATCGAATCGGTGAATGCCGCGGGCGCGACCATCGTCGACAGCGCAAAGGCGCAGGCGAGCGCCGCCGCATCGTCCGCTGAATCCGCCGACCGCTCGGCTTCAAGCGCCCAAGCGTCCTCGGAGGCAGCGAGTGCATCCGCTTCTGGCGCATCGGCATCGGCGCAAGCCGCCGCCCAGTCCGCGAAGACTGCGGCCTTCGCCATCCGCATTTGCTCTCTCATCCTGACGGACTCTGCAAGCGCACCCCTCGCCGCGGTATCCCCCATGGATAACATCAAGGTCGGCGACGCTGTGGTCGATGCCGAGGGCAAGGTCTACCCCATCGTCTCTCTCGACGCCTCGACGTTCACGGTCGGCGCTCAGTACGCGAACATCCGAGGCCCGCAGGGGCCCCAAGGCGTACAGGGCGAGAAAGGCCCTCGGGGCGATGGCGTGAAGATCACCGACGCTTTCGACACGGAGGACGAGTTCCTGCAGGCATACCCGACTGGCACGGAAGGTCAGAGCGTTCTCGTCGGAAACAAGATCTACGTATGGTCCGCCACCGAAGGCAAGTGGGTCGCTTCGGGCGAACTCTCCATCGGCGGCGGCATGGCGGATTCCGTCGAGTGGGAACAGGTTCAGAACAAGCCCGCCTTGGCGAGCTTCGAGGAGCTGGCAGAGGGGGCGTCCGTAACGCTCCAGCTGAAAGCCATTACTTACGACGTCATTTAAGGAGTTTGAAAAATGACCGATAAGAACATTCAGATTAAGAACGCGGCTGGCGATCTTCTCTACCCGAAGACCAAGGCCGCCATGGTGGTGACTGCCGACGGCGGCAACCTCGGCACCGTTGAAGCGGGCGCTCAGGTCAACGTCATCGAACAGATCAAGGTCAACGGTCAGGTCGTCACCCCGCAGACGAAGGTCGTCGACATCAACATTCCCGCCGCAGACACCTACACCGTTGAAAAGGCTGAGACCGCTGAAACGGGCTTTGCCGCCACCTACCACCTCAAGAAGAACGGTGCCGTTGAAGGCGCCGCCATCAACATCCCCAAGGACATGGTGGTCCAGAGCGGCTCGGTCAAGACGGTCGCGACTGCCGACACGCCTGTCAAGGGCTACAAGGTTGGCGAAAAGTACATCGACCTCGTCCTTGCCAACGCTGACGACCAGCACATCTACATCCTCGTCAACGATCTCGTCGACGTGTACACAGCTGGCACCGGCGTGAAGATCACTGGCCGCGCCATTTCCGTTGACGACGCCGTCTTTGCCACGAAGTCTTGGGCTGAAACCACCTTCGCCAAGAAGGCCACGACGCTTGCCGGCTACGGCATCACCGATGCCTATACGAAGACGGAAGTCAATACCGCTCTCGACAAGAAGGCTGATGCTTCTGCTCTTACTTCAGGTCTTGCCGGTAAGGCTGATAAGGCTACGACTCTCGCAGGCTACGGCATCACCGACGCTCTCACCTACGAAGAGATCGTCTAAAGACGAGGGGGACGTATGGCTCAGGTTGAGGCGAGAAAAGTTCTTCTCAAGGATCTCGACGGGCGCTACATCGTCCCATGGACTGGTGCCGTTGAGACGGTTAACGGCACCAAGCCGGATCAATCCGGCAACGTGGAGATCGAAGCTACCGCGGGCGCTGACACGACAGAACTCTGCCAGCAATTAATTGGGTTCCGCAACGGATACACGGGAGAAAGCCTCGACTACAGAGACTATCTCGACAGGCCGACGCAGGACTATCTCGACAGTTTCTACGCCTTTGGTTCGGCGTATGAAGGAGTGATCAATGGCACAAATGCCTAACATGGCCGAGCTTGGCGAGGACATTGCCACGCGGCTTTTGAATCTGGAAGCGCCCGGTGCGGCGGTCAACACGATTGCCGCAGGCTCTGCCGCATCCGTGTCCGTCACGAAGCAGACCGACGGCAAACTCAAATACACGTTCAACATCCCGAAGGGCGACAAGGGCGACAAGGGTGAAACGGGGGCGGCTGGCGCCAAGGGTGCTACCGGCGCACAGGGCCCTGCTGGCACCTCCGCTACCATCGAGAGCATCACCGCTACGGTCGACAAGACGACGGGCACTCCGTCCGTGAAAGTCACCACTGGCGGCACGTCGACTGCCCGCACCTTCACCCTTGCCTTCAGCGGCATGAAGGGCGAGACGGGGGCTACTGGCCCGCAGGGTCCGACGGGCGCGGCTGGTGCTAAGGGCGACAAGGGCGATACTGGTCCGCAAGGCCCCGCTGGTGCAGACGGCGCTAAGAACGCCATCCCGAAGGCTGGCAGTACGGGTTCGATCACGACTTACGAAACGCTTGTCACCGCGACCACGGTCTCCGATACGTCCGCCCGCTCCATGAGCCTTGCCGACGGTGGAACGCTCACGGTCAACGACGGCTCTGCAAGCGCATCGTGGATTACGGTTGTCGCACTGGCGGGATCCGCCACGGTTAATCTGGGCAGCGCATGGTCGTGGAGCGGCTTGGCTCCGACGCTTGCCAAGGGGCTTGTCACGTGCGCATGGTACGGCACGTTCGGCGTCGCTACGTTCACTAAGTTTGGGAGCTGAGAATGGTTAAGACTTGGACTTTTAACGGCGTCACCTACCAGTCTGAATGGCAGGTGCGCCAAGAGATTTTCAAGAAGGACCGCGTGTCCTTCGGTGCGGCTCCCGAGGAGGGCAAGGCTGAGTTCTGGGAAAAGCACGGCGTGGCGTATGCCGAACGCGACTACACGGACGAGGAGGTCGCTGCGACCGTGCGCCGAGACCGCGATGCTCGTCTTCGCGCCACGGACGTTTACCTTCTCTCCGACTACCCCGGCATGACGGCTGAGGCACTGGCTGAGGTCAAGGCGTATCGTCAGGCACTCCGAGATGTTCCCGAGCAGACGGGCTTCCCGCGCCAGATTGAATGGCCTGAATTCCCGTCCTGCATTTCCAAGTAAGGGGGTTGAGATGCTGAATAAGGAGACGATGCTAGCAGTGGCGGCGGGTGGCGAGCCGCACGTCGTTCTTACGGTAGGCTATAGAGAGAAGTACGGGACGCTGTTCACGTATGGATACATGGGGGATATTGAGATAGGCTCAATAAGCCGTAGACCGTGTTGGGGGCTGGCGCAACTATTGTATCTTTATACCCGTGCATACGACGAGGGCGTTTACGCATACACTAATGTGTGTTCGGCTACAGAAGAGCTGACTTCGTCGATCAGCGTAACTAGGCTGGATACGGGAAAGACAGAAGTCTTTTCTGGGGAGAAAGGAGCTACTCCGTTTTTTGGAGATGATGACGTCGGTAAGGAAATTCCATTAAGGTTTCCCCCCCCCCTACATCCTACGTGTAGCAAGGTCAAGTCGGTGTTTACCCGCTCTCGAAAGGAGGGCGTGGTAAATGCTGAACAAGGAAATGCTTTTAGGTGGGGCGGGCGACCCTCCGAAGATCACGCTGGCAATAACCGAACAATCGTTCAATGGCGGTACGTGCGGCGCTGGATACACAGACTTCTCCGGGACGGACCATCGAATAGATGCCACCGAAGGCGATACAGTGATCCTTCTCGTAGCAGAGGTGGCGAAGCTCTGGAGCACTGGGGAGGGGAAGATGCGGACAGCACTAGTAAATCTGGAGAATATAGAAGAAACGGAAACGGAGTACGATCGGTACGGATCTCGGACTATCTATTACGCAGTGATAGATACCTCTCAAGATGCCTACGCGGAGTATCAGTACGACTAGTGAAAAGTGAAAACAGAGGAGTTGCTGATGCTTAATAAGGAACTCCTCTTGGCGCAGGGCGCCCCCGTAGAAGTTGCTCGATTTGAACTAACAGTGGCTCGATGGTCGGGAAGGGATGACGACGGGTACGGGCTGGGAAACAACTATATGTCTTCACAGATGCTCGGAAACGTTATGCCAAGCGCCTATAAAGGCGAGACGTTTGTCAGGTTTTGTGGTTATTTGAATGCCATACGCGACTGGAGTCTAGCAATCCTAGCTTATCCTTGGCCTCAAGAAGACCTAGGGAAACGCGGTTACGCAAAGCGGCTTGATACGGGGGTTTCTGTACCCATCGAAATAACCGCGTTACCACAACTTGGGCTAAGTTGCTATGCTTTGGCTTCGCAAGTGTCAAAAGGCGCAAGCGCGGGGCAGTCGTTCATAACGTCAGCGGACGAAGGCAAAACTATTACGATAGAAATAGGCTTGTCATAAACCCAGCCCCGAGCCTCGCGCCCGGGGTTTTACTTTTACTTCCAGAGGCCGCGCTCTTTGGCTACCTTTCTCGTAGCCTTAGCGGCATCTTCCATTGTGTCGAAGTCTCCGAAGAAGATCTGGTCGTCGGCGCTGTTCGTACAGACTTTTGAAAGGGTTGCTTCCCCAAGCGAGCCGGGTTCCACTTTGAACCAAGCGCCCTCTGGGCGTTGTTTCACTATGCCTTTACTTCTGTCCCCTCAAGCACAGTTGCGTCGGCGCGGATTTGTGGTACTATTCCGTTGTATGAATATGTGTGTGATTTTTTAGAATCACCCTCTATAGCCCTTCTGCCGCAACGGTTCTACCCGCTTCGAATGCATCAAGGTTCCGGAGACAGTCGCCTTTCAATACCGGCCAGGCAGGGCGCGCGTCATCAGCCTGAAGCCGCAATGGCTCGATGAATCGGAACCAAAACCTGAAGTAGAAATCCGTGAACACATATGCGGCTTCGCGAGGACTGACCGTGATGAGCGACGCCATTCGTCTGATCAAGCTGCATCGCTTCTCGAGACGGTTCAAGCACTCAGCCATGTTCCGGATGCACGAGCTCTCGTCGAATTCGCTCTGCAGTTTGGCGCTGAAGGCCATTCTTCTGAGAATGCTCATGCAACCGCACGAATCCGAGATCCCGCATCGGTTGAGAATGTCCTCGGCGTCCGTACGTAGAAATCGGCCTGATTCGGAAAAGACATGGCCGAGGATGCCTTCGCGCGTCAACGGCGTCGATTCGACAAGATGCGAGACATAGCCGGGCACGCCGCCGGTTGTTGAGTAGAGCGTCAGAAGGTCTGCGGGTGTCACGTGAGGATAGTTTTCCAGAAAGATCTCTCGCAGATCATGCGGCTGAAAAGGACGTAGCGACAAGGACAAATCACACCGTCCGAAGAGCGGCGCCCGGGCATTGTCGAAGATTTCCTTCATGCCTTCGGACGAAGGTCCGGAAAAAATCAGAAGGATGTGCGAGTCATCCTTCTCGAGATCCCAAATGCCTTGCAGGTCGGCCTAAAACGCGGGCGCAGCAAAAGACAGTGCCTGGCATTCGTCGAGAATCATCACGCACGGCTTTTCTTTCGAAAGCCTCATGACAAGCCTGACGATATTGGCCGCCGTCAACCTGCGAGGACCGGCGTCCGTTGCAAGGTCAAAGGTCCTGCGGATTTCATCGAGCCAGACCCGGGCAAGCATCTCTTCAGTGCAGCTGGAGGTGCACTGAAAGTAGAACACCGGACGACCGCAGTCTTTCACTGCTTCGCGAATCAACGTCGTTTTGCCGATGCGCCTTCGGCCTGAAACGATGGCAAACCGCGCACGAGCTTCGGAAAGAGCGAGCTCTCGCTTGAGGACTGCGATTTCGTTGGATCGTCCGTAAAACTTCATGGGTTCAACAATATTGATAAGGTCTTGCAACTTGCCGGCTGCTTGTCCGGGCAGGCTTGCACAAAACCGGAAAGCACGAGGGCCTACCGTGCCCAGAACTTCTCTTCTTCCTCGAACAACTTCTTCTGGAAGGCCGCGTCTTCGGGCGTCCGGCCTCGGGCGAGATCGTCGAGGATTTGCTTGAACACTTCCGGATCGTCGACCACCATCAGGTGTTCGTTGAGAAAAGCCTTGAGCTGCGGGAAGAGGATCGAGCGAACAAGGTCTTCTTCCGAGCGGTTGGCAATTGCAGCGGCGGTCGTCAGAAGTCGCTGTTCTTCCGCGGACAGCTGCATGGTAAAGAGTTCTGTTGTCATGAGTCTCTACATGAGTGAAGGTTGTGCTTCTTTATCCGATTGTAGTGGCGTCTCAGCAGGCACATTCGGCTAGCGTGTCGGCCGGTTGGATGAACATCATTCATGTCGAAATTGCGCAAGTTGATAGAAATTGCTGCGCCGCCTTAAGGTATCGCCGTTTATCAAGCGCCTCGCGACTAGGGGATTTCGGCAACGGTTCGCGTTTAAGTTGTTTCAAGTCGTTTCTATGTGACAGCAATTTCAAGAATCGCAGCTACTGTTGTGTCATTGCAAACGGCCTGCAGGGTAGGGAAAGGCGTGAATCTGCGCTCTCCGAATGCGTCATATTCGTGCTGATGGTAGGGGGAACTACGATGCGGGGAACTACGAGTGGTCGCTTTTAAGCATCGTCTATATCCTTCACTGAACGGCAGGACCTGCCGAATACAGAGGAGAATGAAATGAACTTTTTGAAGACTTTGGTTGCCGCCTCCGTGGCCGGTGCAATGATGGTTGGTGCAGTTTCCGCTCAGGAAGACTCGCTGCGCCCGCGTGAATACGGCATCCAGTTCGGCGTTCTGCATACCGGTCAGAACAACGCCATTACCGACGTTCCGGGCGTGCTCGTCGGCCAGGTCAACGTCCATGACGACAAGAAGGGCGCCCACACCGGCGTGACCGCCATTCTTCCGCACGGCGGCAACCTCTTCAAGGAAAAGGTTCCGGCCGGCATTTTCCTCGCCAACGGTTTCGGCAAGATGACCGGCTACCCGCAGGTGAAGGAACTCGGCAACATCGAAACCCCGATCGTCCTCGTCAACACGCTTAACGTTGCTGCCGGTCTCGACGGCATTATCGACTACACGTTCTCCTTCAAGGAAAACGGCGACTGCCGCTCCGTGAACGGCGTTGTCGGTGAAACGAACGACGGCGGCATCAACGACATCCGCGCCCGCTTCCTGACGGCCAAGGACGTTCTCAAGGCCATCAAGTCCGCCAAGTCCGGTCCTGTTGAAGAAGGCGTCGTCGGCGCCGGCTCCGGCACGAAGGCCTTCGGCTGGAAGGGCGGCATCGGCACGTCCTCCCGCAAGCTCCCGGCTTCCATGGGCGGCTACACGGTCGGCGTTCTCGTTCAGACGAACTTCGGCGGCTTCCTGAACGTTGACGGCGTCGCCGTTGGCGAAAAGCTCGGCGGCTATCCGTGGCAGAAGGAAATCGAATGCGCTGACGGCTCCATCATGATGGTTGTCGGCACCGACGCTCCGATCGACTCCCGCAACCTCGAACGCGTTGCCAAGCGCGCCTTCATGGGGCTCGCCAAGGCCGGCGGCATCGCCTCCAACGGTTCCGGCGACTTCGCGATCGCCTTCTCGACCGCCAAGGAAAACCGCGTTCCGCACAATACCAAGCAGCTTGAAAAGCTGAACAACGTCAACGTCGCCAACGACGACATGACCCCGATCTTCATGGCCACCATCGAAGCTACGGAAGAAGCCATCATCAACTCGCTCTTCAAGGCTCATGACGTTACCGGCTACAACGGCAAGGTCCACAAGGCCCTCCCGGTTGACAAGGTTCTTGACATGCTCCGCGCTGAAAACAAGCTTCCTGCCGCCAAGTAATAGTCTCAGGGCCCTCTAAAGGTCCCAAACTATGAACCCGATAGCCCCGGTGCAAATTGCCCCGGGGCTGTTCTATTTTTGGGTTTTCGAAAAGCATTGGTAGGTCGGAATTGCCTCTCCTGCAAGCAAGTGGATGAAAAGAGGTCAATCTCGAGCGGAATGCTTTCGACTCGTCAAACGCCGATCGCGGATGACGGGCGGCAAAACAAGTACAAAAAATATCGAATTTTGTTGCAAAAGCGGACGAAAGTGCGTTGACAATACAAATAACGCAAATATATGATTGACGCACACCAGACATCGAGCGGGCCCGCAACGGTGTTTGACCGCATGCAAGACATGCGACCGAATTACTGCATTTCCCAATTTTTGAGGAGACTTCCGCCATGCTGACCACCCGACAGATCGAGCTTGTCAAGGCCACCGTTCCCGTTCTTCGCGAACACGGCGTCGCGCTCACGACGCATTTCTACAAGCGCATGCTGAGCCACAATCCTGAACTGCGCAACGTCTTCAACCAGGTTCACCAGGCTCGCGGCCACCAGCAGAAGGCGCTTGCCGGCGCCGTTCTGGCCTACGCGGAAAACATCGAAAACCCCGCCGTTCTTCTGCCCGCCGTCAAGTTCATCGCGTCGAAGCACGCCACGATCGGCATTCGTGCCGAACACTATCCGATTGTCGGGAAGCACCTTCTCGCCTCCATCAAGGAAGTTCTTGGCGACGCAGCCTCCGACGAACTCATCGAAGCCTGGGCTGCTGCCTACGGCCAGCTTGCCGATCTGCTGATCAAGGTCGAAGGCGACATCTACAAGGAACAGGCCAATGCCGAAGGCGGCTGGTCCGGCTGGCGTCCGTTCATCGTGGAGAAGCGCGTGGAGGAAACGCCCGATGTCGTGAGCTTCTATCTGAAGCCCGCCGACGGGGGCAGGGTCCCGGCTTACAAGCCCGGCCAGTTCGTCTCGGTGCGCGCCTATCTTCCGGAAGTGAAGCTCGTGCAGCCGCGCCAGTATTCGCTCTCCGCCGCGCCGCTTTGCGACAAGGGTCTGCGCATTTCCGTCAAGCGCGTTGACGGGAAGGACGGCGTTCCCGCAGGCCTCATGTCCAACCATCTGCACAAATGCCTCAAGGAAGGCGACACGATCGACGTCTCCGCGCCGACGGGTGAATTCTATCTTGCCGAAGGCACGAATCCCGTCATTCTCGTGGCCGGCGGCATCGGCATCACGCCCATCTTTGCGATGCTCCAGCAGATTGCCGAAAAGACGCCCGAACGTCCCGTGACGTTCGTGCAGGTAGCCCGCACGGGCAGCGAACTCGCCCTTGTGAAGGAAGTTCATGCCGAAGCCGCCAAGCTTAAGAACGCCCGCATGACGGCCTACATCACGCAGCCCGACGAGGCCGACAAGCAGATCAAGTGCTCGTGCGTCAAGCTCGGCGTTCGTCCGACGGCTGCTGACATCAAGGCGCTTGCGCCGGCGGCCGATGCCGACGCGTACATCTGCGGTCCCGCAGCCTTCATGAACGACTTGCGCGAAGCGCTTGCCGAAGCCGGCGTGCCCAATGAACGCATCCATACGGAAGCCTTCGGCACGGGTAATCTGACTTGAGAAGTTTTCAAGCTTCCTGAACGATTTTGATCCAGAGAGGTGGAAGAAGAGAGGAGGTAGTAACAGTTCAAGCGACTCTTCTCTTCCTCACGTTTGCGGGAATCTCTATCCGGGATTCCCGTTTTTTTCATTCGTTGTTCAGCGTTATACTGACTGCACGGCAAAGATACTCGCTTAGACATGACAGACAGCCTTCTCATCATTCTTCCGGACTTCCTGATCATCCTTCTCGGCTTGCTGCTGGCGCGCCGGTTTGGATACGGGCGCGATTTCTGGAAGAATGCCGAGCGGCTCGTCTTCTATGTGCTTTTCCCGCCGCTTCTCTTTACGTCGATTGCAACGAGCACGATTTCCATTGCCGAGGCTGCACGGTTTCTGTCGGCCGGCATCGGCGCCATGCTGACGGCCGTACTGATTGCGCATCTCGTTCGACATGTTGTCCGCGACGATCCGGTCACGCACGCTTCGGTCTTTCAATGCGGCTTCCGTTTCAACACCTACATCGGCTTTGCCGTATGCCTGCGCCTTTTCGGCAATGACGGCTTTGCGCTTCTGGCGCTCCTCATTGCATTCTGGGTTCCGATCAGCAACGCGATCGCGGTGAGCGTGCTCGCGCGCGCCGTGGCCCAGAGAGATTCGACCGAGTCTCAGGGAGCCGTTCTGCCCACGCTTCGAGCGGTACTCACCAATCCTTTGATCATCGCGACGGTTCTCGGGCTCATCGTCAATCTCAGCGGACTGAAGCTTCCCGAAGCAGGCATGACGCTTTTGAAGCATCTTGGAAGCGCGTCGCTCGCGCTTGGGCTTCTCTGCATCGGAGCGGGCTTGAGGCGCGAGGACTTTCGCGAGCATTGGAAGCTCATTTCCGTTTCAACCGTGAACCGCCTGCTGGTGGTGCCGCTGGTCGCCCTTGGCGTCGCCACGTTCGCCGGACTCAGCTCGGTTGAAGCGGGCGTCATGATTCTCTTTGCCGCCCTGCCGACGGCCCAATCGTGCTACGTGATGACGGCGGCGATGCGCGGGAACGCCGCTGCGGTGGCGGATGTCACGACGGCCCAGACGCTTGTCTCCATGCTGACGCTGCCTGTCTGGATCACGATGATTCTTGCCGGCCTTGCCGGATGAACGCCGTGCGGTATTCCTTTCTTGTATGATTGAGTCATTCAAGGCTAAGTTTTTCTGTTTCATCCATTTCTAAAAAGTCATGCACCTGAAGCGATATACGGATCTCGGTCTGAGAGTTCTTATGTTCCTGGCAAACCAGCCTGACCGCACCAAGACCTTTTCGGTCCCCGAACTGTCTGAAATCCTTTGCTGGAACCCCAACCTTGTCATCAAGTCGGCTCACTTCATGGTAAAGGCCGGCTGGCTCGACTCCGTTCGCGGCCGCAACGGCGGGATCATGCTGGCGGAGGACGCCGACAAGCTTCGCATCGGCGACATCGTCAGGGCTCTGGAGGATGACGAGCAGCTCGTCGACTGCGCCGAGCCCAGGTGTCCGTTCATTGGCGGGTGCGTTCTCATTGGCGCTCTCAGGGATGCGAACGAGGCCTTCTACGAAGTGCTCAACAACTACACCGTCGCGGATCTGCGCCATGGCTGCGACGGCAAGAGCGTCTCGCCGCTGATTTCAATGATGATGCCCGCAGGACGCTGACGTTTTCGATCGGGTTCTCTACGCCCGAATCGAATTCGATAATCAACATAAAAAGAGGCCCTGCCGAACTGATCCGATCCGGCAGAGCTTTAAAGTCAGGCGTCAAGCACTAACGTCTGAGATGGGAGAGTTGTTGTTCTAGGAGGAATGGGTTGTTTAAGCGACCCAGGACTTCGACTTGGCGGCAGCACGACCTGCAATGCGGCCGTAGACGAGGCAGTCAAGCGTTGCGCAGGAGCCGAGGCGAACTGCGCCGTGGACGCCGCCCGTGGCTTCGCCGGCGGCGAAGAGGCCCGGAATCGGCTTGTCGTTCAGGATGTCGATGACGCGGGCTTCGCTGTCGGTCTGGAGGCCGCCCATGCAGTGATGGACCTTCGGCGACAGGATGGAGCAGTACCACGGGCCCTGGCCCATCGGAACGGCCTTCGGGAAGAAGCCGCGGCCCATTTCGTCGCCGGACTTGGCGGCAAGCGCCTTGTTGTAGTCGGCAATCGTCTTCTTGAGCTGTTCGACCGGGATCTTGAAGGC
>CAKQKT010000060.1 GCA_934249275.1 uncultured Sutterella sp. | reverse complement strand
CCGTTTCCTTCTCAAGAGCCAGTTCTGACATCGACCAATGCGCCTGGTTACCCCAAAAAGTCGGAAGAGCCGAAAAAATGCCCGGCCGGACCGGTCGGGCATCTGAAATCAGATCTCGATGTTGTAGCCTGCACGGCGTGCCGCAAGGAGTGCTTCGGTGCGGTTGCTTGCGCCGAACGTGCGGTAGATGGCGGCAACGTGCGTCTTGACGGTGCCTTCCGAAAGATTGAGCTCAAGGCAGATGCGCTTGATGGGCGCGCCCTTGGCAAGAAGCATCAGAACGTCGCACTGGCGTTCGGTGAGCTTCGGCGCATCGTGCTCGAGCGTCGGGAGGGCGCGGACGGTTTCGGAGAAGAAGCCTTCGCGCTGGCTGTCGGCAAGAAGCTTCGAGGGAATGAAGACGCCGCCCTTGAGAACGAATTCGATGGCGGCCGTGAGCATGTCGGTGTCGAGCGACTTGGGCACGAAGCCGGCTGCGCCGAGCTGGAGAACGCGCATGATGCGGTCCCGGTCGGTGAGGCCGGAGAGCACAAGAATCTTGAGCATCGGCTGGCGGCGGACGATTTCCTCCATCAGCTCGGTGCCCGTCACGCCGGGCATGGTCAGGTCGAGAATCAGCAGGTCGGCGGTTTCGCCTTCTCGGTCGATGAGTTCGAGTGCTTCGGGCGCGCTTCCGGCCGTCAGAACTTCGGCCGCGGGATCGCGGTCGAGCATCATCATGGAAAGGGCGCTTCGAACAAGCGCGTGATCGTCGACAATCAGGTACTTCATTTGATTGAAAGCTTCGCGCTGGCGGAGCATTTCTCCTCGTATTCCTCGTAACGGCCTCAATTGTACTAAAGAAGGCAAGGCGCAAACGAGGTTCAAAATGCCAATTTCATCGCAGCATGATTCCGAACATCGTGCTCGGATGATGAAAGCCCGCAGCATGAGCTGCGGGCCTTCGGGCGGCGGCCGGCGGGCCGGAGCGCTGCGCTCGCCGAATTACTTGCGGCGCTTCATGAGGTTGAGAATGCGGCCGATCTTGTCCTGAGAGTCGTAGATCGCTTCGCCGTTCTTGGGATGCTGCTTGATGTAGCTGCCGTCGGCCTGGAGCTCCCAGGCGTGGATGTTGTCGGCGAGCTGCGGACGGACGATCTGGTCGAGCACGTTGGCGCGGATTTCGGGATCCGTGACCGGTGCGAGGACTTCAATGCGGCCGTTGAGGTTTCGCGGCATCAGGTCGGCGCTGCCCACGTACATCTTTTCGTTTCCGGCATGGCGGAAGTAGTAGATGCGCGCATGCTCGAGCAGGCGTCCGACGATCGAGCGGACGGTGATCGTTTCGGATACGCCCGGAATGCCCGGACGAATCGAGCAGATGCCGCGCACGATGCATTCGATGCGCACGCCGGCGCGGCTCGCCTTGTAGAGCTCGCGCACGACGCCCGGATCAACGAGCTGGTTGCACTTGAGGATGATGTGGCCGCCGCCGTGCTTCTTGTGCAGCGCGACCTCCTCCTCGATGAGGCGGATGATGTTCGGACGCGTGCCCTTGGGCGAGACGAAGAGCTTGCGGTATTCGTCGATGATGCCGCAGCCCGTCATCACGTTGAAGAGGTCCTGAACGTCGTCGCAGATGGCATCGTCGGACGTGAGAATGCCGAGGTCGGTGTAGATCTTGGCGGAGCCGGCATTGTAGTTGCCGGTGCCCACGTGCACGTAGCGGCGCAGGCCCTCGGGCTCGCGGCGCACCACGAGGCAGAGCTTGGCATGGATCTTGAGGCCGGCAAAGCCGTAGACGACGTTGACGCCGGCGGCTTCGAGCTCTTCGGCCCAGTTGATGTTCTGTTCTTCGTCGAAGCGCGCCTTGAGCTCCACGACGGCCGTCACCTGCTTGCCGAGGCGGCGGGCCTCAAGAAGGCTCCTCACCACGGGCGAGTCGCTGCCGCAGCGGTAGAGCGTCTGCTTGATGGCGACGACATCCGGGTCGGTCGCGGCTTTGTGAAGGAAGTTGAGCACGCCGCTGAAGGACTGGTACGGATGGTAGAACATCAGGTCCCGGCTTCGAATGGCGGCAAAGGTGTCGGCGTCCGGATCAAGTCCTTCGGGGATCGTTGCGTGAAAGGGCGGATACTTGAGCGCGGGGCGGTCGATGCCGCCGAGACCCATGAATTCGCTGAAGGCGAGCGGCATCTTCGACTTGAACACCTGATAGGGGCGCGTTCCGAGATGCTTGATGAGGAAGTCCTGCAGGCACTGCGGCATGCCGCGCTCAAGCTCGAGGCGGACGATGGAGCCGAAGCGGCGCTGCTCGACGTAGTCGCGGACGGCCGCGAGCAGGTCGTCGGCCTCGTCCTCTTCGATTTCGCCGTCGGTGTTGCGGGTGATGCGGAAGAGGCCCTGGGAGCGCACGCGATAGCCCGGGAAGAGCTTTTCCATGCGCTGCATGATCAGGTCCTCGACCATGATGATCGTGCCTTCGCGCGAGCTTACGTCAAGCACCGTCGTCTCGTCGGCGTCTTCAGGAAGGAAGAGGAAGCGCGGGACGTTGTTGGGGCACTTTACGCGGGCAAAGCGAACCTTGCCCGGCTCGTCGGCATGCACGCCTTCAAGCTCGACCACGAAGTTGATGCTCGTGTTTGAGATCATCGGGAAGGGATGGCCCGCGTCAACGGCCTGCGGCGTGAGAATCGGGAAGATCTGGCGGTCGAAGTAGCGGTCAAGGGCGCTGCGGCGCTTGGGCGAAAGCTGGGCGTAGCGGCCGAACTTGATGTCCTTCTTTTCAAGGGCGGGCTTCAGGGTCTTGAGCCAGAGGTCTTCGGCGACCTCGAGCATTTCGGAAACCTTGCGGCGGATTTCGGCGAGCTGGCGCGCGGGCGGCATCCTGTCGGCGCCGGTCGGCTCCGTGCCCATGCGGGCCTGGCGCTGAAGGTTCATCACGCGAACCATGTAGAACTCGTCGAGATTGTTGAAGAAGATCGAGAGGAACTTCACGCGCTCAAGAAGCGGCACCGTCGGATCGGCGGCCGTTTCAAGAACCTTGCGGTCGAATTCGATCCAGCTGATCTCGCGGTTGATGTAAAGGGACGGATCGTCCAAGTCAACGTCGGGGAAGACGGGGGCCGGCGCCTTTTCTGCGGCCTTCCTGGCGGGAGTGCGTCGTGCGGCCGAGCGTCGTGCGGGCGTCTTAACGGACGCCTCCGCAGCTTCGGCCGGTGCGGGCTGCTGAGGGGCGGCATCGGTCGCGACGGTTGCTTCGGTCTTGGAAGTCAGGGAATCGGGCATGTGATTGTTTTCCTTATGTTGCAGCACAACGGATGTTTATTCTTATATTGTGGCCTCTTTTCTGTGACGGTGCCATGACGCAGGGATGACACTTTAAAGAAATGTGTCATCTTGAGAATTGCGTTCAAGGTCGGAAAGGAACATGCAAAAAAGGCCGCAAATCGTTGCGGCCGTAGTCTTCTGCTGTCAATGCAAAGCGCTATTCGGACTTGCCGGGCTCAATCGCGAGCTCGTAGCCCTCAGGGTAGTTCCTAAGAACGGTTCTGCCGCCTTCGGTGCGGGATTCAAGCACGCGCAAGCCGTCTCGAACGAGCGTGCGGGTGGCGCCAGACATGGAAACGTGCACCCTGCAGCCGGGGCAGGTCTTGGAGAGGGAATCCTCGATCGACTTGACGGGCCAGAACATGAAGGTGAGGTCGCGGATGAATCCCTTCGCGTGAAAGCGCGAGCTCAGAAGCGGATGGCGGGATTCGGCCGTCGTGGACGGCGTGGCGCTGATGCGCCAGAAGGGCACGTTGAGCGCGGCGAAGGCGGCGTTGATCGAATCTCCCTTGACGCGGATGCTGACGGCAAACTCCGGGATCTGCTCGGTCGCGCCTTTTTGAACGGCATCGTCAGAGAACGTGAAGGTGACGTGCTGCGGTTCGTCGAATCTGACGATCGCGTGGAAGTCGGGACGGAAAAACGGTACTGCAACGGTGCAGGCGTCGAGATTGAGCCCTTCGGTCGCACGGGACGGAGCACATGCTCCATAGGGAGCGGGCGCCGAGAGCTGTGCGCAGCCGAATGCCGCGAGGACTGCGGCAAGGACGGGGATCGGGATGAAGCGCTTCATGAAGGGCAGGACGTTGCAATAAAACGGCATATTGTAGCCCAATGTGGGTTTGGAATTCGTAACGTTGCGTATCCAAGCCTGTCGCAGAGGCTTGGGCAGAAGTCTGCCGGTCCTGGAAAGGACATTTCGAACGGATTCGCCGGCAGCGGCGAGAGCCGGAAGAGCCTGCCGGGACTGCCTGCGGCGCCGATTCCCGCTAATATTGGAATTCGTGATTGTGGAAGGAGCCCGCATGCTTTTGAACGGCGGGCTTCAAACCGGTTTCGGGAACGTCTCGACATGCAGAAGAAGAAAACGCTCATTGCCCTTGCCATTGCTTCTTTGGCGGCTTCCGCCTTCGCGGCCCAAGCGCCCGCACCTGCCTCGGCGGCTGAAGCGCCGGCTATTGCCGAATCAGCCTCGGCCGAGTCAGGCGAAGACCCGCTCGACAGCGTTGTGAACGGGCTGGCCTCGTCTGAAGAGGCGGCGCCGGAGCAGGCCGAAGAGGCTGCCGGAAATGATTCCGAACCGGCGCTTGAGGAAGCGGCGGACGAAAAGGAGGAAAAGGCCGGGGAAGCGTCCGGTGACGCATCGGATGGAGCATCCTGTGATGCGCCGGATGCCGGGACAGGCGAATCTTCCGATGTGGAAAAGGAAAAGACCGGGGAGGCGGAGGCATCGGCCGAAGCCGCCGAGGCGGCCAAGCCTGCCGGGACTGACGGCGATTCGGCCGAGCTTCGGACCGCCGATGCCGTGGGCCCCCTTGCGATTGTCCCGCCGTTCCTTGACTTCATGCCCTACGTGACCACTCTGAAGGATGTCGAGGAGGTGTTCGGCAAGAACGCTCATCTCTACAACGAAGGCCGCTACGGCAGCCGCCACATCATTACGGGGCAGGACTTCGATTTGGGCGTCACGAGCATTCTCGTCTACTACACCGACGGCGGTCTTCTGTCCGACGTCTTTCTGAGAATTCCTGCGAAGGAGCGCTCCCGCGTTCTGGCGGCCCTGAAGGAAATGACGCCCTCAATGAATCCCGACGGCATTTGGGCGGTTGACGGCGGGCGCGACTACTGGCGCACGAAGACCGCCGAGCTTTCGGTGAGTCCTGTCAAGGGAGAGGATTTTACGGTCGAGTACGGCGCCACGGCGCGCATGGTTCGCGAGACCCGCGCCTGGATCGAGGCCGATCCGGCACACCGCGCGCCGCGCTTTGCGGGGCTTTCGATCGGCATTTCGACGGCCGCCGACGTCAAGGCGAAGGCCGACGGCAAGCGATGCCGCATTCTGGGGCCGAGTCTTGCCAAGGACGGCTCCACCACGTATGCGCTGAGCGGCTCCTGTTTCGGCGTGCCGGGCGAATATCAGTCGCTCGCATGGATTTCAGCCGACAACGGCAGGCTTTCGCGCCTCTTTCTTCAGAGCCGCGGCGATGCGGTAGGATTCGCGTCCGTGCTTCCCGCGCTTGAAAAGCGGTACAAGCCCACGGGCAAGCCCGGCGAATTCGAGGCGGGCGAGGCTCATGCCCGCAATGTCTGGCCGGCCGTCATCCGCTTCACGCCCTACCGCATGGCGGCGGGCGGAAACGTGGAGGAGGGAACTCTCGAATTCTTCGCCGGCATTGACGGCGTGACGAAGGAGGAGGCCGTCTGGGACAAGCTTCTTGAAGAGAAGAAGGCGCGCGAGGCGCAGGCCAGGCAGGTTGACAGCCTGTTCGAATGATGATTGGCCGATAACGAAAAAACGCCGGGTTCGAGCCCGGCGTTTTTTATTCGCCGTCAAAGACGGCCGCAATGGTCTCACTGCTTGTTGATCTGCTGAATTTCGGCGCGGGTGCGGTCGAGTTCAAGCTGAACCTTTTCGCGGGCCGTTTCGGTGCGGGCGGCCTCTTCGGCCACGGTTGTGCCGACCTTGGCCTCGCGTTCCTTCACCTGCAGTTCGGCGAGGCGAACCTTGAGCTCGCGTTCGCGAAGCGAAAGCGCGTCAAGCTTGTCCTGCTTGGCCTTCTTCTCGGCGGCAATCTTGGCGTTGGCCTGTGCACGGGCCTTGTCGGCCTTAGCCTTTGCGGCCTGCTGCTGGGCTGCGGCCTTCTTGCGGGCCTGCTCGGCGCGGTACTTCTCGGCTTCGATGCGGTCCTGCTCGCTCTTGACGACGGCGATGTTGTAGTCCATCTGCGTGCCGGCTTCGGCGTACTGCTGGGCGCGGCGGTCGGCATTGCTGGCGCAGCCTGCGACGAGAAGAGAGGCGCCGACGAGGGCGACGGTCATGATCTGCTTCTTCATGATTGCAATTCCTCTTCAGATTTCCGGAATCAGCGCTTGGCGCAGCCGTACGGGTTGTTCGGCTGGATGCGGGTTTCGCCGTTGTAGGACGAGGCCATGATGGCGGTGCCGAGTTTGTATTCGCAGATGCGGCCGACCTGGGTCGACTGATAGACGCGGCCGTTGGAGGTGCGATAGACGAGCTGCACGCCGTCGACGTAGGACGTGCCCGTGGCGCCGGCCACGGCGTCGCCGGCAAGACCGCCGAGCGCACCGCCGGCGAGGCCGCCGAGCACGCGGGACGAGGTCGAATGATTGTTGTGGTTGCCGATGGCGGCGCCGGCGATCGCGCCGAGGATTGCGCCGGTGACGCGGCCGCGATCGGTGTTTTCGTCGTTGTTCACGGCCACCTGGGCGGGATTGATGGCGATGAGTTCAACCGTTTTGACGGCCTGGGCCTGATTGACCTGGCTGGAGCTGTACACGTCGGAACGGTAGTAGTTGCCGTCGGAGGCGCAGCCGGAAAGGACTGCCATCGTGCCGCACAGGGCAAAAATGAGGAATTTCTTCTGGGTCATGATTATTTCTTTCCGTGGTCGATTGAACGGTCCTGAATGACTGATATTCTGTTCAGTCTATATCCGCACAATACACCAATGCAAGAGAACGGTGATGAAGATGTATCGGTTCCGATACAAGCCGTTACTCATCCTTGCGTGATGCAGGATGTAGTGCGAAAAAGCCGCAGGCGCGTCTGCGCATGCGGCTCTTGAGAATGGATGGTTTGGTTCGTCAGGCGTGCACTCGCACCAGACGGCCGCTGAAGTCGCGAACTTCCACGCGGCCGTTGCGGCGGTGGATGGCAAGCTGATCCTTGCCGACGAACTTCGTGTATTTGGCGTCGGAAACGCTGAACATCGTGACGAGCTTCCCGTCGGCCGTGTAGAGCTGGCAATAGCCGTTCTTGAGAACGACGGCGACGTGTTCGCCGTGAAGGATCGCCGCTTCGATGTTCATCGGCGGGAGCACCACAAGAACATTGTCGGCGCGACCGCGGATTTCACAGCAACCGTTGCGGACAATAGCCATCATTATCTTATATCCTCCTGAAATGAGTTTCTGTGTCGTCTTGATGCGATGGTAAGACGTGATGCGCCAGAATTTGACGCAATCGGAAATATTAGGAATCCGCATTCGAAATCCGGATGATTTCTGCAGAAGCTCAGTACAACTATTGTATCTTAACTGAAGCTATTGTGTGGTTTCAGAATTGGTGACGGGATGGTTTCGCTTCTCGGAGAATGCATTTTTTTAGGAAACAGCGGGAAATTCCCAATAAGAAAAAAAGAGCGCGATCCGAAAATCGCGCTCCTTTTCAATCTCAGCCGGGCGTGTTCATACGCACGAAGGCCGGAAGATTAGTTTTCGTTGTCCATCGGGGTGAGGGCGTGGCGGGCAGCCCAGGTCCACGGATTGGCAAGCCAGTCGTTGAGGACTTCGCGCTTGTCGGCGGAAATGGTGCCGAGTTCGACGGCCTTGTCGATGACCTTCGTGAAGTCGATCATTTCGTGGCAACGAACTTCCTGCTTTTCGAAGAGCTTGTTCGTTTCGTCGATGCCGAAGGACGTGATGGCGAGGCAGTCCGTAACCGTGGCGCCTTCGGCCTTGAGGCCTTCGACGGCGGAAAGGAGGGACAGGCCGGTGGAGATGTGGTCTTCGATGAGGAGGACGCGCTTGCCGGCGATTTCGCAGCCTTCGACGCGGCTCTTGTTGCCGTAGGTCTTGGCGGCCTGGCGAACGAAGATGCTCGGCTTGTTGAGGCGGTAGGCCAGAGCGGCGGCGTGGGAGACGCCGGCGCCTTCAACGCCGGCGACGACGTCGAATTCAAGGCCGAGTTCGACAACCTTCGTGGCCATCGTTTCAAGGATGTCGCGCCAGGCTTCCGGGACGGCCGTCAGACGACGGTTGTCGACGTAGATCGGCGTGATCAGGCCGGACTTGAGGCGCATCGGACGATCCGTCAGGAAGGACACGGCGCCGTTGTTGATGAGGTGTTCGGCGAGGATGTTTTCAGCAATCTTGGACTTGTACATTTGTATATCTCTTTCCTGAAAATTAGTCGATGCCGATCGCCTTGCGGCCGTTGACCGTGGCAATCTTGACGAGTTCGTCGAAGTAGTCGAAGCGGCAGCCCGTGGCGATCGTGGTCATTTCATGCCACATGTCGCCGGCGTTCCAGGGCACCATGGCGTCGCAGACGTTGTCGGTGCCGAGAGCGACGGTGATGCCGGCCGGGACGAGTTCGTCAACCGGGGTCATGGAGTTGTGCATCGGGCCGATCTGTTCGGAACGCGGGGTGTCGATCCAGGCCGTCGGGCAGGCGATCATCATCACGTCGGCTTCGCGCATCAGCGTGTAGAGGCGCTGGCGGTAGGCGCGGGAGTGAGCGGCGATCGAGATGCCGTGAATGGCGACGACCTTGCCCTGCATGCCGTGCTGGATGGTCTTTTCGCAGAGCTGTTCGGTTTCGTATTCAAGGCTTTCGTTGAACTGGTCGACGTGGACGTGAACCATCTTGTTGCGGGACTTGGCCGTTTCCATGATGATGTCGAAGGCTTCGTCGCCGCGGCCGTAGTCGCGTTCGTCGCGCTTCGGAAGGGCGCCGATGATGTCGACGAGTTCAGCGCCGATGTCGAACCACTTGCGGGCGTCCGGATGGATCACGCCCTTGAGAGTCTGGTTGGCGAACTTGACCGTCAGCTGGTCCTTGTAGTGTTCGCGGGCGCGCAGGCCGGCCTTGATGGCGCGGTCTTCAGACTGCGGGTCGATGTCGACGAAGGTGGCGAGAGCTGAAACGCCCTGGGCGATCTGGTTCTCAAAGAACATCGAGAAGCGACGATAGAAGTCTTCTTCCGTGGAGTTGCGCTTGAGGGCGTCGAGGGCGTCCCATTTCTGCTGAAGCGTGCAGGTGCGGCGCATCTCAAGAACGTCGGGGCTGAGGGTGTAGGCACGGTCTGCATGGGCGTGGGTGTTGACCCAGCCGCCGGCGGCCATAATGGCCGGTTCGATCATGTCGCGAATCGTCAGGGGGGCGTTTGGCGTAGACATTAAGAACATCTCCTTCGCAGTTAGCGAAAACAAAAGTGGTATTTGCCGTCAGTACTCAGGAAAAAGCCGCGGACGCGCCTTTTTTCAACAAAAGACGTTTCTGCGGCTAAATTGACTGCATTTTATAGATGCATGTTCACGGGTGCAATTTTAGACATAAATTGTAACATATGCAAGGATGCATGCTTAAGACGAAGGTGCAAAACGACTGCTAGAGCGGCAGGGGCTTCGGAAGGCCGGCGGATTCTGATGCTTCTGCTTTCGTGCGGGCCTTCGGGGGCATGACGGGATCCCAAGGGGATTTTGTCGACGAAAGCCGCCGAAAGAGCGGGAAATTTCTGTATGATGGCGGCCCGTCCTTCATCCGCTTTTTGAGTTTCCCATGATGCCAGCTGAATCCGACGCTGCCGCGGAGATCGTTGTTCCGCCCGTTCTTCCCGTTCTTTATCAGGATGACGTGATGTGCGCCGTGATGAAGCCCGAGAAGCTTCTTGTTCACCGCACGGAGATTGCCAACGGCGACACGGTCTTTGCCGTGCAGTGCGTGCGCGAGCAGCTCGGCCGACGCGTCTGGCCCGTGCATCGTCTTGATCGCGGCACGTCGGGCGTCCTGCTGTTCGCGCTTGATGCCGAGACGGCCTCGAAGCTCGGCCGCATCATGATGGCGGGCGATGTCAAGAAGCGCTATGCGGCCGTCGTGCGCGGCTGGCTTGAGGCGCCCGTCGACTGCCGGCATCCGCTTTCGCTCCCCGAGGATCCGTATCTGAAGAAGCGCCGGGGCCCTTCGGAGCCTCAGGAAGCCCGCACGGTTTTCATGCCGCGGGCAAGGGCCGAGGCGCCCGTTTCTTCGGGAAAATTCGAAACGACGCGCCTCGGGCTTGTTGAGGTCGAGCTTTTCACCGGCCGCAGGCATCAGATCCGCAGGCATCTGAAGTGGCTCGCCCATCCGATCATCGGGGACGCCACCTACGGAAAAGGCCCGCTCAACCGCGCGGTCGCCCAATGGCTCGAAGCGGATCGCCTGATGCTTCACTGCGCCAGGATGGCCTTCCCGCATCCCGTGACGGGCGAGCCGATCGACATTCGCGCGCCGCTCGACGGCGACTTCCGGTCGGCCGCCGTGCGGCTCGGGTGGCTCGAAGCCTATGAGGAGCTCATGAACGCGCCGTGGCGCGAGCCTCCCGCCGAAGCTGAAATCCTGCAGTAGCCTTCAGGCGCACTCAGGAGGCCGTCGGCCTGAAGGTGCGGACGGTCTCGACGATTTCCTCGATGCTGTCCGTGATGGAAATGCGTAGACCGTCGTACTTGCCTTCCTTCACCAGATACTCAAGGAGCTCGTAGACGGGCATTTCCTTGCGCCAGAACTTTTCGCCGAGGAAGACCATCAGGCTTGCATAGCCGTAGGTCTGGTAGTGGTTGGGAACGGCCGCCTGGAAGATTTCCTGGACCGTGCCGGCGCTGCCCGGCGTATAGATGAGGCCGCCTCTCGTAATGTTGAGGATCGTGTCCTCGCGAATGCTGTTGTCGAAGAACTTGGCGATGTGCGTCGCAAAGGGCGTCGCAGGTTCGTGGCCGTAGAGCCAGGTGGGTATGCCGAGGCTCACGAAGTGCGTCTGCGGGTAGCGGAAGCGGATTCGGAAGGCGGACGACAGCCATCCGGCGTCCTGCCAGGAGTGAGAGGCCGACAGCGTCTCGAGCGCGTCCTCGACCTCCTCGTCCGTGCGCTGTGCCAGCCACGCGCCAAGATGCGTCGCCTCCAAGGCGCCGGCACCGCCGCCGCTCACCATGATGAAGCCGAGCTCCGTGAGGCGCTTGCTGAGATAAACGATTTGGCGATAAAACGGATCCGTTCGAAGCAGATCGTGCCCGCCCATGATCCCGACGATCTGGCGCTCGTGGTAGGGCGCGAGAAAGTCTTTGATCGCATTGCTGATCGAGTGGTCGTGAAGGTACCGGCAGAGCGTTTCCCGCACATTCCTGGAAACCGGGCCGGTCTTCAGATAGTGCTGATGAACCTTGTAGTCAAAGCTGTCGGCAAGGGTGGCCTCGTCGCGCGGGTCAAAGCCCGCGTAAAGCGAATGCGCCGAGTATAGATAGCTTCGGTAGATGTCGAACGGCGCGTCCAGCCTGGGAAAGATGAGGTTGGATTTGTCGAGATGATGCTCGAAGGCTTCCGGCATTTCGCACCCGAGGAAGAGGCAGTTGGTGTAGGTGCTTTCCATCGCCAGGTCCAGATGGTCTCTGAAGTCGATGCCCTGAAATACATGCCGGTCAATTGCGCCGGGTTCCGTGATGAGGCCGAGAAGCTGGGTGACGGTGTCGATTTCGCGATAGTCTGACATGGCGGCCTCCTTTCTTATGCATATATGTCAATTGTAGCTTCTGAACGACTGCCGGGCCTACAATGACAATAAGATGGACGGCAATCTCTCGGAGGACACAGACGATTCGAAGTCTGTGAGCAAGAGCAGACCCAAGAAACGACGCCCGGACGTATTGTTGTCGGTTATGCCAGAGTCTCTTCACACGGGCAGAAAGACGATTTGGACAGACAGATTCAGAGGCTGAAGCTTCATGGCTGCGACAGGATCATTTCGGATATCGGTTCCGGGCTCAACTGCTGCAAGCCCGGACTGAAGCTTCTTGTGAACT
>CAKQKT010000059.1 GCA_934249275.1 uncultured Sutterella sp. | reverse complement strand
GAAGAAAGGGGGTGACATGATGTCGCCCCCTTTCTTCCAGCTGTCAACCTAAGGGGCAGAAGTTATTCGGCCGGCCTGAGGCTCCAGCTTAAGGACAGAGTTGCGGTACCCTGCAAACGGTCGACATTGTAATGTATGTCAACCGTCCCTGCGAGGGATTCCGCATCAACCGAAATTAGGCAGCGGGCTGTTCTTCGGCTTCAGCGGCCACTTCGACGAATTCTTCGTCCTTGGCAGCTTCGACAACTTCCGTCTGGCTGTCGGCACGGCCGGCGAGAACGGCGTCAGCGATGCCGCGGGCGTAGATGGCGACAGCCTTGGAGGAGTCGTCATTGCCCGGAACGACGTAGTCAACGCCATCCGGAGAGTGGTTCGTGTCAACGATGCCGATGACCGGGATGCCGAGCTTGTTGGCTTCCTGGATGGCGATCTTGTGGTAGCCGACGTCAACGATGAAGAGAGCGTCCGGAAGGGCAGACATTTCCTTGATGCCGCCGATGGACTTGTTGAGCTTTTCAACGTTGCGCTGGAAGTCGAGAGCTTCCTTCTTCGTCAGGTTGGCAGCAGAGCCGTCTTCGAGCTGCTGTTCCATGTCCTTGAGACGCTTGATCGTGCCGCGCACCGTCTTGAAGTTGGTGAGCGTACCGCCGAGCCAGCGCTGGTCAACCCAGCAGCTGCCGCAACGCTGAGCTTCGGCAGCGATGATTTCGCGACCGCCGCGCTTGGCGTCAACGAAGAGGATCTTGCCGCCCTGAGCGGAGAGCTGACGGGCAAACTTGCAGGCTTCTTCGAACTTGGCAACCGTCTTTTCGAGGTTGATGATGTGAATCTTGTTGCGGGCGCCAAAGATGTACTGACCCATCTTCGGGTTCCAGAAACGGGTCTGGTGACCGAAATGGCAACCAGCTTCAAGCATTTCACGCATGCTGACCATGATTATTATCTCCAAGGTTTAGAGTCTGACACGTCCTGATAAGTTGAGTGCCGGAGAAATCCGGCACAGCACCTCGGAACAGAACGTGCGCTGATTTACCCGGGACCGACCAAGGTGCACCGGGCAGAATGAAAAAATTCCGGGGCGCGAAGCTCCGGATCTGAAAGCGCATGATTATACGTGAGGTAAAAGCGGCGTTGCAAGCGCACGAAGCAAATTTCTTTGCCGTCATCAGATTATTTATTGCAACGCCCGCATCGCAGCATGACGCCCTTCTCCGTTTGCCGCCGCCGAATTGGTGTACTATCGCCGATAAGGACGGCCGGTCGCCCCTAGCGAACGGCCGTCATTCAATCAGACATACAAGCATTTAGTAGAGAATCCGCACATCATGGCCATCCATATCAAAACGCCGGAAGAGATTGCGGGCCTGCGCATCGCCGGCCGCCTTGCCTCCGAACTCATCGACTACCTGACGCCCTTCGTCAAGCCGGGCGTCACCACCGGCGAGCTTGACAAGCTTGCCTACGACTACACGGTCAACGTTCAGAAGTGCATTCCCGCCTGCCTCGGCTACCAGCCCGAAGGCATGACGCCCTATCCGGCCACCACCTGCATCTCGGTGAACCACGTGGTCTGCCACGGCATTCCGGGCGACAAGAAGCTCAAGAACGGCGACATCGTCAACATCGACGTCACGAGCATCAAGGACGGCTTCCACGGCGACACGTCCCGCATGTTTGTCGTCGGCAAGCCGACCATCGCCGGCAAGCGTCTCTGCGACCTCGCCTACAAGACGATGTGGGCCGGCATCGAAGCCGTGCGCCCGGGCAACACGTTCAACGACATCGGCATCGCCTGCCAGGCCTTCGCCGACAAGAACGGCATCTCCGTCGTTCGCGACTACGGCGGTCACGGCATTGGCCGCGGCTTCCACGAAGAACCGCATGTGCACCACTTCCCGATCCATCATCCGACGCCGGAATTCAAGCCGGGCATGGTCTTCACGATCGAGCCCATGGTGAACGCCGGCCGCTACGGCGTCACGATGCTCAGCGACGGCTGGACCGTCGTCACGCGCGACCGCTCGCTCTCGGCTCAGTGGGAACACATGGTTCTTGTCACCGAAACGGGTTACGACATTCTGACGGCCTCCGCCGGCATGCCCGAGCCGCCCGACTTCGTCAAGGGCTGGAAGAAGCCCGAAGGCCTCTGATTCCTTCGGCCTCCGGCCAATCTCTGATTGACGGCGCAAGTGCGGGTGCGGACCTTTTTCCCCGCCCGCACCTGCTTAACGGGAATTTCAACATGCCCTCGGAGCCCGCCGCATTCCGACCGGTCATCGTGATTCCGGTCTACAACCATCCCGCCACGGTGGAGGACGTCGTCAGACGCCTGCTTTCATCAGGCACTCCCGTTCTGCTTGTCGACGATGCGTCCGACAAGCCGGCCAAAGAAGCCTGCGAGCGATGCAGAGCCATGGGCGCCGGACTCGTCCGCCGTCAATCCTCAGGGGGACGCGGAGCCTCCATCCTTACGGGCTTTCGAGCCACCAGGCTGGCCGGCTTCACGCACGCTCTGGTTTTCGACGCCGGCGGCCGGCATGATCCGGCCTGTGCCGGCAAATTTCTCGAGGTCGCCCGAAAGCATCCCAACGACCTTGTCTGCGGCTATGCACATACCTACGCCGTCTATCCGCCGCGTTCTCGCATAGCAAGGCACATTGCCGATGCGGGTGCATGCCTCGCGGCGCTCAGTCTTGCGCCCAAGGACGTCATGTGCCGCCTTCGCGTCTATCCGCTCGCGGCCGTCTCGCAGCTTTCCTCCTGCATCGGTCTTGGGCGGCACGCCGAATTCGAATTCGAGTCGCTTGTTCGCCTCATGTGGATGGGCGTTCACATCCGCGAGCTTCCCGTCAACCCCAAGCCTCCGGCCGACGGCGTCTCGCATTACCGCCCCGTACGCGACACGCTGCGCATCGCCGGCACCAGCGCCAAGCTCTTTTTCATCATGCTCACGCGCCTGCCCGCCCTTCTGATCTCCCGCACGTCGGGATGGTCTCCGGCACCCGCGCTCGGAACCTCGCTTCTTCAACCTCGCACCACCAAGAATTCCGCCGATGACAGCTCCCGAAAATGACAGCCCCGCCGCAGCCGAGGCACTGCCCCGCCCCTCCATTCGCGAAGTCTTCGACAGCGAGCGGAAAAGACTCGCCCGCCAATGGGAGGCCGAACATGACTGCGAAGCCTATCTTCGAGCCCACGCAAGCGTGCTTGATGCGGCCGTGCTCGCCATGCTTTCCGAAAGCGGGCTGCCTGCCGACAAAATCGCCGTAGCAGCCGTAGGCGGATACGGACGCTCCGAACTCTATCCCTATTCAGACATCGACCTTCTGGTGCTCACCGAAGACTCCCTCAAGGACGACCCGGAGTGTCAGAGCGCCATTGCGACCTTTACGACGCGCCTTTGGGAGCTCGGCCTCACGGTCGGAGCATCGGTTCGCAGCACCTCCGAATTTTTGTCGGAAGCCGCCGAAGACGTTTCGATCGCGACCACCTATCTCGAAAGCCGCTGCCTTTGGGGCAACGGCAGGCTCTATGCGCAGGCAAGAATGCGCTTTGCCGAAACGCTCGATCCCAAGCGCTTCTTCCGAGACAAGATGCTCGAGCTCGCACGCCGCCACCAGAAATTCGAGGATACCCCCTATTCACTCGAACCCAACATCAAGGAAAGCCCCGGCGGCCTTCGCGACCTGCAGGTCTTTTTCTGGTGCGCCCAGGCTGCGGGCATAGCTCAGACCGTTTCCGACATGGCGACCGCAGGCCTCATCACCGAAAACGAGATGCACACGCTCGTCTCCTGCTCGCGTCATCTCGCATCGCTTCGCATCACGCTCCACCTGCTTACGCACCGTCCCGAAAACCGTCTTCTCTTCGACGTGCAAGAGGCGCTTGCACAGGCCATGGGCTATACCGCCACAGCCCAGCTGAGGCCCTCCGAAGCGCTGATGAAGCGCTACTACCTTAATGCCAAGGCCGTCGTGCAGATGTCCGTCATCCAGCTGCAGGCAATCGCAGACCGACTCTTCGGAAGCTACGACAACGTGCCGGCTGTCCCGCTTGAATCCGCCTTCGTCGCACGAGGCGACGAGATGGACCTTTCACGCGACAACGTCTTTCAGACAGACCGAAACGCGGTTCTGAGACTTTTCTACGTCTACCACTCTCATCCGGAACTCACGCGCTTCTCCACACGGCTTCTGCGCGCCCTCTGGCACGCCGCGCAATCGATCGACGACGAATTCCGTCACGATCCGATCAATCAGGCAACCTTCCTCGACATCATGAGGATGCCCAAGGGCACCTACCATTCGCTCAAGCTCATGAACATGTGGGGCGTGCTCGGCCGCTTCCTGCCGGCCTTCCGCCACATCGTCGGCCAGATGCAGCACGACCTCTACCACATCTTCACGGTGGACCAGCACACGCTTCGCACCGTGCGCAACATCCGACGCTTCGCCCGAAGCGAATTTGCGCACGAATATCCTTATTGCTCCCAAATCATGAGCGAGATTCCGGACAACTGGCGTCTCGCCGTTGCGGCTCTTTACCATGACATCGGCAAGGGACTCGGCGGACATCATGAGCTCATAGGCGCCGAAAAGGTGACGGATTTCTGCCGCGCCTTCGGACTCGACGAAGCGACCACGGACTTCATCGCCTTTCTCGTGAGAGAGCATCTCACGATGAGCCTTACAGCCCAGAAGAAGGACATCTCGGATCCCGAGGTCGTGCGTCGATTCGCCGACATTGTGAAGACAAAGGAACGGCTGGGCGCCCTGTACCTCCTGACGGTCTCCGACATCCGCGCAACGAGTCCCAAGGTCTGGTCGCCGTGGAAGGCGCAGCTTCTCGAATCCCTCTATCGCTCGACGCTGGCCATGCTGCAGGGCGAAGACACGGCCGTCTCGACCGAGCACACGCTGGCCGAACGCAAAACCCGAGCACTGGAAATTCTCGGAGAAAGCGTCCCCGCCAAAACACGCGAAGCCTTCTGGCGAGAACTCAACGTCGTCTACTTCATGCGCCACACGCCTGAGGAAATTGCATGGCATACGGCCTCGCTTGCCGATCACATGCATACCGACGAGCCGATCGTCGAAGTCAGGAAAAGCGATCGCATGGGCGGCATTCTGGTGCTTCTCTATTTACCCGACCGCAAGGATCTCTTCCTGAGAGCCGTTGCCGCTCTTGGTAAATGCAATCTGTCGGTCGTCGACGCACGCGTGCACACGACGCGCCACGGCTGGGCGCTTGACACCTTCCTCGTCACCGACCGCTACGAGCGCGAGGACGAGGATGCGCTCGCCGCCAAGATCACCCGGGAAATGATGAAGCTCCTCACAGGCGACGGTCCGCTTCCGCCCGCTCCGAAGGGCAAGCTCTCCAGGCGATCCCGCCACTTCCCGACCCGAACGGTCGTGACGACGCTTCCGGACGAGAGCGGAAGGGCGTGGATTCTCAACATCATCTGCACGGACAGGCCGGGCCTTCTCTACAGCATTTCCGAAGTGCTCGCGCACTACCGCATCAATCTTCAGACCGCCCGCATCGCCACACTGGGCGAACGCGCCGAGGACGTCTTCCTCATCGACGGTCCCGTGCTCTCCAATGACGAAACTCTGCTTGAAGTCGAAGCAAAGCTCGTCGAGGCCGTAACGCCGCCTGCCAAATAACAGACTCCACAAAAAGCAAACCGCCCGGGACATCGGCCTCGGGCGGTTTGCCTATCGTTTCTTGAACCTGCTTCTGCACGAGAATCAGGACTGCGGATCCTGCGGAGCCTGAGCCGCCATCTTTTTCTGACGATGGTGGCGTGCACGACGGGTGGAGACGCCGACGTTGGCGCCGTTCACCTTGGGCACGTCTGCGATGCCCTCGCCGCCGAGAGCGCGAACCTGTTCGCTCAGCTTCTCGATGACGATGTTCTGCTCATGCGTCACGCGAACGAGCTCCTTGATAGCGACGGAATACGGGTCGTCGCTCTTTTCAACGGCATAGGCCTCGAAGCGCTTCGCCTCTTCCGGCTTGGATTCGCCGGCCTGACGGCCCGGCACGCCCACGATGGTCGCGCCCGCAGCGACGGGTTTCACGACGACGGCGTTGGAGCCGATGCGTGCGCCCTCTCCAACGGTAAAGGCACCGAGAACCTTTGCGCCGGCGCCGACAATGACGTTTGGCTCAAGCGTCGGATGGCGCTTTGTGCCTTCGGCCAGGCTCGTGCCGCCGAGCGTCACGCCATGGTAGAGCGTGCAGTCGTCGCCCACTTCGGCCGTCTCGCCGATGACGACGCCCATGCCGTGGTCGATGAAGACGCGGCGGCCGATCTTTGCGCCCGGATGGATTTCAATGCCGGTCAGAAAACGGCCGGCATGCGAGACGATGCGCGCGGCAGTCTTCCAGTCCTGAATCCAGCACCAGTGCGAAAAGCGATGAATCATCACGGCGTGAAAGCCCGGATAGGCAAAGACGACTTCCCAGCGGGAATGAGCCGCGGGGTCCTTCTGCATGATGGTCGCAATGAGTTCGCGTGCGTACTGAAGCATGAATGTGTCTCTTTATGAAAGGCCCGCCGAACGAGCCGAAGAATTTATTTTGGCAGAAAGCGGCGTGACGCGCAGGCCGAAAGGCCTCAGGCGCCCGTCTTCGAGCCCTTTCGATCGCGCTTTGGACGAATGATCGCCGCACAGATGCCGCGCAGAAGATCAATCTCCGTCTGAGTCAAGCCGCTTCGGCCGAAGAGACGGCGGGTGATCGGCATGAGGAACTTGGGATTGGCAGGATCGTGAACGCCGCAGGCGGTCATGGCCTCCTCCCAATGATGAAAGAACCCTTCAACAGCCTCAACGCTTGCCGGCTTTTCATGTTCGAAGCGGGACTGCCAGTCATAGAGCTGGCCCTCATGTCCTTCGGCTGCCATCAGAGCCATGTGCATTTCGTATGCCGTGATCTGGACGGCCTGCGCCAGATTGAGGCTCGGACTGGCCGGATCGGCCGCAATGGCGGCACAGCCCTGGCAGAGCATGACCTCTTCATTCGTCATGCCGCTTCGTTCGGTACCGAAGACAAAGGCAATGTCTCCCTCCATCTCGTCAAGCCAGGCGACGGATCGCTCGGCCGCCGGACGCATCGGGCTCATCGGAGGTCCGAATTCCCGATCATAGCCCGTGAGCGCCCATGCAAAGGTCACGCCTTCAAGCGCCTCTGCGAGCGTGGAATGCATGCGCGAAGCCTCAAGCACGTCGACGGAGCTCGTCGCATAGGCAATCGCCTCCTCATGCGTGCGATAGCCGGGTTCTCGGGGTGCGACAACACGCAGATCACGAAAGCCCATCGTCTTGATTGCGCGGGCGGCTGAACCGATGTTGCCCGGATGCGCAGGCTCGCAGAGCACGAAGCGCACGCGGGAAGCAAGCTGAGGAATGTCCATGTTTTTATGTAATAACCAAAACAGCTGCGGCTCATGAAGATGCGGGCCGCATGATAAAGAAGCGAAACGCACGCAGGCGCCCGCCGCAGGGATTCCGCCCATTCTACCGAAAAACATCCGCAGCGCCCGTGCGCGACAGGACCTTCACTCTTCCAAAAGTTCATAAAAACGACGGCGGATTTTTCTCAACGCCTCCCGTGATCGGCTAGAATAATTGTTTGCGCCGACAAGGGTCGAGCCGTCTGCTCCCCGATCGTGCGCCGCAACGTTTTCCATTCCAAACTGTTTTTCTCGTATGAAATCGCCTTATATCGCCGTTGCCGTCAAGGCCGCCCGCCGCGCCGCCGCTGAAATCACCCGCGCCGCCACGAGCCTCGACACGCTCGAAATTGAAAACAAGTCCGTCAACGATTTCGTGACCGCCGCCGACCGCGCCGCCGAAGCCGCCATCGTCGACTGCCTGCAGCACGCCTATCCGGACCATGCCATCCTCACGGAAGAAGCCGGCCGCATCGGCGCCGCCAAGAGCGACTACCTCTGGATCGTTGATCCGATCGACGGCACGCTCAACTTCATGCACGGCATCCCGCAGTACGCCGTTTCGATCGCTCTCGCCTACCGCGGCGAAGTCGTCGCCGGCGTGATCTACGACGTGGCAAAGAACGAACTCTTCACGGCCGCCAAGGGCGAAGGCGCCTTCCTCGACAACCGCCGCATCCGCGTCTCCGACCGCAAGGACATGAACCGCGCCGTCATCGGCACGGGCTTCCCCTTCCGCCGCACGGATGACTTCAAGGGCTACATGATGAGCTTCATGCGCGTTGCCGAACGCACCGCCGGCATCCGCCGTCCGGGCTCCGCCGCTCTTGACCTCGCCTGGGTTGCCGCCGGCCGCTACGACGGCTTCTGGGAATCCGGCCTCAACAAGTGGGACATCGCTGCCGGCGGCCTCATGGTTCTCGAAGCCGGCGGTCTCATCACCGACCTTTCCGGCGGTGAAGACTGGCTTGAACAGGGCCGCGTCTGCGCCGGCACGCCGCGCATCTTCGCTCAGCTCCTGCCGCTCGTGGGCAAGGTTCCCGCCGTGGGCGAAGCCCAGAAGGCCTAAGTCCATCGACCGAGACTGCTGCCGCAGCCTGACGGGCCGGACCGATTCGTCGTCCGGCCCTTTTTCATCCTGAGGGCTCGTCCCTCACCGAACATTCTCCTTGAAGATCCCATGACCGAGACTTTCATTCACGACGAAGACCTTGATCTCAACGACTTCACCCCCGCGATGCGTCAGTTCATCGAAGTGAAGCGCCGCTATCCGGAAACGCTCGTGCTCTTCCGCATGGGAGACTTCTATGAAACGTTCTTCGATGATGCCGCCAAAGCCAACCGCCTGATCGGCATCACGCTCACGAAACGCGGAAAGCTCAAGAACGGCGATCCGATTCCGATGGCCGGCATTCCGATGGTTTCGCTCGACCAGTACGTCGCACGTCTCGTGAGACTCGGCGAATCGGTCGTGATTGCCGAACAGCTCGGCACGCCCGGCAAGGGACTGATGGAGCGCCGCATTTCGCGCATCATCACGCCGGGCACGCTGACGGACACGTCGCTTCTTCCGGAAAAGAACGACGCGGTGCTTCTCTCCGTCTCCCGCCCCGCCGGCAAGAACGCCGTCTGGGGCTTTGCATGGCTTACGCTCTCGAACGGCGACTTCTTCGCAACCGAGGTGTCGGACGATCAGTTCGACTCCGAAGTGGCCCGCATCTCGCCCTCCGAGCTTCTCGTCACGGAAAAGCTTCGCGACACCATGCGCGAAACGCATCCCGAGATCACCGTCACGCCGATGCCCGTCTGGCACTTTGATGCCGAACACGGTGAAGAAGCCCTGAAGAAGACGTTCGGGCTCGACAATCTTGATGCTTGGGGCGTGACCGGAAAGACCGGCGTGCTTGCCGCGGCAAACGCTCTTCTCGACTACACGGCCGAAACCCAGGTCGACATGATTCCGTTCATCAGCCCGCTCAAGCTGACAGACGAATCCGAATACATCATCATCGACCCGGCAAGCCGCCGGAATCTCGAAATTTCGGACTCGATTCGAAGCGAGGGACGAGGTCCCACGCTCTTCTCCGTGCTCGACCGATGCGGCACGTCCATGGGCAGCCGCGAACTGCGCCGCTGGCTCAATCTGCCGCTCACCAAGGCCGAGGAAGCCCGAGGCCGACACGACGCCCTTGAAGCCCTCGCCGAAGACGTCAACTTCTCGAACTTCATCGAAGCAAGGCTTCAGGGCCTACCCGACATCGAGCGCATTGCAAGCCGCATCGCTCTCGGCACCGTTCGTCCGAAGGAGCTTGCAGCGCTTCGCGACGCGCTTCCGCTCGTGAGCGAACTCAACACCGAAATCTCCTCTCACGAAGAAGCATGGTTCGGCATGACGGCCCGGACGCTCACGCTTCCGAGTGAAATCTTCTCGAACCTTGATGCTGCGCTCCTGCCCGAACCTGCGACGCTCCTTCGAGAAGGGGATGTCATCCGCTCCGAATTCAACGAGGAGCTGAAACTTTTGCGCGAGATGCGCGACAACACGGGGCAGTTCCTTCTCGACCTTGAGAAGCGCGAGCGCGAAAAGACCGGACTCTCGTCGCTTCGCGTCGAATACAACCGCGTTCACGGCTTCTATATTGAAGTCTCGAAGGGCCAGGCTGCATCCGTGCCGGTTGAATATCACCGCCGCCAGACGCTCAAGAACACCGAGCGCTTCATCACTCCCGAGCTCAAGAACTACGAGGATCAGGCGCTCTCCGCCAAGGAACGCTCCGCGGCGCTTGAAAAGGAGCTCTACGACGGTCTTATCGCCTCGCTTGCAGGACACGTGCCCGCTCTCATGTCCGCAGCACGCGCACTGGCTCAGCTTGACGTTGTCGGCACTCTTGCCCGCCATGCAGTCGAACACCATTGGGTGCGTCCGACGCTTGCGAGCCGTCCCGGCATTGAAATCATCAAAGGCCGTCATCCCGTCGTCGAAACAACGATCGAATCCTACGTGCCGAGCGACTGCCGTCTGGGCGACGGACGCCGCTGCCTCATCATCACGGGTCCCAACATGGGCGGCAAGTCGACCTACATGCGCGCCGTGGCGCTCATCACGCTGCTGGCCTGGGCCGGCTCCTTCGTGCCGGCCGAATCCGTGACCATCGGCCCGGTCGACCGCATTCACACCCGCATCGGCGCATCGGACGATCTTGCGCGCGGCCGCTCGACCTTCATGGTCGAAATGACGGAAGCCGCAGCCATTCTGCATCAGGCCACCGACCGCTCGCTCGTGCTGATGGACGAAATCGGCCGAGGCACGGCCACGTTCGACGGCCTGTCGCTTGCGGGCGCGATTGCGCAGGAACTTGTGGAAACGACGCGTTCGCTCACCCTTTTCGCTACGCACTACTTCGAGCTTACCCAGCTGGCCGTCAACCTGAAGGAAGCTGCCAACGTGCACGTCTCCGCAGCACAGACGCGATCCAAGATCGTCTTTCTGCACGAAATCGAAGAAGGTCCGGCGAGCCGCAGCTACGGCATTGCCGTGGCGCAGCTTGCAGGCGTCCCCGCCCCGGTCGTGCGCCGCGCACGTGCAATGCTCACGAAGCTCGAAAATCGCGAGGCCGCCATCGATTCTCCTCAGGCCGATCTCTTCGGAGACGGACTCTTTTTTGAAGGACAGACTTCTTCCGTAGCCGTACTGGAAGCGCCGGCCGAATCCGATCCGGCGCTGCGGGACTTTGCAGACTCCGTTGCAGACCTCGACGTCGACAGCCTGACGCCGCGCGAAGCGCTCGCAAAGCTCTACGAGATTCGCGAGGAAGCCATCAAGGTCGCGAAGAATTCGTGATTTCATTGCGGGCGGGAGCATGCTTGCAACCTGCCCGAACTCTGCTGATTCGGGCGCGTGATGCGCCCGAATTTGCAAAATGCGCAAAACCTTCTAAAATTAACCGAATTTTTAAAGTTACGGATCCCCCGGGAGTCATTGTGTCGAAACAGGATCAGCTTTCCATGGATGAAGAAGCGCTCTTTCGCGATATTCATCACCATATTCTTCGCCAGGCAAAGGCCGGCGAACGCATTGATACAGAGACAGAACTGGCAACCCGCTTCAATGTGACGCGCTACAAGGTGCGCAAAGCTCTGAGCGTTCTTTCCCAGATGGGCGTTGTCGATCGTGCTCCGAAGCGCGGCATGACCGTGAATGCGCTTGGCCCGAAGAACCTCTCAGCGCAGATTCAGGTTCAGATGGACATTGCGAACTTTGACATTCGCGAATTCATCGAAGCCCGCCAGCTGATTGAAGTGAACATCATTCCGCTCGCCATCCGCCGCATGACGCCGGCTCTTCTCGGACGACTTGAGGATGCGATCAGCCGCATTGAGGCCAACGCCGGCAATACGACCGAAGCCGACCGCTGGGACCGCGAATTCCACCTTCTCCTTCTTGAAGCCTGCGGCAACCGCGTGCTTCAGGTCTTCTCCGCCGCGTTGGTGACATACTTCGAAAAGACGACCGAGAACCTGCCGCAGAACGATCCGCAGTTCTTCCTCGACATTGCAAAGAACGAACGCCTGCTGCTCACCGCCATCAAGGCCGGCCGTGAGGACGAAGCCAAGCTTCTCCTGAGCCAGCAACTCGGCGAACAGGTCGAGCTTCTTCAGAACGGGCGCTAAGAACCGTAAAACGCTTCCGCAAGGGCGGTCTTTCGAAATGAAAGACCGCTTTTCTTTGTGCGCCCAGCAGCGCACGTGTGTCTATGCGGTGAAAGTCCGCTGTCCGCCCGAACAGGGGAAGGAC
>CAKQKT010000058.1 GCA_934249275.1 uncultured Sutterella sp. | reverse complement strand
CGCGAGGCACAAGAGCGGACTCTAGCCGCTTCGGCTGATTCGCATGCCTCGTAGTACAGAGAATTGGGAATCTCTTAGTTTTTTTACCGCCTGCTTACTGCGAGGCAATAAACACAGGCGGTTCGAAGAGGTAGTGACAGATATTTGACTTTCCTCAAGTCAAATGTGGATCAGCTATCCGGGAGTTCAGGCAAGTAAGCCTTTCAAGCATCATGAAAAATGCCGGCCTCCTTTCGGAAGCCGGCATTTTTTTGATTCGATTTCTTGAAATTAATCCTGCTTGACTACAAAAGCCGGATCGGCCTTCAGCAACACCGTCAGGCCGTCAAGCTCCACGCATTCGCCGCCTCGAAGCTTTCTCGTCTTGCGTTCTTCGACCTTGCCGTCGACACGCACAAGCCCCTCGGCGACCATTGCCTTGGCATGCGCGCCGGAATCTGCAGCGCCAACCGCCTTGAGAAGAGCATCAAGCGTAATGAGCTCGCCTCGAATCTGAAATTCCTGCTTCATTCTTCAACTTTCCTAACCTAGGTCAAACCCGAGTGCCCCCATAACGGGCACCTTGGTGACAAAATCAACACCTTATCGCCTCCCGTAGGTGCAAACCCTAGTCTGTCGGACGGCGTCTAAACATTCTACGGCACTTCAAACATGCTTTCCTCAATCGCACTCATTCTGGCCTTTCAGGTCGCCGGCGAGATCATCAGCCGCGCAACGGGCATTCCCGTCCCGGGGCCTGTGATCGGCATGATCCTCATGCTGTTGGCCTTCTTCGTGAAGGACGATCTGATCGACCGCATCCGCCCGACAGGCGGCGTTCTTCTTACCAACCTGTCGCTGCTTTTCGTGCCGGCCGGCGTTGGCGTGATGCGCTACACCGACCTCTTCCTTCGTGAAGGCCTTGCCATCGGCGCAGTGCTGGTGCTCTCAACGATCATCGCCATGCTCGTGACCGCCTACACCATCATCTTTGTCGAGAAACTCGTTCACAAGAACAAGGACTAAACATGCAGTCCATCCTTCAGCAGCTGTCGCCGATCCTCACCAACCCGGCTCTATGGCTCGTCGTAACGCTTGCCGCATTCATCTTCGGCCAGCATCTTTACAAGCTCACCCGATTCAACCCGATTTTCACGCCGATCATCGTCGCCGTCGTGAGCATCATTGCCGTCCTGCTGGTTATGGACGTTCCCTATGAACAGTACTTCAAGGGGGCGAACGTCATCCATTTTCTGCTTGGTCCCGCAACCGTCGTTCTGGCCGTGCCGCTCTTTGAACAGCGCCAGAAGCTCGTTGAGCTGTGGCTCCCGCTCAGCTGCGGCCTCCTGGCCGGCAGCGTTGCGGCCATCGTGTCCGTCGTTGCCCTCGGCTGGGTATTCGGCCTTTCCGCAGAAACGATGATCTCCATGATTCCCAAGTCCGTGACGACGCCGATCGCCATGGGCGTGTCGGAAACCATGGGCGGGCGTCCTGATCTGACAGCCTGTCTCGTCGTGATCACCGGCATCTTCGGCTCGATCGTCGGCCGTCCTCTCTTCAATCTGTGCCGTATCACCTCCGACCCGGTTCGCGGCGTAACCCTTGGCCTGGCCGCCCACGGCATGGGCACGAGCGCAGCCTTCCAAATCTCTAATCGAGCAGGCGCATTCGGGGGCCTCGCCATGGGCCTTACAGGCATCATCACGGCCTTCCTAGCGCCGATGATCGCCGGTCCGCTTATGAAGCTTCTGGGCATTTGAACCGCTGCCCGGATATGAAAAATGCGCGCCTCTCCTGGAGAAGGCGCGCATTTTTTTCATTTTAGGAATGCGTGGATCAATAAACCAGATAAGCCACACAAGTGATGATCACCACGCCGAAAATGTTGAGCCAGAAGCCAGCCTTAATCATGTCTCCGATCTTCAGTCGGCCGGTGCCGAACACAATCGCGTTGGGCGGAGTTGCCACAGGCATCATGAAGGCACAGGAAGCGGCAAGCGCGGTCGTCACAAGAAGCCCTGACGGATCAATCTTGATCGCTTCGGATGCTGCGGCAATAAGCGGCATCATCGTGGCGGCAAGCGCAGTGTTCGAAGTCACCTCAGTACTGAAGGTCACGAGAGTCGCAACGCCGGCCATCATGGAAACTTCGCCGAGGCTGCCGAGAGCCGAAGCCTGAGCCCCCACCAAGGCTGCTGCACCGGTGCTCTGAAGAGCCGCCGCCATCGTAAGGCCGCCGCCGAAGAGCAGAAGCACGTCCCAGGCAATCACGTCCTTCGCAGAAGACCAATCAAGTGCATGAATGCCTCGCTTGGCATCAACCGGGATGGCGAAGAGCAGCAGACCGGCAGCCATGGCAATGGTTTCATCCTTGAGAGCCGCAAAAGGCTTGGCGCCGTCGAATTCCAGACCGCGAATAATCGGACCGAAAATCCAGAGAACCGCAGCGAGGATAAAGACCGCAAGAACAACCTTTTCACCTCGAGTCATGGGACCAAGCTTTCTGAGCTCATTGCGAACCCACTCCTTGCCGCCCGGGATTCCGTCGATCTTGCAGGGAAAGAGAACCTTCACCAACAGGAAATAGGTGGCGGGAAGCATCAGCACGGCAACAGGGAGACCAATCTTGAGCCAGTCCATGAAGCTCACCGTCTGCCCGTAAGTCTGTTCCATAAAGCGAACGTAAATGCCGTTCGGAGGTGAACCGATCACAGTAACCATGCCGCCGATGGAGGCTGCATATGCAATCGCAAGCATGATGGAAATGCCGAAGTTGCGCTCGTCCTGCCCCATGACTTCGCTCGTCTGAGTCGAGCGCACCACGCCGAGCACGGCAATGGCGATGGGCACCATCATGGCGGCGGTTGCGGTATTGGACACCCAGGCCGAGAGACCGGCGGTTGCCAGCATCAGTCCAAGCACCATCTGCTTGGGCTGCGTGCCGAAAAGACGAAGCGTCAGAAGCGCGATGCGGCGGTCAAGATGCCAGCGATGAATGCCTGCCGCAAGCAGAAAGCCGCCCAGAAAAAGGAAAATGGTTCCCGAAGCGTAATTGACCATCGCCGCCTTTGCAGACGTGATCTGAAGAAGCGGATACGCAACAAGCGGCAGCATGGCCGTCGCCGCAATCGGCAAAGCTTCGGTGAACCACCAGATCGCCATCCAAACGGTCACGCCCAGACAGGCACGGCCTTCATACGAAAAAGCGGTTTCAACGCCCTGAGCGTTGGAATAGGTCTCCGGGAGAAGCAAGTAGGTCAGCAGCCCAAGGATCGGGCCGGCAACGAGCGCCATCAATTTGCCCCTGTTGGACATGGCGCCGATTTCAATACTGGATTCGGTCATGGGTTATCCCTCCGATGTTGTCGATCGAATCCCGCCTACCGATCCGTGAAATCGTAAACGAGTTCTGTCCGCTTGATAATAATCAAGCCAAAACACCATTTCAACGATCAATAACAGAGGGATAACCCCAAATATTAAATCTCACATTTCACGTTATGAAATATGTTTTCATATTGCAGAAGATCGTGTTGCCGAACTAGGAATTTCACCTACGACAGACGCGGTACACCGATTGGAGAGGCGTATCGGCGATGATGAAAAACTATCCCTGCATTCGCCTTAGCCTGCCTGTGCCGAAATGCCGTCCGGGAACAGGGCGCGCACGCACTCCGCAGCGCTTCGGTAGGCGCTTCGGCCGGCGGACTGCCCCAAAGGCAGCATGACAAGATCATTGCGACCGAGCTCGGCCGCACGCATGTCTAGCGTCCTCATCATCGCCATCTGTGCGGGATAGCCCGCCGTCATGCGTTCCCAGTCCACCAGAGCATCGACCAGTGCATTCTTGAGCACGCGCGTGAGCCTGCCGTTGTAGATCCTCGTCAACACCGTATCGCATGCCGTGCCGTACTCGGCGTAGTAGCGGTGCACGTTGGAAGCGCCGGATTCGGAAGATGTCAGAAGGGCCGTGCCGATCGATACGCCGGCCGCCCCCATCGCAAGCAGCGCCCTCACCTGTTCCGCCGAGGCTACGCCGCCCGCAGCGACAACAGGAAGCCCCGTCGCACGCACGGCGGCGGGCACAAGCGACATGAGACCTACAAGCGCCTCCTCTGAATCCTCAAACGACAGACGCGGCCCCGCAGCCTCCGCCCCCTGAACAATGATCGCCGCGCATCCTGCGGCGCGCAGAACCTTGGCCTCGCGAAGCGTCGTTGCTGTACCGATGTTGACGATGCCGTGCTCCGCAAGTTTTTCCTCCTCCGGTTCGCGAAAGCCGCCGAAGGACGAAATGACTGCAGCCGGTCTCACTTCAATCGCCGCATCAAACTGTTCGAAGAAAGTCGGGCGTTGCCGACCCGCCAGATCATAAAGATCCGCATAGGACGAACCGCCATTCGGAAGTTCAAGCTCCTCAAGAAGCATTGAGACCGCATCGCCGAACTGCTCGAATCTCTCTGCTGCGCCGACGTCCATTTCGACAGGCACCGAAAGATTCACGGCAAAGGGCTTCGTCGTCAGCTCCCGAACGCGCGCAGCGAAAGCGCGAATGCCGTCTGGGGTAAGTTCGGCGCCTGGAATAACGCCGAGACCGCCCGCTTCAGATACGGCCGCCACGAGCTCCGGCGTAGCGATGCCGGACATGGGCGCGTTGAGGAACGGCACCTTAATGCCGAGAAGTTGCGTAAAGCGGATGCACGATTCGTTCGTCTGGGACATAATTGCGACGATCTCCTTCTCAATGATTTCAAGGGAAACGTCCTGATTCTATCTCGACTACCCTCATTCTTATAAATATGTCTAAGAAAACCGTCGTCATCGGACTCTCAGGCGGCGTCGACTCCTCGGTCAGCGCCTGGCTTCTCAAGGAACAGGGCTACAACGTCATCGGCCTCTTCATGAAGAACTGGGAGGATGACGATGACAGCGAATACTGCTCCTCGCGCCAGGACTTCATTGATGCGAGCGCCGTTGCCGACGTAATCGGCATCGACATCGAAGCCGTCAACTTCGCCAAGGAATATCGCGAGCGCGTCTTCTCCGACTTCCTGCGCGAATACAGCGCCGGCCGCACGCCAAACCCCGACGTTCTCTGCAATGCCGAGATCAAGTTCCGCGCCTTCCTTGACCATGCCATGGCCATGGGAGCCGATCTTATCGCCACGGGGCACTACGCCCGCGTCCGACACACCGACAACGGCGTTCAGCTGTTGCGCGGCGTGGATCCAAGCAAGGACCAGAGCTACTTCCTCCATCGCCTCACTCAAGAGCAAATCTCCCGCGTCATCTTCCCGGTTGGCGACATTTGCAAGACCGAAGTACGCCGAATTGCCGACGACCTCAAGCTTCCCAATGCCAAGAAGAAGGACTCAACGGGCATCTGCTTCATCGGCGAGCGTCCGTTCCGGGAATTTCTCAATCGCTACCTGCCGACGCATCCCGGTCCGATCCGCATTCCCGACGGCACCATCGTCGGCGAACATATGGGGCTCTCCTTCTATACGCTCGGTCAGCGCAAAGGCATCGGCGTGGGCGGCCGACACGACTCCACCGGCGAACCGTGGTTCGTCGCCAAAAAGGACCTCGCCTCCAATACGCTCTGGATCTGCCAGGGACACGATCATCCGTGGCTTCTCGCTCATGAACTCAAGGCCGTTCATCCGAGCTGGGTGTCCGGACAAGCACCGGATCTCGACGCTGAACTTACTGTGAAAACCCGCTACCGCCAGCCTGACGATCCCTGCAGGCTCGAGTACGTTTCGGAAAAGAACTTCACGCTCGGCTTCGACAAGCCTCAATGGGCGGCCACGCCCGGCCAGAGCGCCGTTCTCTATCAGGGCGACGTCTGCCTTGGCGGCGGCTTCATCGACACCGTCAAGCACTAGGCACTCGAACTTTGACAAAAAAAGCGCAGTCCACCGAGACTGCGCTTTTTTGTTTGATCAGAAGGCTGATCAGTTGCGATCCTTCTGCATTTCCTTTTCGAGAAGCTTCTTCATCTTTTGCTTGCCGACGAAATGGCCGATGAGAATAACGAGAGCGGCACAGCCTACGGACAGCGGGTAGTGCATCATGAATGCCTCTTCAGGCCAGCGCGACGTGACGAACATGTCGGAAGCAAGCATGCCGCCGGCAATCCATCCCAAAAGACCGGCGCCGAAATAAATGATGGCCGGGAAGCGATCAATGAGCTTCAGAATGATCTGGGAGCCGAAAACGATGAACGGCACCGAGACGAGCAGACCGAAAATAATAAGAAGCGTCTGATGAGCTTCATGAGCCTGCTGAGCTGCGCCTGCAATGGCAATCACATTATCGAAGCTCATGACAAAGTCCGCCACGATGATGGTCTTGATGGCGCCCAGCAGCTTGCTGCTGCCCTCAACCTTGTCATGATCGCCATCCTCGGGGAGGAGAAGCTTGGCACCAATCCAGATAAGAAGCAGACCGCCGGCCACCTTCAGAAGCGGAAGATCAAGCAGCATAACCGCGCAGGTAATCAGCACAACACGCAGGGCAATGGCGCCTGCCGTACCCCACAGGATACCCTTGTTGCGCTGATGAGCAGGCAGATTTCGACACGCCATGGCAATCACGACGGCATTGTCGCCGCCGAGAAGAATGTCGATCATGATGATCTGGCCGACCGCAGCCCAATGCAAGTTGGCAAGCAGATCGAAGAGATATTCCAAAATAGCCTCCATGGAAAAATCTCATTAACAGGTAGCCGATGATTTTAACAAATGCAACGGGAAAATACTTGAGATCATAGTTCCCGATACATTTGCCGGCACAATGAAAACTCCTGTGCGGAAAGAAGAAATCATTTAGGCCATGTCGTCCGGCGGCTCAACGGATCCCTTGAGCACACGACTGACCGCCGACATGCTGAAACCACGGTACATCAGAAAGCGCACCTGTCGGTCTCGCTCCTTGCGATCCTTCGGCAACTCTCCAAATCGCCTGGCCCACAAACGGTATGCCCGCACCTCCTCAGACTCCTCAATCTCCTCCATTGCCGAATCGACATGCTCGCTCGACACGCCGCACTGACGCAACTCCCTGCGAATGCGTGCATCTCCCATAAGGCGGGCCCGAGATCGGACGCGGGTTTCGGCAAAGCGAGCATCGGACAAATAACCGGCCTCCTCAAGTCGATCAAGCACTCGTCCGACCTCATCAGGATCCTCTCCTTCCACAAGAGAACGCCGCAGCTTGGCCTCCAGATCCCGCCTTGAATATTCGCGGCGAGCAAGCGCACCGATCGCCCTGGCAAAAAGGCTTGGCCTCTCTTTTTTCTGTCGTGCCGACTTTGTCTCCGCACGCCGGCGTTCAAGCTCCTCCGGGTCATTGCAGAAATCGTCGTCGCTCGTGTAAGTGCTCCGCTGACGACGAGGAAGCACCTTGGGCGCCGTTCGCACAATACCCGAAATGTCATCAACAGCGGTGACTATTTCCCCCAGGCCTGAACCGCGTCCAACCCGGCGCACCGACGGCTCGACGGCATTGCGCACGAGAGAGGTCTCGAAAAGAGATTTGACGTCAGGCAAATGCTCTGCGACAGCCCCGGCATTTGCAGAAGGCGCGTCCGCCGGCACGAGCCCGTCGTCTCCCCAGACAAAGAGCTCCCCTTCTTCCCAATTCTTTCCCATATTCCATTCCCGCTTGCGTTATACGGGAAAGGGGACAGTCCCCATGTCCGGACCATCCCCTTTCCCAGAAGCCGTTCATCAGTTCGGTCCGAGGACCGTCCGTCTCTTACAGATCGATATCAGCATCGGCCGGAGGCAGATCGTCTTCCGGCATCTCCTCCTCGCCTTCAACAGCAGAGATGCTCTTGAGATGAATGCCCTTCATCTCGCGAATCTTCTGCTCGATCTCGCCGCTGAGATCGGGACGCTGCTTGAGGAGGTCGCGCACATTCTCCTTGCCCTGGCCGAGTCGCTGGCCATTGTAGGAATACCAGGCGCCCGACTTTTCAAGGACGTTGAGTTCGGTGCCGATGTCGATGATCTCGCCGAAGCGGGAGATGCCCTCGCCGTAGAGGATGTCAAACTCAGCCTGCTTGAACGGAGGAGCAACCTTGTTCTTGACAACCTTGACGCGGGTTTCATTGCCGATGACCTCATCGCCCTTCTTGATGGCGCCGATGCGGCGGATGTCAAGGCGCACGGAACTGTAGAACTTGAGCGCATTGCCGCCCGTCGTCGTTTCCGGATTGCCATAGCCGCCGATCTTCATACGGATCTGGTTGATGAAAATCACCATCGACTTCGTCTTCGTGATCGAGCCCGTGAGCTTGCGCAGAGCCTGAGACATCAGACGAGCCTGGAGGCCGGGCAGCGCATCGCCCATGTCGCCTTCGATTTCACTCTTAGGCGTCAATGCAGCGACCGAGTCGACGACGATCAGGTCGACGGAACCCGAACGCACGAGCGCATCCGTAATCTCAAGAGCCTGTTCGCCCGTATCAGGCTGGGAGATCAACAGATCGGCGAGCTGAACGCCGAGACGCTGGGCATATTGAACGTCAAGCGCATGTTCCGCGTCGATGAAGGCGCAAGTGCCGCCGGTCTTCTGCATTTCAGCGATGACCTGAAGAGCAAGCGTCGTCTTGCCGGAGGATTCCGGACCGAACACTTCGATAATGCGTCCGCGGGGAAGGCCGCCCACCCCGAGAGCAAGGTCAAGGCCCAGAGAACCCGTGGACACCGTTTCAATATCCTCAACTTCAGCACCATCGGCCATGCGCATGATGGCACCCTTGCCGAACTGCTTTTCAATATTGGCAAGGGCAACGCTCAAAGCCTTCTTGCGTTCTTCCCCTTCGCAACGACCGGGGCGGGTCGGATTCGCGGACTTGGCAGCCATGACGGACTCCTGTCTCAAAGAGTTTCAATACTAAATATCTATTTGATGATGACAAACGATTTATTTCCAAAATGACAGGATCATTTCGCTACCCTTGATGCACAAAGGATCATCGTTATCACTTGCGAGGCATGGATTTGATTGCATCCGCCACCTCTATCGACACCGTCATGATGCCTGAAAAAAATCCGCTTGCCAAGGTGTACTTTGTTAGTGTTTACCCTAACAAAGTACACTTTTACATTCTATTTCGACTGGCCTGACTATTATCTTTTTCATCGTCAGTCAAAACTTTTTTTCTTGCGCACTATTGACACCGTGAAAAAGGACGTGCATAATTCGTTTCCTCAGTTAGTTGTTCACGTCGTTTGTGACTACTACGGCAAACGGGTCGTTAGCTCAGTTGGTAGAGCAGCGGACTTTTAATCCGTTGGTCGTGGGTTCGAGTCCCGCACGACCCACCACGATTAACTGCGGACAATTTGGAATGGGAACGTAGCTCAGTTGGTAGAGCAGCGGACTCTTAATCCGTCGGTCCAGGGTTCGAATCCCTGCGTTCCCACCACACAACCTCAAAATGATCCTGCTGACAATCGGTCTGCGGGATTTTTTTTATTCGTGCAATTTGCACGCGGCGGTAATACCTCAACAAAGTTCCTATTTCTCCGCGTTTTCCCTCCCGTCGCCACACACAACAGGTAAACTGTCCGAACTTTACCTTTCGCGATTCGTACGCACAAAGACAAAAAATGATCAAGCTTGAACACATAACCCAGGCATACAAGACGCCTGAGGGACGGGAATTCAAGGCCCTCGACGACGTCTCGATCGAAATCCGCCCCGGCGAGATCTTCGGCATCATCGGTCGTTCCGGCGCAGGCAAGAGCACCCTCGTGCGCTGCATCAACCTTCTCAACCGTCCGACCGAAGGCACCGTCACAGTCGACGGCAAGAACCTAACCGAGCTCTCTGAAAACGAGCTTCGCGACACCCGCCGCAGCATCGGCATGATTTTCCAGCACTTCAACCTTCTGAGCTCGCGCACGGTCTATGACAACGTCGCGCTTCCGCTTGAGCTCGTCGGCACCCCCAAGGATGTCATCCGTGAAAAGGTCGAGCCTCTTCTCAAGCTCGTCGGCCTCACCGAGCATGCCCACAAGTATCCCTCCCAGCTTTCCGGCGGCCAGAAGCAGCGCGTAGGCATTGCCCGCGCCCTGACGAACGACCCGAAGGTTCTTCTTTCCGACGAAGCCACTTCAGCGCTTGACCCTGAAACGACCGTCGCCACCCTGGCGCTTCTCAAGCGCATCAACAAGGAGCTCGGTCTCACGATCGTCATGATTACCCACGAAATGCAGGTCGTAAAGCAGATCTGCAACCGTGTCGTCGTCATGAACTACGGCAAGATTGTCGAACAGGGAAATGTCGTCGACATCTTCATGGCTCCTCAGCATGAAACCACGAAAGCACTGATCGGCAACGTCATGGCTCGCGACATGCCGACCTCCATTCTGGAGCGTTTCCGCAAAGCTCGCGAAAACCATCCAAACAGCGACGCAGTCTTCCTGCTTCGCCTTGCATTCTCGGGCAACGAGGTCACGCGTCCTGTCATTTCCGAATGCTCCCGCCGCTTCAACATCGACTTCAACATCCTCCGAGGCACCGTCGACGATGTCCAAGGGCTGACCCTCGGCTCTCTCACCGTGCTCGTTGAGGCTGAAACGAGCGTGTTCCTTGAAGCTGTTAAATTCCTGAAGGACAACGGCGTGGTCGTTGAGGAGATCAATGATGTCAAGTAATCTCATTCAGATGATCTGGGACTCCTTCCTTGAAACGATCATCATGGTCGCCATCTCCGGCGGCATCGGCGCTCTCGCCGGCATTCCTCTCGGCATTCTGCTCTTTGTGACGGACCGAAAGTCCTTCCTTCCGATGCCGGGCTTCAACGCCATTCTGGGAACGATCATCAACGCACTCCGCTCCGTGCCGTTCATCATCCTCCTTGTGGCGATCATTCCGTTCACCCGACTCATCGTCGGCTCCTCGATCGGCACCGCAGCCGCCATCGTTCCGCTGACGCTTTCGGTTGCGCCCTTCATCGCCAGAATCGTTGAAACGAGCCTTCGCGAAGTCGACAAGGGGCTCGTCGAAGCTGCTCAGTCCATGGGAGCTTCGAACATGCAGATCATCACGAAGGTTCTGCTTCCGGAAGCCATGCCCGGCATTGTGGCTGGTCTGACGATCTCCATCATCAGCCTGATCGGTTACTCGGCCATGGCAGGCGCCGTTGGCGGCGGCGGTCTCGGCGACCTGGGCATCCGCTACGGCTACCAGCGCTTCATGCCTGAAGTCATGTGGACTGTCGTGCTTGTGCTGATTGTCCTTGTCCAGGGCATTCAGAGTTTCGGCGACTGGATCGTGCGCCGCATCTCTCACAAGTAAGCGCCTCAAGCGTCATCAAAAGCGCACCGCTAAAACGGTGCGCTTTTTTGTATTCAGCCTAGGCAGAACGTCTTATGAGACGTTTGACGTATCTCGCTCCGTCGGAATCAAGAACCGTTTATTCTCCGCAACCGCCTGCGTCGCAAGCTAGCATAATGCCGAAATACTACAACTATGGGACCCCTCGCTCCCGCAAAGGACAGTCATTATGAAACGTCGCAGCCTCGTCGCCGCCGCCGGCATTCTTGCCATTGTCGGCAGCATTCCTCTCTCTGTTATCGCCGCAGAAAAAACCATTGTCGTCGGCGTAACCGCCGGCCCGCACGCAGAAATCATGGAAGTCGTCAAGGGAATTGCAGAAAAGCAGGGAATGAAGATCCGCATCGTCGAATTCAACGACTTCGTGCAACCCAACGCCGCACTCGTGGCAGGCGATCTGGACATCAACTCCTTCCAGCACAAGCCCTACATGGATCAGCAGAATGAGGACCGCGGCTACAAGCTCGTCGCTGCCGCCCCGACCATCACCTTTCCGCTGACCTACTACACGCGCAAGGGCTACAAGGCTCTGACGGACCTCCCGAACGGAGCTCGAGTCGGCATTCCGAACGACCCGACAAATGCAAGCCGCGCACTCCACATGCTGGAGGAAAAGGGACTTATCAAACTTGATCCGAAAGCCGGCATTCGAGCCACCGTGCTGAACATCACGGACAACCCCAAGAAGATCCGCATCATTGAACTCGATTCCGCACAGCTGCCGCGCAGTCTTGAAGACCTCGACGCCGCCGCCATCAACGCCAGTTACGCGGAACCTGCCGGTCTTACTCCTGCCAAGGACGGCATTGCTCAGGAACGCCCCGACGGTCCCTACGCAAATATCCTCTGTGTGCGAGCGGAAGACGCTGACAAGCCCTGGGTCGCCAAGTTCGTCAAGTGCTACCACTCCCCTGAAGTCAAGGCATTTGTTGCAAAGCGCTTCAACGGAGGCATGATCTGCGCCTGGTGATGCTAATATGCAATGGATAAACATATATTTGTTTTCCATAAATATTTTCTATCACCATGATGAATTCAGATCTAACAGCCAAGACGGCGCCGCTTCCCGGCGCCGTCGACAAGTTCAACTCCATTCTGACATTTGCTCAGGGCTTTGCGCTCGTGGCAATTGCTGTCGCAGCCCTGATCGGAATCTGCTCTTCGATCTGGAGCATGGCCGAGCTTGAGAAGGCCAGCCTCGGCGATCTTCTTTTGCTCTTTCTTTACATCGAAATTCTTTCCATGGTAAAGGGGTCCGCACTCGGCACCCGCGAAATCCCGATTCGAACTCCCGTAGCCCTCGCCATCGTTGCAGTCGCCCGATACATCGTAGTCGACGTGGAACACATGACGCCGGTCTTCATGCTCATGACCGCCGGCGCCATCCTGGTGCTTGTCTGCGCCCTGTGGGTGCTCAGCCACGTGCAGTTCCGTCACTGATGCAAGAACCGCCGTCCATCCAGGGCAAACGCATCTATAAAAAATAACTGAGCTTACTCAAGCCAGCCCAGAGCGTAGCCAATGCATTCGATGG
>CAKQKT010000057.1 GCA_934249275.1 uncultured Sutterella sp. | reverse complement strand
CCCTATACACGAAGGACAGCCGTGATTGGCTGCCCCCTTGAAAACCACCCTGGACACAAAAATCGAGACACTCCCCGAATGGCTGGGAGTGGATCTCCGAAGAAGGCAATCGGCTTGAGCCCATCCTCTGGTTCGGATGCCAGATTGCCTTTCAGGGAAACGCGGAGAGCTGGGTGGAGCCTAACTGGTTTGTCAAGGAAGATTCCTACGACACGCTGGCCAAATGGGCGTCGTACGACGAACCGAGTCCCGATTTCGAGTTCGACCGCTGCGCGGATCTCTCGATTGACGAAGGCTTCCATCAATGGCTACTCAAGAGCTATCGGCAGCATGCGCCGGACGTTCGCCCGGTTTTCAAGAATTGCCCGATCAACTGCCGGCAGGTGCTCAAGGACCATAATCTGAAGGAGACGCTTCAGCGATTGGTGCTGGAGCGCCAAAATTCCGATTCGCCTCAGACATGGGACTTCTGGCCTTTTTATGATGATTGAGGTTTTCCGATAAAAAAAGAATCGGCCCCGAAAGGGGCCGATTTGCTTGGGTTGGTCGTGCGCAACTATTTTGCGATGCCGAGCGCCTTCTCAACGTCCGCAAACATCATGTCGGTTGCCCGGAGGCCGCCCTCTGCGAGGTACCACGCGGAGGAGGTGAGAAAGACGATGCGTCCGTTTTTCGCAGCATCGGTCTTCTCGACGATCGGATTGTTCATGACGTCCTTCGCAAGCTGTGCGCCCGGGCGGGCAATGGCGGAATCGCGGTCGCAGACGAAGACGAAATCGGGATTAAGCTTGGCGAGAAGCTCGAACGAGGATTCGCTGCCGTGCTCGGTGTTGGCGCCCTGAGCAACATTCTTGAATCCGAATTCGTTGCCGATGAGAGAGGCCTTGGCCTTGTCGCCGAGCATGTTGAAGTGGCTCGCGGTCACCATGCCGATGACGGCGGTTCGGCCGGCCGAAGTTTCGCGAATGCGGGCTGCGCGCGCTTCAAAGGCTTCGCCGGCGGCCTTGGCTGCATCGGTTTTATTGAAGATTTCGCCGAGCTGCATGAGCTTGGCCTTCGTCTGATCCAGGCTTCCGATGTCGTGATTCGTCCGTTGGTAGACGACGGGCGCGATTCGGCGCAGTTCGGGAATCTTCTTCGTCAGGCGGCCGCTGATGAAGATGACGTCGGGCTCGCTCGCCATGAGGGCCTCAAGGTCGACCTCCTTGGGCGTGCCGGTGTTGACGATCTTCTTGTCGGCCTGATACTGCTTGAGCCAGGGAAGGCCCGTGGACTTCGGAAGGGCGATGACGCGGTCGCCCAATCCCCAGACGTCCAGCGTGTCGAGGACCGCGTAGTCGAGGACGGCAACGCGCTTGGGATCCTTCGGGATCACGACTTCGACGGGCGCGTTCTTTTCATTGAAGGTCTGAACGGCGATGGTTTCGGCGGCATGAGCGGAAAGTGCCGGGAGAACGGCGGCAGCGGCGAGCAGGGCGCCGATGGAGCGGGAGAGAAGGTTCTTCATTTGTGCGTGGGTGTGAAGGCAGGTTGTTGAAAAAGGTATGAGAGCGTCTCAGTGGTAGAGCGCCATCGGGCGGCCGTCGATTTCGACGATTCGGAAGTCGACGCCGTAGACCGCCTTGAGGCGTTCGGCGGTCATGACTTCGGAGGGCGTGCCGGAGAAGGCGAGCTTTCCGTCCTTGAAGGCGCAGATGCGGTCGGAGTAGAAGGACGCGAGATTGATTTCGTGGAGCACGATGATCACGGTCTTGCCGAGCTCGTCCGCGAGGCGCCTCAGGAGCTTCATCATCGAGAGCGAATGCCGGATGTCGAGGTTGTTTGTGGGCTCGTCGAGGAAGATCACGTCGGTGTCCTGCGCGAGGACCATGGCGATGAAGGCGCGCTGGCGCTGGCCGCCCGACATTTCGTCGATGAAGCGGTCGGCGAAGTCCTCGAGGCCCATGTAGCGGATGGCTTCGTCGACGCGCCGGTGGTCGTCTGCCGTGAGGCGCGTGCCCGAGTGCGGAAAGCGTCCGAAGCCCACGAGTTCGCGGACCGTCACCTTCATTTGAACGTTGTTCGACTGCGTGAGGACGGCGAGGTGCCTGGCGAGCGCGCGTATGTCCCATTGGCGGATGGATTTTCCGTCAAGGAGAACGTCGCCGTGATCGGATGCGAGAAGTCGGGCCGCAATGCCGAGCACCGTGGACTTGCCGGCGCCGTTGGGACCGATGAGCGAGGTCACCTTGCCTCTCGGAATGTCGAGCGTGACGTCGTCGACGACGGGAATGCCGTCGTAGAGCTTGGTGAGCGTTTGAATGGAGAGCATGGTCATTTGATCAAAGGCCCCTGCTGCGGAGAATGAGGTAAAGGAAGTAGACGCCGCCCATGATAGTGATGAAGACGCTCACGGGAACGGAGAAGGCGGCGAGATGTTCGACCGCGTACTGGCCGCCTGCGAGAACGACGATGCCGATCAGGATGCTGCCGGCGATGAGCGTGCCGTGGCGGTAGGTGAGAAAGAGCCTGCGCGAGAGGTTGGCCGTGATGAGGCCGAGGAACGAGATGGGCCCCACGAGCGCGGTGGCGACGGCGATCGAAAGGGCGATGCCCACAAGAAGACGGCGGGTGGTCTTCTCATAGTCGACGCCGAGGCTTGTGGCGGCATCGCGCCCGAGCGCAATGATGTTGAGAACGGCAAGTTCCCTTCTGAGCACGATCGAGATGCCGATGAGGATCAGCACCGCGGCCGGAATGAGCGGCGCGGAGACGTTCGTGAAGCTTGCCGTGAGCGAGTTGATGAGCGCGTCGTACTCGTTCGGATCCATCATGCGCACGAGCGAGGACTGGATGCTCGAGAAGAACGTGGTGAGCACGGTGCCGATGAGCAGGATGTAGAGCACGTTGCCGCCGGTCTTCTCAAAGAGAACGCCGTAGATGACGAGGCCCATCACGCCCATGAGCACGAGGTCGACCGCAAACTGCGGGATCGGATCCGTGGCGACGGCGCTCGTGGCGCCGAAGATAAAGGCGACGACCGTGTGGATCAGCACGTAGAGCGAATTCATGCCGAGCAGACACGGCGTGACGATGTGGTTGCGAATGACGGTCTGGAAGACGAGCGATGCGCCTGCGACCGCAACGGCCGCCGTGACGATCCCGGCAAGGCGAGGAAGGCGCAGCGACATCGCATAGGCGAAGAACTTCGGATTGACGTCCGCGAACTGGTAGAGAAGGCATGCGATGACGGCGAAGATCGCTAGGCCCGTCATGGCGATTCGACGGCGGCGAACGCCGGCGGCAAGGGCGGCTGAGCTGGACGCGGGGCGGATGCCGGAAAGGAGGGTGGTTGAGAGATTCATCATCGAGCTCCCTGTGTGGAGGCGGTGCAGCCGCCGAAGGAGAAGAGTGCCTTGATGTTGGCGAGCGTCACCGAGCGGCGGCCCCGCCTGAGGCGATAGAAAATGAGCGCAATGAAGACGGCGCTGCCGACAATGCCGACGATGAGCTCGATCGGGAGTTCGAAGGGCGCGACGACCGTGCGCGCGGCAAGGTCGCAGAGCAGAACGAAGAGGGCGCCGGCGAGCGCCGTGTCGGGAAGCGTCCCGCGAAGATCGTCTCCCTTGAAGAGCGAGACGAGGTTCGGAATGATGAGGCCGATGTAGGAAATGCTGCCGACGACCGTCACGACGGCGGCGGTGATCATGGCGGCGATGGAGAGGCCCATGAAGAGAATGCGCTCGTAGGAGAGGCCGAGGCTCTTGGAGAATTCCCTGCCCATGCCGACGATGTTGAAGTGGCGGGCGTAGATGAAGGCGACGGCGATGAGCGGAACGGCGAGCCAGACGAGTTCGTAGCGGCCCTGCATGACCATCGAGAAGTGGCCGACGCTCCAGCTCGCCATGGCCTGCGTCATGTCGAAGCGGTAGGAGAGAAAGCCCGTGACGCCCTGAATCACGTTGCCGAACATGATCCCGATGAGCGGGACGAGCATGACGTCCTTCGCCTGCATGCGAAGAACGAACGCAATGAAGATCCACGTGCCCGCCATTGCGGCGGCAAAGGCGAAGAAGGCGCGGTCCCAGATCGTCGAGGACGGGAAGAAGAGAAGCGCGAAGAGAATGCCGAGCTGCGCCGAATGAATCGTGGCGCCCGTCGTGGGCGAGACGAACTTGTTCGCGCAGAGCTGCTGCATGATGAGGCCGGCAATGCTCATGCCCGCTCCCGTGCAGAGCACGGCCAGAAGCCTCGGAAGGCGCGAGTCGAAGAAGAGCCCGATCTGCGCGGCGTCGCCCGCAAGGAGCGCCGAGGGCGTCACGTCGCCCGCGCCCACAAAGAGGCTCAAAGCCGAAAGGACGGCCGTGGCGGCGAACAAGATGGCGGTGGATTTCGTCATGACGGTGCGTAGGAGAGAATCGTTTGTATGTTTGTGAAATCGATCTTCGGCTCGGAGAAGGGTGCCCGAACCTTGACGGGCTACACTTTATTCGCTCGGTAAATGAGAACCATTACCATTTACATTCTGTAATAATTCTTTTCGCCGGTTTGAAGCCGCGTTTGAAAAGGTCTGCGGCGCAGTAATTACCGGGTAATTGGGCGGCTGAGATCCTTGCGGCAGTAGGGCGGGAGGGAGCAAGCGAGACACGCCTCAGACAGCGTATTTCGGTCTTGGAAATCGGAAAAGTCGCGAAAACGCAATGAGAATCATTCGCAATAATTGTGTATGATGCGTGTCATTCTCAATTTTTGGAAGCGCGGCATTCTGCGGCTTCCGGCCGAACGTCACCCAAAAGGGCGGACGGCTTCTTCGGAAAAGAAAACAATGAACGATTCTCTGCGCACTCTCACGCTGCTGCCGCTTGCCGCAGCGGTATCCTCCGTCTTCGCCGCGCCTGCGGACGAAGGAAAGTGGAACACTCTCGAAACCTCCGTCGTGTCCGCCACGGGCTATGAGCAGGACGTCCGCAGGGCGCCTGCGAGCCTTTCGGTGACGACCTCTGAGGAGCTCGCCACGAAGCCCGTGACCGACATCGGCTCCGCGATCGGCGACGTGCCGGGCGTGGAAATCGGGACGACGAAGATGGGCAATACGACCGTCTCGATCCGCGGGTTCGACTCCGCCTACACGCTCATCATGACGGACGGCCGCCGCCAGAATACGAGCGACGCCATGATCGACAACGGCTTCAATCCGACGTCGGTCTTCATGCCGCCTCCCGGGATGATCGATCGCATTGAAGTCCTGCGCGGTCCGGCCTCGCTCGTCTGGGGTTCGGACGCCGTGGGCGGCGTGGTGAACATCATCACCAAAAAGCACCCGAACGACTTCACGGGCTCCTTCACCGTTGAAGGCCAGTTCCAGCAGCACGACGAATGGGCCAACCGCGGCGGGGCGAGCTTCTATGTGGGCGTTCCGATCGTGAAGGACGTGGTGTCCCTTGCGCTTCGCGGCCGCTACAACGCCTGGGGAAAGACCGAAATCATGACGCCGGGCGATGCGCTCGCGACGCATTCTCCGACGGAAGGCTACACGGAAAACGCAGGTGCGCGCCTCACGGTGACGCCCGACAATGCCAACACCTTCTGGGTCGACGGCGACTTCACGCGCTTCAAGGGCGGTTCGATGAACACCTCGAAGCTCTCCATCCAGTCCCGCCAGTGGTATCACAAGTACAACCTTGCGGCGGGCCATGAAGGCGAATACGACTTCGGCAAGACCGAAACGTTCGTGCAATGGAACCGCCTTGACAAGGTGAAGGGCACCTCCATTCCGAACAATCCTGCGCTGTCTTCGTACTCCGAAACGGCCGGCAACTTCAATGATCCGCTCGCTTCGAGCGAAAACTTCGAGCTCTCCTCGAAGCTCGTCAAGCCCGTCGAGCTTGGCTCGTTCGGCAGCATGGTCGTGACGGCGGGCGGAGACGCGATCTATGAAACCTTCGTCAACAATCAGTCGACCGCCAGCCTCATTCAGGGCAAGACGCTTGACCAGACGCAGCTCGCAGCGTTTGCCGAAGGCGAGTGGTTCATGAACGACCAATGGTCCGCCACGGTCGGCGGCCGCGTGATGTGGAGCGACATCTTCGGCGCTCACGCCGTGCCGCGCGCCTACCTCGTCTGGCAGCCGACGGAGACTCTGAGCTTCAAGGGCGGCGTGTCCGCAGGCTACAAGACGCCCGACGTGCGCCAGCTCTTCGACGGTCGCTACAAGCTTGCGCAGGGCGTCAGCTACTACGGCGATCCGGACCTGAAGCCTGAGGAAAGCTGGAGCTACGAGCTCTCCTCTACGGCCGAACTCGGCGGCATCGCTTCCGTGACGCTCGGCGGCTTCTTCACGCAGTTCAAGAACATGCTCGCCACCGAAACGATTGCGACGGATTCGTATCAGGTCGTCAACCATGGCCGCGTCGAATCGAAGGGCATCGAGCTTCTCTTCAAGACGGTTCCGGTCTGGAACACGCGCCTGACGGCCGGCTACACCTTCACGGACGCCGAAATCACCGAGGGCGCCAGCAAGGGCAAGCGCCCGAACGAGCTTCCCCGCCACGTCCTGACCGCTCGTCTCGACTGGGCGTACGGTCCGTACACGGCCTACGTGAAGTCCTCCTCCAAGTTCGACATGGCCGTTCAGAACCCGGGACAGCGCGGCTCGCGCACTGCGGACAAGTATGAGGACTACACGATCGTCGACATCGGCGGCAGCTGGACGCCCGTGAAGAACCACACGATCGCCTGGGCCGTCAACAACGTGTTCGACAAGGACACGGCCGTATTCGAAAAGTCCGGCACCTCCTGGGCCAACATCTACAGCAACTACGTCGAGGGCCGCAACCTCTGGCTCTCCTACACGTACTCGTTCTAAGGGCCTTTGTTCGGGGCTTTCGAGTCCCGAACGGGGTTTGAAAACAAGCGGTTCCGCTCGAAAAGGGCGGGGCCGCCTTCGAATTTTCAGTGGCCGGACCGCGAGTCCGGATGCTCTGCACTTCATCAGCACGCCAACGGAATCATTTTCGGGAGATTCTCAAATGGAATGGATCAAGGAAGTCGTCGATTACGTGATCTTCGGCATTCTCGGCCTCATGGGCTTCATCGCGCTCTGGCTCACGATCGAGCGCATGCTTTTTCTCAAGCGCTACCGTCCGGAGCACTATGAGAACGACGACGAGCGCAGCATTGCGCTCACGAAGAACTTCACGACGCTCTACATCATCTATTCGAACGCGCCGTACGTGGGCCTTCTCGGCACGGTGATCGGCATCATGCTGACCTTCTACGACATGGGCGCTACCGGTGCGATCGACGCGGGCCGCATCATGACGGGCCTTTCGCTTGCCCTGAAGGCCACGGCGCTGGGCCTTGCCGTCGCCATTCCGACGCTCATTTCCTACAACGGCCTGCAGCGCGCGATGAACCTCGCCGCCAAGCGCGCCGCCTGACGGAGCACCGGCCATGACGATTGAAATTCCGAAGAAGGAGCCCCTCAACATCGTCCCCTTCATCGACATCATGCTTGTGCTGCTTGCGATGGTGCTCTCCGTCTCCACCTTCATCGCCAAAGGCGAGATCCCGATTTCGCTTCCCGAATCGCGCAATGCGCAGGCCGCTTCGAAGAATGCCGACGAGGTTCTCATCCAGGTGACGGGCGAGGGCATCATGTACTGGAACGGCGAGGAAACGGCGGCCGAAGGCGTTAACGAACTGTTGCAGGGCATCCCGCGCGACGTTCGCCTCGTGCTTCGCATCGACCGCAATACGAGCTTCGAGCACTTCATCAGGCTTCTCGACATGATCAAGGGCGTTAACCATGAAAACTTCGTCATTGCCGCAGAAAAGCAGGGCTGACAAGGGGAGCGAGAGCCGCACGGCCTTTGCGGCCGCCTGCGCCATCTACATTCCCTGCATCGCGCTTGCCGTCTGGGGCGCCTCTCTCGCACCCGCCAAGCCCGTCCCGCTGTCCGGCGACATCATGCTCGCCGTGGCGCAGTTTCAGAGCGAGGTCGCGGCGGCTCCCGCACCGTCTCCCGCCGCAGAGCCCGAGCCGGCGCCCGATGAGGAGCCAGTCGTTGAGAAGGCGCCGGAGCCTGAACCCGAGCCTGCTCCGGAACCGGAACCCGCTCCTGAACCGGAACCCGCTCCTGAACCGGAACCTCTTCCGGAACCCGAACCTCTGCCCGAACCGGCAACGGTGCCCGAGCCCGAACCTCTGCCGAAGCCCGAGCCTGAAAAGGTCGAGGTCGTGAAGCCCGTGAAGAAGGTGACGGAGGCAAGGCGTCCGCCGGAAAAGAAGCGCGAGAAGCGGCCCGATCATCCTGTGCGAAGGCCTCATCCCGCGCCTGCCATCGCTGCGCCCGTGCCGGCGCAGGCGGTTGCGCCCGTGCCGTCCGCCCCCGTCGTCTCGAGCGAGCCGCCGATGCTGGTGGCCGGACGCGACGGCGATCCGTTTCTGGGCGAAGTCCGCGAGGCAGTTCTTTCCAATCTTGAATATCCGCGCCAGGCGCGCCGCATGAGAAAGGAGGGGACCGTGACGGTTCAATTCGTCGTCTCGGCGGACGGGGCCGTGAGCGGAATCCAAATCCATGAGGCCAGCGGCCACGAGCTGCTAGACCGCGAAGCCTGCAGGGCCGTGGCCCGTGCGGCATCGCTCTGGGGAAGACCTGGTCGCACCGTGCGCATCCGCATGCCGGTCGTCTTCACATTAAAGAATGCAAGAGGCTGAACCATATGAATATGAAGAACAAAGGAATCCTGGCGGCCGTCGCCGCCCTTGCAATGGGCGGCATCGCGAACGCAGCGGAGCCCGTCTGCACGATGACGCTCACGGCCGGTCCGCATGCCGGGGAAAACGGAAGACCCGTCACGGTCTTCTACGTGACCGACGGCGCAAGGCTGGGCCCTGCGGTTTCCGGCATCTGCAGCCTGCTTTCGGGCACGAGGGGCGCGGCATCGTCCTGCGCCGTGGCGGCCGTCGACGTGCCCGACCGCACCGCCTTCCTGACGCCAACGCGTTCGAGCATCGGGCGCAATGGTCTGGACACAGGAAAGCCGGTTCAGGGCGGGCGCGCCTCGGAACTCGTCGAATGCCTGGAGAAGACCGTTAAGCCCGAGGTTGAAAAACGCTTTGAAGGCAAAACTCTCAGGCACGTTCTCATGGGCCACTCCTTCGGAGGACTCTTTGCGCTCCACACCATGACGGAGAGGCCCGATCTGTTCGACGACTGGGTGGCGGCTGATCCGTCCCTCTGGTGGGACGGCGGCGTGCTCGTGAGAAGCCTGGAGGCCAAGCCCGGCTCGGGACGCCCCGGCGCATTCGTCTACGCGGGCTTCGGCACGGCCTTGAGAAAGGCGAGCGGCACGACGGCAAGCCACAATCTTGCGTCCGAAAAGCGCTTTGAAAAGGCTTTAAGGACCTTTTCGGGAACGGAAGGCACGGTTCTCGTCGATGACTATCCGCGCGAAACACACGGGACGATTGCCGTGCCCGTCTTCCATGAGGCGATGAAGCATCTGCTTTTGAAGGCGAGGGACGAGGCAGGGACAACGTCGGCAAAGTGACGCTTGTCTCTCTGTAAATGAAAAAAAACGCCGCAGGGATTATCGTTCCCGTGCGGCGTTTCTATTTCATGATTTCAGGTGAAATCAGGCTTTGGTCGTCGCCTCCTTGGGAAGCCACAATGCGGCGATGCCGATGAGGGGGAGGAAGGACGTGGCCTTGAAGACGAAGTCGAGGCTCGTAAGGTCGGCCACCCATCCGAAGACGGCGGTAGCCGCGCCGCCCACGCCGAAGGAAAGCCCGAAGAAGAGGCCCGAGATGAGGCCCGTGTGCTCGGGCATGGCGTCGAGCGCGCAGACGACGATCGCCGAGAAGGCGGACGAGATGATGAAGGAGACGATGACGGCGAGGGTCACGGCGGCGGCCAGACCCGTCCAGGGCAGGGCAAGCGCGAAGGGCGCCGCGCCGAAGATGGATCCGAAGATCACCGCGCGCCGGCCGAAGCGGTCGGTGAGCGGACCGCCCGCAAGCGTGCCGGCGGCGCCTGCGGCGAGGAACGCAAAGAGCACGTACTGAGCGCCCTCGATCGTGAGGCCGAACTTCTCCATCACGAAGAAGGTGAGGAAGTTGCCCAAGGAGGCATGGTAGATCTGCTTCGAGAACATGAGCACGAGCAAAAGCGCGACGAGGAAGACGAGCTTCGACTTCTCGACGCCGGGACCCGCGGCACGGGCCTTCTTCTTCTGGGCCCTGGCGAGCGCCTCGCCCGCGCGGCCGATGAAAAAGAGCACGAACGCGGCAAATGCGGCGGCAACGGAGAACCAGGCGATGTTGGCCTGGCCGAACGGAAGGACGATGACGGCCGTGGCGAGAGGTCCAACGGCAAAGCCCGCATTGCCGCCCACCTGGAAGACGGACTGCGCGAGGCCCTTCCTGCCGCCCGAAGCGCTCTGCGCAATGCGCACGCACTCGGGATGGAAGATGGCGGAGCCGAGCCCGGTGAGCGCAACCGCAATCAGCGCCGCATGAAAGCCCGCGCTTCGCGAAAGAAGGAAGACGCCGATCATTGTGAAGATCATCCCGATCGACAGGGCGGCCGGATGGCGCTTCTTGTCCACGATCATCCCGACCACGGGCTGCATGATGGACGAAGTGATCTGAATGGCAAGCGTCAGAAGGCCGACTTCGGCGAAGGTGAGACCGAGGTTTGCCTTGATCAAGGGCATTGCCGACGGAATGACCGACTGAATGAGGTCGTTGAGAAAGTGCGCGATGCAGACAAGGATCAGCACCGTGCCGGCAGCGGTCGTTCGTTCTTGACTCATATTTGTTTTGGGTGGGAGTGCAAATGAGGAATCAAGCAATTATAAGAGTGCGGGCGGCGGATCTTGAGCGGACGCCCGTCGCATGAAGGCGCGAGGCACCGTGACTGCTCGCTATATTGAGAATACTGCCCGACGAGTGAAGCGGGCGGCTTGAGGAAGAATGCCCGCATTGCCGGTCTTGAGACGGCCGCAGCAGCTCCGATAAAGCGCATTTCCTCAAATGTCTGTATCCTTTCGTCATCATGCAGTGGGCGGTTCGCACTGACTTTATCGATGGACCGCCCGGATTCGAATCAGAAAGGAGACCTGAAGATGGGACTCGACTTGTACGCGGGCACCTTCACCCGCTATTACACCCGCAACTGGAAGACGGTTGTCGAAGCCTGGGCCGAAGCCAACGGCGTTGACTTCAAGCGCGCCGACAACGGTGCGGAAAAGCTTTCTCCGGAAGAAGTTCAGCAGATCGTCTGCGCCTGGCGCGACGACATGCTCCAGGCCGTTACGCCTGAGAACCAGCTTCCCGAAACGTGGGAGGAGAACAACGACAAGGCCTACTACACCGACATGCCCGACTGGGACGCGTTCGGCGCCATGCTCCTTGTGACGGCCGCCCACACCTATGAGGAAACGATTCCCGAAACGCTCGAAAAGGGCTGGGACTTCACGGAGCATCCGCTCATCAAGCGCCTTGCCGAAGACCACGAGCACGTGTACTCGCTTTTCCGCAGCGTGATGGTCTGGGTTCCGATCATGAAGTCCACGATGGTCTTCCGCGGTCCGATGCCCACCGGCAGCGAAGTCATGATCGGCACGATCGGCGCGCTTGAGCAGGAGCTCGAGCACATCAATGAAATCTGCTGGCTCGCCAAGGAAGAGACGATTCTCTCCTGGACCGAAACCGAAGGCTATCCCGCCAAGACCCTCAAGGACGTCGAGACGGGCGCCGAGGAAGGCAAGAAGGAAACCTACAGCACCGAATCGCTCGCCAAGTTCGCCTTCTCGATCTTCTGGCGCGCCATGAAGTTCGCCAAGGAAAACAAGACGCCGGTGCTCTTCGACTACTAAATCGAAGCATCTGCTGAGTAAATGAAAACAAAGGGGCGCCCGCAGCCGTGCGGGCGCCCCTTGCTGATTATGGGTATTTAGTTCCCGAAAAGGAATTCATCGAGGTCCCACCAAAGCTCGAAGAAGACCTTGGAGAGAAGATTGGCGTCGCCGTAGGCGTCGTGCTGCGAGTTCGATCGAGAAAAGCCGTACCAGTCGAGAAGGGCGTCGAGGCCGTTTCTGCGGCGCTCCGACGGGATGGCCTTTGCGAGCACGAGCGAGTCGACGACGGTGCAGATGTCTTCGAACCTGGGAGCGCCCGGGCGGGCCATCTGAAGCTCGCGGTTGAGCCAGAGCAGGTCCATGGTTCGGTCGTGGATCACGACGACCTTGCTGCGGACGGCGTCGAGAAGGTCTTCGGCATGGGCGCCGAATTCGCGGCAGTGCTCGAGTTCGCAGTCCTGGATGCCGTGGACGCGTCGTGCGGTCGGGGAGGAGCGGCGGTGTGGATTGCATCGGAAGTGAAGGCCGCCGACGATCGACTGCTCGGTGTCGGTCTCAACAAGCGCCACTTCGATGAGGCGTCCGAACCGGCCGCCGGTCGCTTCCGTATCAAGAAAGACGAAGGATTCGGCTTCGTCAAGGAGCGAATAAACGGCCTCGAGCCTTGCGCGACGCTCGGCTTCGCAGATGAGAATGTCCGGATTGAAGAAGGTGCCGAGCTCTGCCGGCACGATGCCCGGAAGTGCGCCGCAGCCCGTGCCGGCTGGAAGTAATGCGAGAAGACCGGCAATTTCGGAGGTAATGGCGGGAAAGGTCGGGGCGGTTCCCACCTTTCGATACGGGCGATTGAGGAGGGCGCAGGAGGCAAGGCGGGCGGCTGTGACGGGCGAGGCGATGGTCATGACGGCATCCGAAGAAATTGAATACGCCCTCATCGTAAGGCGCCATGCGTCAGAACCTGACGCAGTCGAACATCTCTGGGCCATTTGTCGGCCTGCGTCAAATTTTGACGCAGGGCCCCGGATACTGAAGTCATCGGAAGAGCAT
>CAKQKT010000056.1 GCA_934249275.1 uncultured Sutterella sp. | reverse complement strand
GCATGAAGCCTGCAACCCATCCGACGATCGAAAGCACTTCGCGGATGACGCCGCGCATGATGCCCACCACCGTCGAGAGAAGGAGCAAGACACAAATGATCCAGTCGATTTCAGTCATCTTGAAAAAGGCTGCAGAATTGAAGAAGCCGTTACTATAGCAGGAATGAGGGCCGGTGTTTCAGGAACACAGGCCCGCCTTGCATTTCTAAAAATGATTACTGATTGCCCACGATGAGCTTGCCGGTCTGGCCGTCGAGCACAAGCATGCCCTGAACGCCGCGGGCCTCTTCGCGGGTTGCAAAGTTGCCCACGCGAACGCGCCAGAGCGTGCCCGCCTTGCGATTGAGCGGGGCCTTGTACGCAGCATAGCCCTTTGCGGCGAGCTCCTTGACGAGCTTGTCGGCATTGCGTTCGCTGCTCGTGGCGAGCACCTGAACGTAGAACCCCTTGGCATCGGGCGCAAGCGTCGTCTTGGCGGCAGGCTTCGCTTCGGCCTTCTTGGGCTCGGGCTTGGCGGCCGGCGCCTTTGCGTCTGCCTTTGTGTTTGCCTTTGCATCGGCCTTCGCCTCAGCCTTCGGTTGGGAAGCAGGCTCGGTCTTCACGGGCTGGCGGGCTTCGTTGGCCAGATTGGCCTTGGAGGTCGACTGATCCTTCACGGCGTTCACCGCAGTGACGTCGACGTCGCCGGAAGTGCCGGGCACGGCTTCGAGCGTCGTTCTTGCCTTTTCAGGCACGTCCGGAATTTCGGTCGAAACCGGAGGCTTGGAATCCTGCTCCTTGTCGAGAATAACGGGAGCGACAACGATGGCCGCGAGCATCAGTGCAGCTGCGCCAACCAGCTTGTAGCGGGCGCGCTGGCGCTGAAGCAGGATCGCCTCGTCGGGAATTTCCTCCTCATACTCGGGCGCGGGCTTCTTCTTCATGAAACCGAACGACGGGAGATGGAAACCGCTCTTTTTTTCCTCCGCCGGCTTTTCCTCCGCCTTGGCCTCAGCTTCGGGTTCGGGCTCCGGACGGCGGGGCGCCTCGGGCGCCGGAGCGCTGCCGCTGTCTCCAAGCACAATGCGGGTTTCCGGCGCCGCAGGCTCGCGACCCTCTTCGGGCTCCCGCTCAACACCCTGCGGCGTCTTCGGTTCAAAGAAGACAGGCTCGCGCGGCTCCGCCTCGGGAGCCGGCATCACACTTTGAGGCTCAGCTTCGGGCTCAAGAGGCTTGCCCTCGCCCACGACGGTGAAGGCCGGCTGATCCTCGCGAACCTCCCAGGAAGCGGGCGCCTCGTCGGCACCCGCAAGCTGCGGCTCAATGCGGGGCGCTTCGGGGGCCGGTTCGGCCGGCTTCTCTTTTTTGAACGGGTTCGAAAACTGCATGGCGTGTGCCCCTCAGTTGGTGTTGGGTCTCACGGACCTGTCTTCGCTGCCTCAGCGGACGATGCCTTCCTTTGCAAAAACGTCGAGCGCGGCGGTCACGGTAACGAAGGATCCGAATATAACGATTCTAACAGGCTGCTTATCGCCCGATTCGGCCCCGCCCGCAATTTTTGCGGCGCTTTCGCGCGCTGCGGCAAGCGCTTCGGCCACATCATCATGCTTGGAAATGCGGGAGGGTTCCACGCCGCCCGCAAGCATTGCCTCGTAAAGCTGTGCGGCACTGGCCGCACGCGGCCCCGTAAGGGAGGCGATGTGCCATTCGTCGAAGGCGTCGGCAAGGATGTGCATGACGCCCGTCATGTCCTTGTCGGCAAGCATGCCGCAGACGGCGATCGTATGTTCGCCGGGCTTGCGGCTGCGAACGACGTTCGTCAGAAGGACTTCGGCAGCCTGAGGGTTGTGGCCGACGTCGATCACCGTCGGAACCGGATTGTTCGTAATGAGCTCGAAGCGTGCCGTAAGGCGAACGGTTCGAAGGCCCGTGCGGATGTCGTCAAGCGTGACCGGAACGCGATCCATCAGAGCCGCGACGACGGCTAGTACGCCGCCCGCATTGCGGTACTGATTGACGCCAGCAAGCGCGGGTTCGGGAAGATCCTCAAAGATAACGGCGCCCTCGGCAAAGGAGAACGTGCCGTCCTCCTTCACCTTCACAGCCCAGTCTTCGCCCGCGAAGAGGCGCTTGGCGCCGATCTTCGCGACGTAGTCGCGAACGGTGGACGGAATATTGCCGTCCGCACAGACCGCCGGGCAGCCCGGACGATAGATGTGAGCCTTCTCGAGACCGATCGCCTCGCGCGTGTTACCGAGGAAGGCGACATGGTCGATGCCGATCGTCGAGATGACGGCCGCATTGCTGTCGATCGTGTTGATGGCATCGAGACGGCCGCCCAGGCCGATTTCGAGAATCACGACGTCGAGGTTGTCCTCGCGGAAGATCTTCAGAATCGCAAGAGCCGTGTACTCAAAGTAGGACAGCGTCATGTCGCCGCGAGCCTTCTCAACGGCGCGGAAGGCGTCGATGAGGCGCTCGTCGCTCACTTCGCGTCCGTTCACGACGCAGCGTTCGTTGAGGCGGATGAGATGGGGCGACGTGTGCATGCCCGTCGTGTAGCCGGCGGCGCGGTAGATGCTCTCGAGCATTGCGCAGGTCGAGCCCTTGCCGTTGGTGCCGCCCACCGTGATCACGGTCTGCGAGGAAAAATCGAGCCCCATGCGGTCAACCATGGTCTTCATGCGCTCGAGACCGAGATCAATGGGCTTCGAATGCAGCACTTCAATGTGCGTGAGCCACGCGTCAAGCGTTTGAGCATCAAACATGATGGAAAATCTCCGATAACTAAAAATCAAAGAGCCGTCCGTACGATGCGTCGTGCGCTCGTCTCGGGCGGCTCAAAATGGCTTGCTTTCCGGGGCCGGGCGTCAGGCGCCCGCAACCGGCGGCTTGCGCATCAGGTGCTGCGTGAGGCAGGAAATGCGCGAGCGCATCTCGCGTCGGTCGACGATCATGTCGATCTGGCCCTTGGCGAGAAGGAATTCGGAACGCTGGAAGCCCTCGGGGAGCTTCTCGCGGACGGTCTGCTCGATGACGCGCGGGCCGGCAAAGCCCACAAGCGCCTTGGGTTCGGCGATCACAACGTCGCCCATGAAGGCGAACGAAGCGGAAACACCACCCATCGTCGGATCGGTGAGAACCGAAATGAAGGGAAGGCCCGCCTTGTGAAGGCGCGTGATGGCGGCCGTGGTCTTGGCCATCTGCATAAGAGAGATCAGGCCCTCCTGCATGCGGGCGCCGCCCGAAGCGGCAAAGCAGACGAAGGGGGCGTTGAGACGGATCGCTTCGTCAACGGCGCGCGAGAATCGTTCGCCCACAACGCTGCCCATGGAGCCGGCCTGGAAGCGGAACTCGAAGGCCGTTGCGACGATCGGCTGGCGGCGAAGCGTTCCCGACATCGCAACGAGCGCATCGGTTTCACCGGAAGCGGCCTGTGCCTGAGCGATGCGCTTCGGATAAGGCTTGCTGTCAACAAAGCCGAGCGGGTCCACGCTGCGAACGTTGGCAGCAATTTCAACGGCGCTCTCGGGATCAAGGAAGGCGAGAAGGCGCTGACGGGCGCCGATGCGGTGATGGAAGCCGCACTTAGGGCAGACCTGAAGGCTCGCGCGGAGCTCTTCCGTGTACAGCGGCTGATCGCAGCCGGGACACTTGGTCCAGACGCCTTCGGGAATCGGGCTCGGCTTCTTGCGCTCGCTGTCGTCCTCGCGCTTGATCTTGGGGAGAATGTGCGTAATCCAGCTCATATGCTCTCAATCATTTCCGGTTCGTCCGCTTCCTGTCGTGCATCAACCGGAGGGACGGTTTCAAAACTGCGCCAATTATATCGCCCGGGCGGCCGCCTCAAGGCAGCTCGGGGATCGGCTTCACGGATTAGCGGAAGGATGTTCGGGATCCTCCCAGCCGAAGGGACTGGGTCCCGCGGCAGGGATCGACGGATCCTCGTAGCCCACGCCCATGAGGTAGAGGCCGTTGGGACTGAAGGTCGGCGCGGCGACCGCACGGCTCTTCGCCTTGAGGACCTCCTCAACCCATTCGGGCTTCTCCCGTCCGGTGCCCACGTAGATGAGCGTGCCCACGATGTTGCGCACCATGTGCTGCAGGAAGGCGTTCGCCTCGATTCGCACGCCCACGAGGCGTCCCTTGCGTTCGATCTCGAGACGGCGGATCGTGCGCACGGGTCCCGAAGCCTGGCATTCGGCGGCGCGGAAGCTCGTGAAGTCGTGCTCGCCCACGAGGCATGCGGCGCCCTCGCGAATCCTTTCAACATCAAGAGGCCGGAAGACCCAGCCCGTCAGGTCGTCAAGAACGGGAGAGCGCACCGGATCGTTGTAGATCCAGTATTCGTAGGTGCGCGAGCGCGCGGAAAAGCGCGCATGGAAGTCGTCGGAGACGCGGCGGGCCCACCGCACCGCAACACCGGGCGGCAGATACGTGTTGAGGCCGCGCACCCAGCTTCGCTCGGCGCGGTCCGCATCGGTATCGATGCTCACCACCTGCTGCATGGCATGCACGCCCGTATCGGTGCGGCCCGCACACATGGTCGGCGTCTTCACGCGAAGAAAGGTTTCCAGCGCTTCTTCGAGCGCCTGCTGCACGGACGGGCAGTCGGGCTGGATCTGCCAGCCGTTGAAGCCCGTGCCACGATATTCAATGCCTAAAGCAATCTTCACTTTTTATCCGAGAGGGACTTGATTTTTTGTTCGAGGGCTTCGGCGCGGGCGCGGTGCTCGTCGCTGCCGCGGCGCTTCACTTCCTCCAGTAGTTCGAGCGCCTCCTTGAGGGCGCCCAGGCTCACGAAACTCGTGGCGAGCTTGAGCTTTGAGTCAAGCGCCTTGGCAAGCGCACGCTCCTTGTCGGATTCGGGAGCCGCAGCCTCCGGCGCAGCGGCAGGCTTTTCCTCCTGCACGGGCTTTTCAGCAGGCTTGGCCTCTTCAGGCGCCTTTTCAGGCTCCGCATCATCAAGATCAAGCGAAACGCCGTCGAGAATCGCGGCCGTCTGCTTCGGCGAACCGCGAACCGGCCCCTTCTCATCCTCGTCGAGAGGCGGGAGTTCGTCGTCATCCGGATCGAGCCAGGGCTGGTCGGCAACAGGACCGGCTGCCTTTTCAGACTTGTCGGCCTTGGCCTCCTCATCCTTCTGCGCCATGGCATAAGCCATCGCACCCGCGCCCATGGCGCCGGCGGTCGTGCCGTTCTTGACGGCTTCGTCAACGGTCTTGCTCACGGCAGCGAGCTGAGCTTCGGAAGCAGGCGGCACATCCTTCTGAATCATGACGGAGACGGGCTTGCTCTCCTCTGCGGGCTCCTCCTCGCGCTTGCGGGAGCGCAGCCCAAGGAAGACGAGAAGCGCCAGAATCAGCGCGCCGATTCCCCACAGGCCCTTGTTGGCCATGAGACCGCCTGCTTCGGCGTCGGTTTTGACCGGTTCAGCCTTGACGGGCTCGGCCTTGGGAGCTTCAGGAGCAGCCGCCGGCGCTTCGTCCGGCTTTTCCTCTGCGGCAGGCTTGTCCTCCGCAGCCGGAGCGGCCTCCGCGGCCTTGGCTTCGGCTCTGGCTTCGGCAGCGGCCTCGGCTTCAGCCTCGACGGCTTCGGCCTTTTCCTGTTCGAGAGCCTGATGGCCGGCTTCGGCAACCTCTTCAGGCGCCTTGCCCGCCGTGCGCTCGCGGTCCTGCGCGTCGGCCACCTTGGCGGCGGCCTCATTGGAAAGACGCTGGGCGTCGATCAGATTCTGAGTCGGTCCGGGAATGGCCGTATCCGCGCCGTGCACTTCATGGAAGGCGGCGACGGGATCGATGGCAAGCACTTCCTCGATGGAAGGCGGATTGAGGACGGCCCCCGCTTCAAGCGCACCGGGGTTGCCGGCCTTGAAGGCGGACGGATTGCGGTTGCGGAAGGCAATGACGAGCTGCTCAAGCGTGCTGCCGCGATAGCTCGGCCAATAGAGAGATGCAACGGACCAGAGCGTCATGTCCCGCTGCACCTCGAAGGGCTGCGAAGCGTCGAAGCCGTTGAGAGCCACGTATTCCTTGACGACGGACGGCGCATAGCGTCCCTTGCGGCGAACCTTCACGGGCTTTTCGGCAGCCTTGACGACCTGCTTGACGGGCTCGGCTGCCGCCTTGGGCGCCTCAACCGCAGGCTTGACCGCCTCCTGCTTTTGGGCGACGGCGGCCTTAGGCGCCTGAGCCGCCTCAGGCGCCGGCTTGACGGCCGGAACCGCTTCCTGCTTCGGCGCTTCGACAGCCTTGACGGCTTCCGGAACAGCCTTGGCCGTCTTCACGGCAGGTTCGGTCTTTGCGGGTTCGGACTTCACGGGTTCAGCCTTGGCGGATTCGGCCTTGGGCTCTTCGGGAACAACGAGAGGCTCGGGAGCAACGCGGCGAGGCGCCCCCTTGACGGTCGTGCGCTCGGCGGACGGCTTGACGACGAAGACGCCGTCCTTCGACTGCACCTCATAGGCGCGGACGGTAACGGTTCCGCCGGCGTTCATTTCCATGAGAAGCGGGAAGCTTCCGGCCTTGAGAACCTGCTCGCCGTAGAGACGCAGGCGGATGGTGCCGTTCTTGCCGTCGCGCGCAAGCTTGAGGTCCTGAACCTGAGAGGGCCAGTTCACGCCTTCGCGCAGATACGTGGCGGGAGGCGCCACGCGCACAAGAAGCGGGGAAATCGTCAGGTCGAGATCATTGATCTCCAGCAAAGCCTCGAGAGGTTCACCGGGTTTGCTTTCAACGGTCAGGTCACCGAGTGAGACGGCCTGGGCCGAAGCGGCGAAGCCGAGAATTGCAAGCGCAGTTGCGCCCGCCAGCATGCGTTTTGCGAACATCATTGAATTCCGAACAGGCCCGCGGCATCGGAATGATCGATGCGCGAAGCCGTGAATAACCTATTGATGATACCGCATAGGCCTGCATGAACGGTAATCGGCATTATCCTCAGGCATTTTGAAAATGCCGACGGCAGGCACAAAAGCGCCTCCGGGCGAAACGCTGCGGCGGCGCATGCGGTCTTGCTTGTGAAGACGCCTTACTTCCGATTTCGGAAAGCGAACCAGTACATGAAGACGAGCGCCGCGCCGGCGATCGTGTTGCCGACCGTGGCGGCGGAAAGGTTCTTGACGATGTTCTCGATCGTGATCACGTCAAGGGGCACGCCTGCGGGAGCGTAGCCGCCGAGCTTCAGCACGTAGGCGAGCGGCAGGAAGTACATGTTTGCGACACAGTGCTCGAAGCCGAGCGCCACGAAGGCGGAGACGGGGAGCACAACGCCCACGGCCTTGTCGACGACCGTGCGGCCGGCATAGCCCACCCAGACGCCGAGGCAGACCAGCAGGTTGCAGAGAATGCCCTTGACCATGATCGTCGTCCAGTCGGCGGAAAGCTTGCCGACGGCAACGCTCATCATGCCCTTGGCCATAGACCCCATGTCGGCCACATGCGCAAAGTAAACGAGCGTCACGAGGATCAGGGCGCCCAGGAAGTTGCCGAGCCAGACGCGGACCCAGTTCATGACCGCCGCACCCCAGCTGATGCGTCCGTCGGCAGCGGAGCCCGCCAGCATGGTGTTGCCGGTGTAAAGTTCGGCGCCGGCTACAAGCACCAGATAGAGGCCGAGCGAGAAGACCGCGCCGCCCATGAATTTCTGGATGGCGAACGGAAGCGCGGAGTCGCTCATGAAGAGCGTGCAGAAAAGACCGCCGAGCCCGATGTAGAAGCCGGCGAGCATGGTGAGAGGCAGCTGGGTGCGCCAGTCCATGCTGCTTTTGGTGACGCCTAGATTGAGAACCTTTTCAGTGATTTCCTTCGGTGTGAGTGCGTCGGGACGCAGTGCGTTGTTGTCGGTCATGGAAAGCTCCGGAATGTTTGAATGACTTTCGGGCGAGGCCCGTTTGGAAAGCGTCCTCCGGGAGGCTCCGTTTTCCAAACCGGCCGCAGCTTCCGGCTCCGAGGAGCCGCCGACCACAAGCGGCACAATTGCAGAAACGGCCATTGTATTGTAGTTTTTAGACTCATTTGACGAACTACTGCCAAATTCATACTAAAGAAGTATTTCTCCCGATTTTTTCTGGCAACTCCGCGCCAAAACGAAGAAAGCTCCCGAAGCGGCCGTTTCCCGGCTTCAGGAGCTTTCTGCTAGATGAGACCGCCGCGAATTACTTCGCCTGAATCTCATCCTCGGGCGTGCCCACGAGGTCGTACTCTTCGCTGCCCGTGATGCGGACCTTCACAAAGTCGCCCGGCTTGTAGGCCGTGAGAGTCTCGACATAGCACTTGCCGTCGATGTCGGGCGAATCGGCCTTCGTGCGGCCGATGGCGAGGCCGGCCTCGTCGTCGTATTCGTCGATGATGACCTCCTCGACGGTTCCGATCTTGGCACGGAGCTTTTCAGCCGAAATCTCGGCCTGAACCTCCATGAAGCGGTTGCGGCGCTCCTCGCGGACTTCGTCGGGCAGAGCGCCCGGCAGCAGGTTGGCCTGCGCGCCTTCGACGGGCGAGTAGGCAAAGCAGCCGACGCGGTCGAGCCTGGCCTCGCGCAGGAAGTCGAGCAGGTATTCGAATTCCTCCTCGGTCTCGCCGGGGAAGCCCGCAATGAAGGTCGAGCGAATCGTAATGTCCGGACAGACGGCGCGCCAGGCGGCAATGCGCTCGAGGTTCTTCTCGGCGCTCGCCGGACGCTTCATCGCCTTGAGCACGCGCGGATGCGCATGCTGGAACGGCACGTCCAGATACGGCAGGATCAGGCCTTCGGCCATGAGCGGCACGATCTCGTCGACGGAGGGATACGGATAGACGTAGTGCAGGCGCGTCCACACGCCGAGCTCGCCAAGGCCTCGGCAAAGATCAAGGAGATGCGTGCGGATCGGCGGATTGGCGCGAAGGTCGAGCGCGTAGCGGCGGTCGACGCCGTAGGCGGCCGTGTCCTGGCTGATGACGAGAAGCTCCTTGACGCCGGCGCTGACGAGGTTTTCGGCCTCGCGCAGCACTTCGCCCGCCGGACGGCTGCAAAGGCCGCCGCGCAGGTTCGGAATGACGCAGAACGTGCAGTGATGGTTGCAGCCCTCGCTGATCTTGAGGTAGGCGTAGTGCTTGGGCGTGAGACGCACGCCGCACGCGGGCACCAGATCGCCCCAGGGCTCGTGAGGACGCGGAAGATGGGTTTCGACCATCGCGATCACGTCGTCGACGGAATCCGGACCGGTGACGCCGAGCACCTTCGGACAGTGGTTCAGCACGTAGTTGCTGCCGTCGGCCTCCTTGCGGCCGCCGAGACAGCCGCAGACGATCACGCGGCCGTTTTCGGCGAGCGCTTCGGTGATGGCGTCAAGGCTTTCCTTCACAGCTTCGTTGACGAAGCCGCAGGTGTTGACGATCACGATGTCGGCATCGTGATAGCTCGTGCCGATGCGGTAGCCGCGGGCGCGAAGTTCGGTAACGATCCGCTCCGTATCGACGAGAGCCTTCGGACAGCCGAGCGAAACAAAACCGACGACGGGAATCTTGTGGGACATAAGTGTCTAAGCCTGTAAAAGCAGTTGTGTCACGAGGCCAGGATATCAGGCCTCTTCGGGCTTGATCCAGATCATCGCGGCGTGGCGGCCGGACTTCTCGCCGTCGCGGCGGAAGCTGTAGAAGCGGCGCGGATGCGAATAGGTGGAGAGGCCGCAGTCGACGACGTCCTCTTCGGCGACGCCTTCGCCAGCGAGCGCCATCTTCGCGAGCACGGCAAGGTCGCACATCAGGCGATCGCCTTCGCCCTGCGTAAAGGCACGGCCGGCTTCGGGCAGATGAGCAAGCATCGCATCGCGCACGTCGGGACCGACCTCGAAGGCTTCCGGACCGATGCGCGGCGCAAGCCAGGCGACAAAGCCCGTGCTTTCCGGCGCGCGTTCGCGCATGACGCGGATCGTCTTCTGGATGATGCCTGCGGCAAGGCTCTTCCAACCGGCGTGAACGGCGGCGACGACTGTGCCTTCCTTATTGGTGAGAAGAACCGGCAGACAGTCGGCCGTCATGACCGTGCAGACGACGCCCGGCTTCGTGGAGACGGCGGCATCGGCCTCGGGCTCGCCTTCGGCCGTGTCAGCGTCGATCACTTCCGTGCCGTGCACCTGCTTGAGCCACACGGGGTCGGCCGGCACGAGCTGGGCGACGATGGAGCGGTTCATGCGCACGCAGGCGCCGAAGTCGCCCGTGTGCGGCGCAACGTTGAGGCCCATGATGCCTTCGGCATTGCCGTAAACGCCGCTGGAGACGCCGCCGTCGCGGCACGTGAAGAGCGCGTCAACCGAAGCGGGAGCGCGATCCTTCCAAGCGGGCTGCAGGATGTCGAGTCCGGGTTTCGTCAGTTCCATAACCTTCTCTCTTCCAGATAAATGTTGTTAGAGTCGTTCGTTCTCGAAGACCTTGACGGGGACGTTCCACGGACCGAAGCCGAGATCCTCCATCAGGTCGATCATGTCGTCCTCGGGCGGCACGAACCATTCCATGTATTCGCCCGTGACCGGATGATCGAGGCCGAGCCTCGAGGCGTGCAGCGCCTGACGGTGGAAGTCGAGCTCGTTTTCGACCTTGACCGTAAGGCCGGGCGCGCGGCCGCGGTAGACCTGGTCGCCGATGAGCGGCAGGTCCTCGCTCGTGAGGTGAACGCGAATCTGGTGGGTGCGGCCCGTGTCGAGGCGGCAGGCAACCCAGGAAACGGGCAGGCCTTCGATCGAGCTCCAGCCCACGCAGCGGGCGCGGGTGCGCGCGGGCTTGGCGCGAACGCCGGTGCTGCCCGGGAAGCACTTGAAGCGGATGCGGCTGCGCGGATCGCGGCCGATCGGCGTCTCGACAACGAAGTCGGGCGCGGCGGAGCCGAGCGTGAAGGCCCAGTACTCGCGCTTGACGGTGCGCTCCTGAAGCTGGCGCACGAGATTGGTCTGCGCCGAGAGCGTGCGTGCAACGACCATCAGGCCCGTCGTATCGCGGTCAAGGCGATGGACGATGCCGGCGCGCGGCACTTCGCGAAGCTCGGGATAGCGCCAGAGCAGACCGTTCAAAAGCGTGCCGCAGGGGTTGCCGGCGCCCGGATGAACGACGAGGCCCGCGGGCTTGTTGACGACGATGATCGCATCGTCCTCATAGACCACGTCGAACTCGACGTCCTCTTCGGGCGTAAAGGCAAGCGCCTCGTCGAGATGCGGCTCCTCAAGCAGCGAGATCTCGTCGCCCTCGGTGACCTTCTGGCGAACCTTCTGGACGACCTCGCCGTTCACCTCGACGCTTCCCTCCTCGATGAGCTTCTGCAAACGAGCTCGGGAAACGTCCGGCATCAGAGTGGCAAGAACCTTGTCAAGGCGCTCGCCCCAAAAACCTTCAACCGTGAAACTTGGTAAAGTGTCATCATCGGCCGCATTCCCAACATCGGGGAGGTCGTTATAATCCGAAAGTTCAGAATTTTCGCAACTGCTTGTCATGAATTTCAAGTTTCCTAATAAGCGCTTCGCCGCGAGGCTGGTGGCCGTAACGGCCATCACGCTGGCGACCGCCTCCTGCTCCTGGCTCGAATCCCTCGACCGGGATCCGACGGCAGACTGGTCGGCCGACAAATTGTATACCGAGGCCCGAGCCGCTCTTGATGAGAGCAACTGGACCGACGCAAAAAACTATTACACCAAGCTCGAGGCTCGCTACCCGTTTGGAACGTATGCACAGCAGGCGCAGATCGAACTGATCTATGCGAACTGGAAGGACGGCGATGCGGCTCAGGCCGTTCAGGGCGCCGACCGCTTCCTGCAGGCCTACCCGAACCACGCCAACAGCGACTACGTCATGTATCTGAAGGCGCTTGCAACGCTTAATGAAAATGACGGCTGGTTCGCGAAGCTTTCCGGTCAGGAACTTTCCGAACGCGACGCCAATGCCGCTCAGGAAGCCTTCGACATTCTCAAGGAGCTTGCGCTCCGCTTCCCCGACAGCCGCTACGCGCCCGAGGCGCGCCGCCGCATGCACCAGCTCGTGCTGGCTCAGGCGAAGCATGAACTTGGAGTTGCAGAATACTACTACGTTCGACACGCTTATGTCGCGGCCATTCAGCATGCGCAGCGCGTCGTGAGCGAATTCCAGAACACGCCGATGCGCGACGACGCGCTCGAAATGATCGCGAACTCCTACGACAAGCTTGAAATGCGCGATCTCGCCGAAGACACGCGCCGAGTGCTCGAGCTCAACAAGGGCAAGACCGTCAAGGTTCGCAAGTAAGCGGCCCGATTGAATTCCCTATCGAAGAGAGGAGACTTTCCACAAGAAAGCCTCCTCTTTTTTTGTATTCGGACTTATAAAACTTGACCATTATCAAGAGAACGGCTTTTCAAGCCTGAAAACTTCAAAACACTATTGAGAATCATTCTCATTTTAGGCATAATACGTTCAACGACAGCGAGCGCCAAACCTCTCCATCCAAGGACTTCGGGGGTCGTCCGGAGGGATGCGGCGCAGGAAGGAGCCAAACGCCTTCCGTCTTGCGGGTTCATCTCCGCCCGCGCTGTTGGGGGTCTGAAAAGCGGCGGATGCGTGCAATGCGCATCCGCCGCTTATTTTTTACTTGGCCGACAGTCTGGCGGCCGTTTCGGCGCCGCGCTTCATGCTGACGGGGGCTAGCGCGAGGAGCGCGAGCACGAAAAAGAGCCCCGTGAAGAGAATGGCCGTGCGATGGTCGTTGCCGGTCATCCAGGTGATGGCGCCGTAGGAGAGCGGCCCCACGATGGCGGCGAACCAGAGCGCCATGTTCCAGAAGCTGTAGAACTCGGCCAGGCGCGAGGAAGGCGCGAAGACGGCGACCATGGCGCGGCCGGCGGACTGGGACGACCCCATGGCAAGGCCGGCAAGGTTGGCGGCCACCCAGAAATGCCAGTGCTCGCTCGAAAAGGCGGCGACGGCAACCATGGCGATCCAGACGCAGAGCGTTGCGGCGAGCGCGAGCTTGTGGCCGATCATGTCCTGCACATAGCCGAAGGCGAAGGCGCCGATGGCGGCCGTGATGTTGACGAGGAAGACCATGAGAAGCGTGTCCTCGGTCTTGAAGCCCATGAC
>CAKQKT010000055.1 GCA_934249275.1 uncultured Sutterella sp. | reverse complement strand
GTTGAGAGCGAATCATCCTCACTTGCTTCCTTAAGCTGCTTTTCAAGCTCCTCAACCTGGGATGTGAGATTCTCGTTCTGATACTTAAGGCTGCTTATCTCGCTCTCTTTTGTCTGATAAATTTCTTTACGGGCGCGCTCTATGTATGGAGCGTCTTCGCGGGGCCTTTGGCCGCTCGGATTTCGGAAGCGGCGGGCTGCGTGGTGAGGACTTCGGATCTCGCGCCCGTCTTCGGTCTTGCGACCGGCGTCACGCCCTTCGTGATGCTGGCGGGCGGCTTCATCAACGACCGGTTCGGACCGAGGCTGACGATTGCCTTCGGCGGCCTTGCAATTGCGGCGGGTTATGCGCTGACGACTCTGGCCGAGTCCGTGGAGATGCTCTATGCGAGCTACGGTCTATGCGTCGGCGTCGGCACGGGGCTCGTCAACGGCTGCACGATCAATTCGTCCGTCAAGTGGTTTCCGGACCGCCGCGGCTTTGCGGGCGGTCTGGTGACGGCGTGTCTGGGGATCGGCGCGGCCGTGCTGCCCTTTGTCGTTCGTGCTTTGATTGATGCGCTCGGCATTGCCGAGACGCTGCTGGTTGTGGGCGTCTGCTCGGGCGTGGTGATCGTGATTTCCGCCCTGCAGACGACGAAGTGTCCGGACAATCTGCATGCCGTCCTGGCGCCGTCGACGGGCCGTTCGGGCATGCGCGCCGCACCGAGCATGAACTGGTTCGAGATGGTGAGAACGCCGCTCTTTTATCCTCTCTTTCTGCTCTTTACGTCGTCCGCGATGATGGGCCTCATGCTCCTTTCGAACATTTCGGCCATCGCCCAGGAGCAGGTGGGGGCGAGCGCGGCTCTGGCTGCTCTTAGCGTGTCGGTGATTTCGATTGCCAATACGTCCGGGAGATTCGTCTCGGGAACGCTTTCCGACAGGATCGGCCGCATTCAGACGCTGATTCTTGTGTTGATCGTTGCGCTTGCCGGCCTCATCATGCTGATGTCCGCAGGACACGGCGACACGGGGCTGTTCTTTGCCGGGATCGTCGGTGTTGGCATCTGCTTCGGCGCCTTCATCGGCACGTATCCGAGCCTTGTGGTCGACGAATACGGCCCGAAGCACAACAGCGTGAACTTTTCGTTGATGATGCTCGGCTATTCGGTGGGAGGCCTCGCCGGACCTCTCGTGATCCGCTGGGCCAATGCGGGCGGCGACTTCAGTCGCGCCTACATGGTCTGCATCGCGGCCGCCGCAGCCGGCATCGTCTGCGCCCTGGTTTCACTTGCATTGAAGCGCTGCGCCCTGCCTGTTGCAGACAAGGCCTCTGCTTGAGAATTTTTGGAGAATGTCATGGAAGACAACACCAAGTATTACGAAGAAATGGTTCGCAACCGCCGCGAGTTGCACAAGCGTCCGGAGGAAGGCTGGACGGAGTTTGAAACGACGTATTTCGTCGTCGAGTTTCTCAAGAAGCTGGGCCTTGAGGTTTCGATCGGCAAGGCGAACATCAATGAGAAGGAAGTGCTCGGCCGCGATCCTCAGCTCGTGCGCGACGGCATGGCTCGCGCTCTGAAGCACGGCGTGCCGCAGGAATTCCTGGATGCGACCGAAGGCTACACGGGCGCCGTCGCCGTGCTCGACACGGGCAGGCCGGGTCCCACGACGGCGTTTCGCGCCGACATGGACTGCGTGCTGGTGCGTGAGACGGACGATCCCGAGCATCTTCCGAACAAGCTCGGCTTCGCGTCCGAGCGCCCGGGCTTCATGCATGCCTGCGGCCATGACGGCCATACGGCCGTGGGCCTCGAAGTGGCTCGCTGGCTCGTGGATCACAAGAACGAGCTTTGCGGCAGGTTCAAGCTCATTTATCAGCCGGCCGAAGAGGGCGTGCGCGGCGCCCGCGCCATGGCGGCCGCAGGGATCGTCGACGACGTGGACTACTTCATCAGCGGCCATGTGGGCGGTCTTGCCAAGCTCGGCGAGATCGGCGTGATGGACGGCGGGTTCCTGGCCTCGACGAAGTTCGACATCGACATCGAGGGGCAGCCCGCACATGCGGGCAACGCTCCGCAGCTCGGCCACAACGCGCTGATGGCTGCTTGTGCGGCCTCGATGATGCTTCAGGGCATTCCTCGCAACGGCGACGGCACGACCCGCGTCTCGGTCGGCACGCTTCATGCCGGCGAAGGCCGCAACGTGATCCCGGCGCATGCCCGCCTTCAGATGGAGGTCCGCGGCGAGACCGAGGAGGTGAACGGCTACATGCGAGACTATGTGTACGACATCTTCGCGGGCGTCGACAAGGCCTATCGCGTCAAGTCGACGGTGACGATGGCGGGCGAGTCCACGACGCTGCTTCAGAGCCCGGCTCTCTTTGACAAGGTCGAGGACGTGATGAGGCACGTTCCGAACACGACGATGCTTCCTCGCATTCATGCGCCTTCGGGCTCCGAGGACTGCGCGCTCTTCATTCGCCGCGTCATTCAGCACGGCGGCCAGGCGGCCTTCATCCTTTGGGGCTGCAACCATCACGGCCACCATCGTCCGAACTTCGACATTCAGGACGAGACGAGCATGCCGAACGCCTTCAATGTTTACACGGGCTTTGCGGCCAAAATGAACGGCATCGCCGGCTGATCGATTTCCTCTCTCAAGATTGAGTATTTCTTGAACCTTTGGTCAAGTTGTTTGACAACGGGCGTCTTCGGGCGCCCGCTTTTTTATAAGCGGAAAGAAAAGCGGGTTCGTGCGCATCTTTTCACACGAACCCGCCTGCCTGTCCTATGGCTGCCGAAACAACGTCCGGGGACCATCTCGGCGCCGTCGCAGTTTGGTCTGACGGCACTCAACGACCGCTTCGCTCTCATACGAAATGTTTGTCGTTATGGGACCGGCCAGTCAATTTTACGTATTTCGAACCGTCATGAAGAATGGCGCTGATAAAAAACAACAGCACTCAAGCGGATTCGTCGGGACGGGCGACCAGCGGAAGCCTGACGACGCAGGCAAGGCCCCGTCCGTCAAGATCCGTGCGCCGGCGATGGACGAGGGAGCCGCCGTGGGCTTCGAGGAGCGAGCGCACGATGGCGATGCCGAGTCCGAGGCCGCTTGCCTTGGTGGTGTAGCCCAGATCGCCGAGATGCTCGATCTGCTCGTCGCTGAGCGCCGGACCGTTGTCTTCGATTGTGACGAGCGCGTAGGCGCCGCTGGACTTGAGCGTGACTTCAATCGCGCCGTCGGGCAGGTCCTTCACGGCTGCGGCCGCGTTTTTCACGAGGTTGAGGACGGCAAGCTCGATTTCAAGACGGGCGGCCTCGACCGTGATGCCGGGCTCGACGGAGAGCCGGCACGGAACGCGCTGCGAGGCGTGGCGCTCCCAGCGGTTGACGGTTGTCTCGACGAGTTCCGAAAGATCGACTTCGGTCATGACGCGCTGGCGCACCTGGCCGTAGGAGCGGACGCGGTCGATGATCGCGGCGGCGCGGGCGCCGGAGTCCTCGATTTCTGTGACGGATTCGAGAAGCGTTTCGCGGGGAACGTCGCCGCGGGCGAGGCGGCGGCGAAGGCTGCCCGCATAGTTGCCGATGACCGTGAGAGGCTGCTTGAGCTCGTGAGCGACCATGCTTGACAGAAGTCCCACGGCGCTTGCGCGCGTCAGGCTTTCAAGCTGGACGGCATTCTGATGGGCGGCGAGTTCGGCGCTTAGCTTTTCTGCCATGGCCTTTTCAAGTGCCTGCGCTCGTCTCTTGGCAAGGCTCGCAAGAAGAAGCGTATTGAGCAGAAGAATGAGGAGCAACGCGCCTGCGCCAATGATCCACGGAATGACCCGTCTGATGAACCGGCTGAAGCCGTTCGGATCGCCGTAGGGAACTTCCAGAATGCGGAAAACTTCATAAAGGCGCCGGTTGTCGTTCGAGATGGTCCACTGCGTGCCGTCGGTGGAAGGCGGCATGGCGAGAAGCGTTGCTGTCAGGGCCTTGGCCGCCGGCGTGGGAACCGTCGGCTTGATTGAGAAGAACCAGTTCGGATAAAGATTGGTCGAGTGGCGGCATGCAAGGCGCCGGTCCTTGCGCTCGTTGATCACGCGAAAGTCCTTCATGTCGATCTCGCCGCTTTTGGCCATGCGCTCGAGAAGGCAGGTGGCGACGAAGCCCGCGTCGATCTTTCCCGAGGCGACCTCGTCGACAATTCGCGTCATCGGAAAGCCCGAGACGCGGATTTCGGAGAAGTAGGCTTCCGGGTTGATGCCCATGCGCACCATTTCGGATGCCGGAATCTGCCAGCCCGCAAAGGCCGTGCGGCTCATGATGGCGACGCTTTTTCCCTCCAGATCGGCAAGCGTCTTCAGGTCCTCGCGGTTCGAGCGGACGATGATCGCGGCGCCGTTGGCGTAGTTCGGATCCGGCGCCTCGTCCGAGACGACGGCCGCAAGCGGCAGGCCGCCCGTGCGCTCGATCATCAGGCTCGTGAGGCCGCTTGAGGCGATCGACATGTCGAATTCCCCGTTCCCGGCCGCTTCGAGAAAGCCGTCCGGGCCGTAGATCTTCACATCGATTTCAACGGGTGCGAGCTTCGCCCTCACGGCCTCGATCGTCCGGTTGTAGTAGTCGCTCATGATCGACATGCCGTATGAGTTCACGATCGCCAAGCGAAGGCGTTCGGGCATGACGACATTCTCCGAATATCCCGAGCCGGCGGCGAACGAGGCCGATGCGCCGGCAAGAAGGATCAGAGCGGCAAAAACAACGGACAAAATCTTCTTCATGGGAACGGAGAGAGGCGTGAGGAGGCATCGGACATGTTCCGATTCTAACCTTCTCTCGAGACGCTCGAATTTGTGGAACTAAACCAAAAGGATAATGCCGTCTAGTCCTTTCGATCTAGATGAATAGTACAAATCTATTGAATAAATAGATATTAACGATGCATAGGGGGTAACGTGCATTTCGACTGACAAAAACCGTGTTTTTCGCCGCAAATCGATCGCTTTTTGAGCCTTTGCAGCGATTGTTTCGTGGTTTCAGTGCGATTCGCTATTCATTTTTAGGATAGCGGGGTAGGGTGGTATGGATAAATATCCAATAGGGCAATTACCGAAGTCGGGATCCCGGCGTCTCCGTTGATTGACAGAATCGGGTTCAAGCGCGGTGCCGACCCCGTCATGAGGTGCCGCACGACCCAACCAATCAAGGAGATAAACGAATGGCAGACAACACCATTGTCGACCTTCGAATGTCGCGTCGCGGGCTCATGAAGCTCGGCGGAGCGGCAGCCGTAGCCACGACGGGCGCCGCGAGCGCCATGTGGCCGATCGAAGCGCAGCTCAAGGAGCTTGAGTGTCAGGGCTGGAGCCGTCATCCGCTCGCCTGCTGCATGTGCGGCGCCTTCTGCGGCCTTGTGGCCATGAAGAAGATCGGCGAGCCGACCTCTGAAAAGACGGTCCGCATCTTCCCGAATCCGGATCATCCGCAGCGCGGCTATTGCGGCCGTGCGGCCGCCACGATGTGGATCTGGAACCATCCGCTTCGCATCAGGAAGCCTCTGAAGCGAGTCGGCGAGCGCGGCGAAGGCAAGTTCAAGCAGGTGTCGTGGGACGAAGCCCTGAACGACATCGCCGCCAAGCTCAAGGACGTTGTGGCGAAGCACGGCGAGCAGTCCGTCGTTTCGACCTCGCACTCCTTCTCCTCCTATTCCAAGTGGATCACGTTCCCGCTCGGCTCTCCGAACGACATCGGCCATTCGAGCACCTGCAACACGGCCTCCATCGCCGGCCGCGACTGGGTTTACGGCAAGGGCTTTACGGGCGCCGGCAAGATCGAGCCCGACTACAAGCACCTGCGCTATCTGATTCTCATCGGCCGCTCGATGGGCTCCGCCATGGGCTGCCTGCATTCTCTCAACGAGGCCCGCGAACGCGGCGCCAAGGTTGTGAGCGTCGACCCGCGCATGCCCGACATCGCCTACGGCGACGCCAAGTGGGTGCCGATCCGTCCGGGCACGGACGCTTCCTTCGTGCTCGCCATGATGAACGTCATGCTCAAGGAAGGCCTTGCCGACCTGAAGTTCCTGGCCAAGCATACGAACGCTGCCTACCTCATCAAGGCGGACGGCTGTCCGCTCACCGAAGCCGACATGAAGAAAGACGGCCGCAAGGACCGCTATGCCGTTCATGATCTGAAGAAGAACGCCATCGTCTTCCAGGGCGTCGTGCTCAATGAAAAGGGCGAGGCCGTCGGCTTTGACGAATCCGCCGACACGGACGCCAATCTGCACTTCGCCGAAGAGGTGAGGCTCGCCGACGGCTCGACGACCGCCGTGCGCACCGCGCTCGACATCCTCGCCGGCATTGCCGCCAGGCACACGCCGGAAGCCTCTCAGAAGATCACGGGCATCCCGGCCGACGAGCTTCTGACGATCGCACGCAACTTCGCCAATCTCAAGGGCGTTGTGGACGACGGCTGGTACTCCTCCAAGAACGGCAACGACATCGAGCTCTATCAGCTCATCAACATTCTCAACGCCTTCAACGGCAACGTCGACCGCGAAGGCGGCATCGTCGTGACCGCGGGCGGCGGCTTCAAGCGTCCGGGCGTCGCTGCGGGCAAGGGGCCGAACGGCGAAAAGTGGGAGATGGTCAAGGCCAAGCGCATCGACAAGATGGTTTGCCCGGAATCCGCCGGCAACCTCTGGACCGCGCTCGACGCCATGATCACCGGCAAGCCCTATCCGATCCGCGCGCTCTTCTCTGTGGGCACCACGCTCTTCCATCGCGAATCCGACTCAGAGCGCCTGGCAAAGGCCCTGAAGTCGCTCGACCTTCTCGTCGTGCAGGATCTGCTCCCGCATGAAGTCTGCGACTACGCCGACTACGTGCTCCCGGCCACGTACTACCTCGAACGCCGCGAAACCGCCGGCGTCAAGTGGGCGCTCGACGGCTCCGTTCACATGAACGACGCCGGCATCCGTCCGCCCGAAGGCGTCGAAGCGCGCCACGACGTGTGGATCCTTCTCGAAATCCTCCGCCGCGCCTATCCGGAACGCGCCGAACGCGTGGGCTACAAGGAATGCAGGACGGCCGACGAGTTCGACGCCTGGTGGAACAAGTTCGACGACAAGGGCATTGCAAGCTTCGTCAAGGCTCAGGAAGCCAAGAACCCGGGCTCCGGCGAAAAGATCCTCAATGACTTCAAGACCAAGGGCTGGACCACGGTCAACAAGAAGAAGTACGGCGTCTATCCCTGGAAGAAGCCCTTCGGAACGCCCACGGGCAAGATCGAAATCTACGGCTTCAAGGCATTCTCGAAGCCCGGCTACGACAAGATCAAGCCGATCAGCGACTATTTCCCGGCCCCGGCCTATACGGCGCCGAAGCCCGCGAGCAACGAATTCGTGCTCGTCTCCGGCAAGAACTGCACGTCGTCCTCCGGCCTCAATCTCTTTGCCGCGACCACCCGCTTCATGGGCGACCGCACGCTTTGGATGAATCCGTACGACGCCGAGCGCCTCGGCATCTCCAACAAGGAAAAGGTCCTGGTTGAAGGCGTCGACCGCGAATACCGGGCCGAAGTTGTCGTTACGGTCACGAAGAAGGTCGTGGCGGGCAGCGTCTTCGCCTTCGGCTTCTCCGGCGGCGTGCGCACGAAGGAGCTGGTCAACGACCCGCGCTTCGCCTTCGTCAAGGAAGGCATCAACTCGCACTGGTTCGCAACCGGCTACGCAGAGCCTGTCTACGGCAACCTTGCCAACAACAGCTGCATTCGCGTCAAGCGCATCAAGAGGTAAGTCACAATGAAGAAAGTCAAGAAACAGCTGGCGCACCTCTTCGATGCGACCCAGTGCATCAACTGCGGCGCATGCATTTCGGCCTGCGCCCAGACCAACTATCCGGATCTCATCAACGAGTTCAACCCGGCCTGGAACACGGTGTGCGGCAACATCCGCCAGGTCAAGGTCGAGAAGAACCGTCCGATGCAGCTCCTCGTTCAGTGCCAGCAGTGCTCCGAAGCGCCCTGCGTCACGACCTGCCCGTTCGGCGCCAACTACTATGACGAGAACGGCCTCGTGCGCAACGATCCTAAGCGCTGCATCGGCTGCAACTACTGCGTGGCCTCCTGTCCGTACGACGCCCGCTGGTCGAACCCGAAGACGGGCCTGCCCAGCAAGTGCATGGGCGAAGGCTGCCTCGAGCTCATCAAGAACGGCGGTCAGCCGGCCTGCGTGACGGCCTGCCCGGCGGGCGCCCGCCTCTTTGGCGACACGCTCGATCCGCAGTCCGAGATCTCTCGCAAGATCGCAGCTTCCAAGACCCGGACGCTCCTTGAGAGCCACGGGACCAAACCGAACTTCTATGTGGTGGTGCAGAAATGATGGATCTATCCGACTTCACCGCGCAGGTCCAGGCCGCCCACTGGGGCTGGACCATTGCGCTCTTCCTCTGGCTCGTGGGTCTCTCGGGCATGGGAATGTTCCTCAACAACTGGGTGCGTGAAAAGGCGCTCGTCTACGTCTGCACGATCACCGGCATTCTGGGCACGCTTCTGGTGATGAGCCATCTGACGCGCATTCTCAATCTGCCGATGGCCGCCATCCATGCTCTCATGGAGATGAGCTTCAACCTCGGCAGCTGGATGTTCATCGGCATCTGCCTGCTCGTCCTTCAGTGCTGTCTGACGCTCTTCTATTCGCTCGTCTTCGCGGGCGTGATCTTCAAGAGCGAAGGCTGCCGCAGGCTGGTTGAAGGCGATTGGTTCAACTACGTAGCCGCCGCCGTCGGCGTTGCCGCCACGATCTACTCGGGCTTCCTCCTCACGCAGGCCGTCGGCGTTACGCTCTGGAACACGGCGCTGATTCCGCTTCTCTGGATCATGTCCGGCATGGCTTCCGCCATGGGCTGCATCGAGCTCCTTGCAATCTCGGGCCGCCTGCCGCATGAAAAGGTTCTCTGGGGCCGCCGCACGTCCCTCTGGGTCGAGGCCGCCGAACTCTTCACGATCTTTGCCTTCGTGCATGTCGCGATGAGCTCCACGTCCGCCGCCGCTCGTGCCGGCGCCGAGGCCCTCGTCTCGGGTCCGCAGTCCGTGATGTTCCTGGCAGGCGCAGTCCTCTGCGGCTCGCTGATTCCGCTCGGCATCAACCTCGCAACGCGCAGCCGCAGCGCTGTTGCCGTAGGCGCCGCGCTCGGCATCCTCGGTGCGCTTCTTCTCCGCGCCTCGGTGCTCTTCGCGGGCTACTACGAGCCCATTCTCCTCTGATGACCTTGTGATTCCGGTTCCGCCCAAACCTCCGGGGCGGACCGGATCCGGGTCTTCAAAAAGTCGAAAGCCGCTTCAACGGGTGACCGTGAGGCGGCTTTCCTCGTCTTTGCCGGGCAGGGAAGGGAGGAGGCGTCAGGCCTCCTCGACGGCGGGTGCGGCGCTTGTGACCGCCTCCGGGTTGATGAGCATCATGAGGCGCGTGATGTCGGCGGCGGTTCTGAGCCCGAGCTTCCTGCAGAGCGAGCTTCGGTGCGCGATCACGGTCTTTTCCGTGATGTTGAGATCGAACGCGATCTGCTTGTTGAGACCGCCGCGGGCGACGCCGAGCGCCACCTCCTGCTCGCGGGCGGAAAGCCTGCGGAAGGCCGCGCGGGCCTTTTCAAGGGCTGCGGATTCGGCGCGCGTCTTTGCATCTCGCTCGACCGCCTTTGAAATCGCTTCAATGAGGCGCTCGGGCGTCACGGGCTTCGAGAGGAAGTCGTCCGCGCCGTCCTTCATGGACTTCACGGCCATGTCGATGTCGCCGTGGGCCGAAATGAAGATGACGGGCAGCCTGTCGCCGCGAAGCTTCATCGCATGCTGAAGCTCGATTCCGCTCATCCCGGGCATGCGCACGTCAAGCACCAGGCATCCGGGCGCGAAAGGACTGTCCTTTTCCAGAAATTCGAGAGCGCTCGCATACGTGAGCACGTTCCAGCCTTCGCCTTCAAGCACGAACTTCCAGGAGCGCCTGACGTCGGGATCGTCGTCCACGACGCGGACGATCGACTGGGACTGAAGGTTTGCGGGCATGGTCTTCTCCTCGATTAATTCTTGTATTCGCAACACTGCATTTTACCCAATGACAGAGTTTCGGACGGTTTGCGACGACAGGCACAAGGCTTCGAATCGTTAGGGGCTGGAAGGGATGTGATTTTCAGAAAATGTGCATTTAAGGTCTAAAAACGGTAGAAAACTGCATTTTTACGGCTGAAAATGTGCAAAAACTTGATTTTTTGAATTTCGTATCACTTTGTTCTTAAAGACGTGAACGATTCTGTTCGTAACGTGCGCCGATGCGCTGAGAACGACAGCTCTCCTACGAAGCGTCGGGTATTCGGGGTGCTGCGGGCAAGGCGGCCGGGGCCGGCGCAAGCCTTCATGCGGGCGCACTCAATTGACCTGCGCGCAAAAAGAGTACTGCCGGATACCTGCGCTTTTGGGCTTGCAAACGGTGAAAAAGCCCGTTTTTCAGCCGGAAAACATGTAAAACCGAGAAATGCTGTTTTCGGACGGTTCCTGTTCTCAACAACGTGAACACGATTGCGGAAGAGTTCCAGGTCGTGTCTTGCGGGTTTCGGCAGGCGATGCCTGTGTGGTGCGGACAACATTGAGTGAAAGGAAGGCGTGCGCAAAAAGAGTACTGCCGGATACCTGCGTTTTGGGGTGTGCAAACGGTGAAAAAGTCCGTTTTTCTGTCGGAAAACGTGTAAAACCGAGAAATGCTGTTTTGGGACGGCTCCTGTTCTCAGCAACGTGAACACGGCTGCGGAAGGGCTCCGGGGCGTGCTTCGCAGGTCTCGGCAGGCGTTGCCTGTGTTCGGCGTGCAACAGAGACTGAAAGGAAGGCGTGCGCAAAAAGAGTACTGCCGGATATCTGCGTTTTTGGCCTTGCAAACGGTGAAAAACGGCGTTTTCAGGGGCAAAAACATGTAAAACCGCGAAAAACCGTTTTGGTGCGTTCGCTATTCTCAAATATGTGAACAACCATATTTGGGATGAGAAGTCGTCGTTTGATAGTTTTCACTGCGCTCCAAACAAGTTTCGGGTTGTTTGGCGGCTAAATTCTTCTTGACAGACTTGCGTCCATGCGAATACATTCGGAAGGATAAATGATTGTGGCTCAGACAACTTTGCCGCTTTAAGACTGTTTCTGCCCGTCCTTTCCCATGCGGCAGGATGCTTCGGCTGAAAAAGTGCGTCGAGCCTCAAAAACAACAACATTTGCCCTCGGAATTGTCATGCACGCCGGTTCGCAGAATCGACAGTTTGTTCGTCCTCTTCAAGAGGCCGGCTTCACGCTCCTTGAGATCGTGATGTGCCTCACCATACTCGGCATCTTTGCAGCGGTTGCCGTGCCGAAGTATTTCGACCTGCAGGAGTCGGGCCGCGTGACGGTCTGCCAGCACAATCGCGAAGTCATTCGCAGCACCATTGAAAAGCAGCAGGCGCTCGGAAGGTTCACCAAGGATACGTCGATCTTTAACGAATCGTCCGAATTGGCGGCGACGTTGTCCGCTCAAAAAATCCTTGATGAACTTTATCCTGCCGACGGAAAGGAAACGGCTTGTCCGAGCGGCGGCACGGTGGGTGTGCGCGCGATTCCCTATGGAAAGGACGATTACACCTTCCGGGTGTCCTGCTCACTCCACGCTCCAGATTCGTTGGTTGTCACGCGCAGCAATCCGCAGTCCTTCGTGGATTGGTTCCAGAGAATGTATCAGGTTGAGATGAAGCTCGACAAATACGGTCAGTACCCCAGCTTGTCGAAGCTGTTTCAGGCCTATAGTGCTGAGCTTGATTCTGAGGCAGGCAACTCCAACACGACCATTGCAGCTGTCGTTGCCGAAGCCGCGGAAGCGGCCGGTCTGGATATGAGCAAGGTCATCTGGCGTGTCAGCAAGGACAATTGGAAGGGCTGCAAGGGCGTGAGCTGTTCAGGAAAACTGTACTTCACGTTCGCCGACAAGGCGGATGCCACGGATGCCAACAAAGGCAAAGATATTACAGTGACTCAATATGTCTTCCAGGTGCAGTACGATGCGAACGGCAACGCAACGTTCCTGAAGCCTTCGTCTGTTGAGTCCAATCCCAGAGAGACGACGGCCAAGTTGGTATGGAAGACTTCCGGCACCGATAAGAAATTGCAATACTGGGCTTTGGAGACATCCTGACGGTAAATCGTTTTCAAAAAGCGTCAAGCAGAATGGCCGGGAGATTCCCGGCCAGTTGCCTGAGAGCGATCGCAGGTCTTCAAAGGTCGATGTCGTCTCCGCGGATGATCTCGGCGCCGTTGGCTTCGAGCCAGTCCATGGCTTCGCCCGGAATCTTGCAGACGAACTTTTTTCGGAAGTTGAGCGAAAGCCGTCCCTGTTCCAAATAGACCTGGATCATTCGGAATCTCAAAGGCTGAGGAATGTCGAAGGCGTTGTTGACGGCGCGGTCCAGACGATCGAATTTTTCGAGAAAGCTGACTTCGTCCTGCAAGTGAACGTCAAGCGCTTCTGCAGCCATTTTGTAGAGGAATTCCACTTGGAGAGTGGCGTCCCAGTATCGGTACAGGGATTCGTTGCCGAGAAACGTGCATTTGCAAAGAGGATCACCGCCGGTCCAAATTACTTGCCAGGCTTTTCGGGCGGGCTTTGAGAAGGTTTCGAGCGCTTCCAGGTATTCCAATTCGTGCTTTTTCATCGCGACGGAGACGGGTAGAAGCCGGTCTTCTCCAAGCTGTCCCGAAGCGGCCAGCTGCTGATGGATGAGGAAGCGGCTCAGACGCCCGTTGCCGTCCATGAACGGATGCAGATAGACAAATCCGAAGGAGACGATTGCGGCTGCGGCAATGGGATCGGTTTGCAGAGGAAGCATTTCGGCCGCTTCCTGCCAGGATGACATCAGGCCGCCAATCAGGCCTGGAGGCGGCGGAACGTAGGTGACGGAGTGGCCGCCTGGGCCGCCGGCAAGCCAGTTTTGTTCGGCGCGGTATGAGTCGGCACGGGCGTGCGGATTGTCGATGAGTTCGTTTTGCAGTTCGCAGAGATGATCTTCCGTGAGCTGTCGGTTTTCCGAGGCATGTCTCAGGAGCAGGGCAAAGCGTTCGACCTTGGCTTCGCTGAGATAGTCCTTCTCGAGCTCGAAGGAGCCCATGGTTTCATGGACGCGGGCGAGTCCGCAGACG
>CAKQKT010000054.1 GCA_934249275.1 uncultured Sutterella sp. | reverse complement strand
TCCTTATACTGGCTCGGGCGATGTGTCCGTTCTGCGGCCTTCGGCATCGCCGCACTCATTCTTCTCACCATTGCGAGAATCGTCTTTTTCTTCGTTTATAAAAATGACGATCTCAGCTTCGTGAGCGATTTCATGCCGGCAATGGTGATGGGACTGCGCGTCGACGCCAAGTGGCTGGCGATTATGCTGCTCCCTGCCTGGGCCTGCTTGCTCCTCTCTTACTGGAAGGCTTTCTTCTGGCGTTTGGCTCGAGTTCTGGCCGGCGTCGGCATGTTCGTGGTGGCACTCCTTACCGTCATCAACTTCGGCTTTTACGGTTTTTACGGGACGCCCATCAGCCCCATCATCTTCGGCTTCATTCAGGATGATACGAAGGCGATTGTCGTGACGATCCTGAAGGATTGGCCTGTGTTTTCGTACCTGGCTTGTCTGGCCGGACTCGTGATCGTACCGTTTGCGTTTGCCTTCCTGGCCGGCCGCGGACGCGAGCGAAGGGTTGGAAAGGCAGCCTATGCCGGCTTGTCGCTTCTTTCGATCATCATGCTTGCGCTGATTATTCGCGGCAGTCTGGGCACTTTCCCGCTTCGTATTCAGAGCTATTCCGTTTCGAAAAACGCCTTTGTCAATGCCAGTGTTCCCAACGGCATGGCCGCCTTCCATGAAGCACGCAAGGGCATGGAGGTTCTTGAGCTCAAGGGTGGCGCTGCGGCTGCTTTGAGGCAGCAGGGCTTTGCAAGCATTTCGGAAGCCGAAGCGCTGATTTCCGCTGTGCGTCCGTCCCTGCCGGCAAGCGAGCCGTTGAAGTCGCAGCCGCATGTCGTGCTGGCCATCATGGAGTCCATGGGCCGTGACGTGTTCGAGTCGAACAAGCCCAGCGTCAATGATACGCTCGGTGCATTGGCAAACGAGCTTGACGATGCGCTTGTATTCAAGCAGAGCCTTTGTGTGGGCCGTGCAACTTTTCCGACGATTGAAGGCCTGCTTTTCGATTCGCCGCTGGATCCGATCACGCAGAGCCGCTACGGCAGGCATCCGTTCGACTTCTCTCGAATGTTCGAATACAAGAAGGCCGGTTACAAGACGATCTTTTTGACGGCCGGTCCCGAGGCTTGGCGACAGATTGAAACCAACTTCCCGCAACAGGGTTTTGACGAGATCATTGGCGCAGGAAAGCTTTCGGCTCTTTACCCTGAGGCAGAGGTTGGTACCTGGGGCATCGGCGACGCCTGGATGTTCAAGCGAGCTGAGGAAATTTTGAAGGAAGCGGACGAAAAAGGTGAAAAGCTCTTTATCGTGATGCTCTCCACCGCCAATCATCCGCCGCATCGCGTGCCGGACAACGTCAAGGTCAATCCCGTGTCCTACAAGGCCTTGCCGTCCTTTATTACGGATACTCGCTACGACATTTTGACGGGTTCTCTTCAGACCTATCAGTATGCGGCCAATGCTCTCGGCGGATTCGTGCACGACATGAAGGGCGATGCGCTAAAGCGCGAGCTCATGATTGTTGCGACGGGCGACCATAATCTTCGCATGGCTTATGCAGGCGGCTACAATCATCATCTGTATGGTGTTCCGGTATTGTTCTGGGTGCCCGAGAGCTTCAAGTCAGCTGCAGCGAAGGTTGATGTCACGCGCTGGGCCGGTCACCGCGACATCTTTCCGACTATCGCCGGCGTCGTGCTTGGCAAGACGCCCGAAATTCACGAGGGTCGAAATCTTTTCGCCGGCGAAACGATGGACCTCATCGTTTCCTATACGGGACTTGCTGCCGGCAGCTGGGGTGCCGCCACTTTTGACGGCAATGGCGTCATGACCTGCTATCGCTGGGAAAATGACCGCATGGTCAGTGAGGATGCGTGCACCGGTCTCTCGAAGAAGATGGCCGATGCGGCTCGTGCTCAGTGGGCGCTGGCTGACTTCAAAGTCAGAAAGGGTCTCCTGAACGAAAAGTAACCTCGAATATGAGGAAATGAAAAACGGGTCCGCAGTCTGGAAAAGTCTGCGGACCCGTTTGCAATGGGAGAAATAAATTGCGTCAGGCCTTCTGTGAAAGACCGAGCGCCTCGAGATAGGGTTTCATGTGAACGGGAAGTTCTGAGGGATCACGATCCTTCAGGTGGCCCATGGAGAACTCGCAGCCGCACCAGAGCTGGTTGTAGAAGTTTTCCGCGCGAATGATTTCACCGCGCCGTTCCTGAAGACCGCCCTTGCGCCAGTTCTGATCCCAGTAGAAGGTGCCCGGATGAAGTGCGGCGGCTTCCTGTGCGGCCTCGCGGATCTGGTCGAGACGCTTCCAGCGGCTGCCGGCAAGCGTTGTCGTGAAGCGCTTGATGCCGAGCTTTTCAGCCATGGCGGCGGTCGCACGCATGCGGACGCCGAAGCAGAGTCTGCAGCGTTCGCCTCGTTCGGGATCGCATTCATGTCCCTTGACGGCGTTCAACCAGGCATCGTGCTCCCAATCACCGTCCGTGAAGGGCACTTTGAGCTTTTCACAGTAGCGGATGCACTCGTTCTTGCGAACGAGATATTCCTCTTCGGGAAAAATATTGGGATTGAAATAGTAGACATGCGGCGCATAGTCATTTTGTAGGAGCCATTCAAGAATGGCGGAGGAGCAGGGGGCGCAGCAGCTGTGCAGAAGAATGCGTTCTTTCACTGACAAGGTCCGGACAGTTTAATCGTTCGCTCATTATAGGTTCTAGGCAAAAAGACCGTGCAGATGCCAGAGGCCGTAGCGGCCTTCAGCTTCAACGGGGCGATAGAGCCAGACGCGACGGCCGCCGGAGCCTTCCGCTACAAAGTAGTCTCTTGCTTCGCTGCCGTCCGCATGTCGGATGGGACCTTCCACGACATGCAGAACTTCCTGATGCCATGCGGGTTCTTCGCCGGAGGTGTGAAGCGGTATGGGCTCGGGGAGAATCATTGTTGGTCTGACGGAGGCGGCGCTTGCCGGCGAAGCCATCGGGCGGCGTGCCAGCGCGTCGTCAACGGGAGAATGATGGCTCGAGGCAGAGGGCAGAGTTTCTTCGAAACTGCTGAGATGAAAGACGCGTCCCGCACCAAGGCGCGATTGAAGGCGTTGGGCGAGACCTGACGGCGAGAGGGCGTCCGCCGAGGCGGCATTGCCGGCCGCTGTGGCCTTGAGTTCGAGAGCAAGCTCCATGCGTCGAAGACTGCCGGGAATGGGAGTGCGGAACAGGCGTTCGGTCAGTGCTTTCGCGAAGGCGTGAGGGTCGCCGGCATTGACGCGGACGGTAATTCGACGGATTTCGTCAAGGCCTGAAAGCGTGAGAGTCAGTTCGCCGCCGCATGAGCCGGCATTGCCGGAAAGACCTTCGCAAAGGCTTTCAAGCATCCTTGGCAGTTCATGAAGGTGGATGCCGGCCGGAACGGCGACTGAGGCTGTCATGACGGGGACGGAGCGGGTGGTGTCATTCATGGTGAAATCCTTTTCTGCAGCGGCATTCAGCAAACCGGCGAAAGACGGGCGGAGGAGACGATGGTTCGGTGTGAACCGCGGCGATTTGGGCATTGCGTTCTGACGACTGGCCGGGCTTCTAGGCAGGCGTCAGCTTCGCGGGTGCGATCGAAAAAGGTGCCGCGTCGGATGGCGCGGATGTGAACGGTGCCAGGACGTCCGGGAGAAAGCGTCAGACGGAGTTCGGCTGAAAAAGGCGTGCAGGCCATGCACGAGGGACGAATTAAGAAGACGGGTGTACCGGTTGAGCGCGCGGCCATGGCCAATCTTGCAAGGACGGCGCTGTCGCGGCCGCGGGCGAGAGGATTCAGCCAGGCGACGACGGCAGAGGTTTCGCCGCTAGCGGCCGCCTGTTCGGTGCACCAAAAGGCTTCTTCCGGCGTCGACGGTACGGTGAAGAGCTGCCGGTCAAGATCAAGTCCGAAATCGGCAAGCCCCGGGGCATAGGGTTCAAATGCAGATTCGTTCGGCAGAACCCAGGTGACGTGCTTCATGGCGGCAAGAGCAGGAAGCAGCATGCGAATTTCTCCGAGACCTGCGTGCGGAATAAAGATCTCGGTCAGGGCGCCGGCGGGAAAGCCGCCGTCAGTCAATTCGTCGACGGCAGGAATGAAGCTCGTGAGATTGGCGGGACGATTGGATCCGGCTTCTCGTAGAGCTGCGGTGAAGAAATCGGAAAGAACTGCGGCGGTCGACATGCTGGTACTCCTGAATTTGCTTGAACGTGACACTTGAACGATGCTGTCGTCTTGAATTCAGTGTACTTTGAGTTGGAATTTTCTGTATCGTAACGTGATCTTCTGGCATGATCCTTTGCCTTTGTTTATCTTGTAATCGATTGCGGCACAGCAAAAGATTTTATTTGAATGGTCTTTCCTGACGACATGAGGATCATCGAAAGATGCGGTGTAGCGAGTTGGCGGAACTCTTGGAAAGCGCTTCAGACAAGGCTTTGAGGCTTTCCGGTGGCTTTGGGGACGAAAGATGCCGTTCGATTCGTTCGGCTAGTTCGGTGCATCGAGCGGATCAAATGCGGATTTTGATGCATGCAATGTTTTGATCAAGGTCAACAAATCGTCAAACTTCATGTGATGCAGATTCATCGGCGCCCTTGCTAGACTGTCGTGACGAGTGAAGGACGTCTTTCCTTCGTCTAGTTTTCAGGAGATGCATCGTGAGCGAACTCAAGCCCGGACTGCCGGAGCGACTTGAAAAGGTTCGTGGCGAACTGGCGGCCGCCGAGCGCGCGGCCGGCCGACCTTTGGGATCCGTCAAGCTCATCGCTGTAGGCAAGACTTTTCCTGTTGAGGCCTGTGAACAGGCCTATGCCTGCGGGCAGCGTGCTTTCGGCGAAAACTATGTTCAGGAGGGCGTGGATAAGATCGAGCATTTCCGCGCGGTTCATCCAGACGATTCCGGCGAATGGCACTTCATCGGACCGCTTCAGGCCAACAAAACGCGCCTTGTGGCCGAGCATTTCGACTGGGTGCAGTCCGTCGATCGCTTGCGGATCGCATCTCGTCTTTCTGCTCAGAGACCTGAGAACATGCCGCCTCTCAACATTCTGATTGAGGTCAATATTGACGGCGAGTCGACCAAGTCCGGGGTTTCGCCGGACGAGGTGAAGGCCTTTGCAGACGAGGTTTCCAGTTATCCGCGTCTGAAACTCCGCGGATTGATGGCGATACCTGCGCCCGCGGCGGACAGTGATGCCCGTCGTCGCCCGCTTGCTGCGATGCGTGCGCTTTTCGAACGGATTCGTGTCGAGCACCCGGAAATGGATACGCTTTCCATGGGAATGAGTGCCGACATGGACGAGGCGGTGGCTGAAGGCGCGACCATGGTGAGGGTTGGAAGCGCTGTTTTCGGGCCGCGCGACTATTCGGCCAAATGTGCCGTCTAGAGGCCTCGAACGGGTTGGGTAGGGTTATTCCCGTTTTTAGGCCGCTCATGCCTGAAAGAGCGCACTTTACGGCTTTTGTTCTCGTTTGAAGGCGACGACCTCCTCCTAAAGGCGTATAGACAGAGGAGGGGGTATCACCTATGATCCAAAATCGGACGGCTTCATTTCGTCCAAGGAGTTTGCCTTTCCTCCTTCATGGAAGTGCCGTCGGAGACCGGTGACGGATGCTGCTGACGGCGCCTGGCAAAGGCCCCCTATGCTCAAAGGAGAACAGCATGAGCAAAAAGTTTGTCGCTGCCGGCGTGATGGCGGCTTCCCTTATGGCCGCGGGCGCGGTCTCCGCCGCTCCCACTGAAATCACGATGTGGCATGCGATGGCCAATACGCTCGGCGATTGGGTTGCCGACGTGACCAAGGACTTCAACGCCAAAACACCGCAGTGTCATCTCACTTCCACCTACAAGGGTAGCTACGACCAGACGATGACGTCGGGCATCGCTGCCCACCGCGCGGGACGCTCCCCCAACATCCTTCAGGTGTTTGAAGTCGGCACGGCAACCATGATGTTCAGCAAGGGTGCCATTGTTCCGGTCGGCGAATTGCTTGACAAGGCCGGCTACAAATTCGATCCGAAGGAATACATCCCCGCAGTCTACGGCTACTATTCAACGGCTGACGGACGAATGCTCAGCTATCCGTTCAACTCTTCCACAACGGTTCTCTACCTCAATCTCACCAAATTCAAGAACGCCGGCCTTCCGACGGATCCGGACAAGCTCCCGCGCACCTGGCCCGAGATCGAAAAGGCCGCCAAGGCTCTGAAGGCCGCTGGCGAAGCCTGCCCGATGACGACTTCCTGGATGGGCTGGACTCAGCTTGAAAGCTTTTCCACCTGGCACAACGTCGAATACGCCAGCCTCAACAACGGCTTCGGCGGCACGGGCGCCCGGCTGATGGTGAATTCTCCGCTGCATCAGCGGCATATGGAAAATCTGGCCCGCATGGCCAAGGAAGGCACGTTTGTCTACAAGGGCCGCGGCAATCTTGCCGACGCGACCTTCTATTCGGGCGAATGCGCCATCAACATGGGCTCCTCCGGCTCGCTCAGCAATATTCGCCGCAATGCCAAGTTCGAGTACATGACGATGCCGATGCCCTATTACGAGGATGTGCCCAACGCACCGCAGAACACCGCCATCGGCGGCGCCTCCCTCTGGGCCATGGCCGGCAAGTCTGACGAGCAGAACCGCTGCGTGGCGGAGTTCTTCCACTACCTCTCCGACCCTCAGGTTCAGGCCAACAATCACATGCGCACAGGGTATCTCCCCGTGACTCAGAAGGCCTTTGAAATTGCGAAGCAGAGCGGCTACTACGAAAAGAATCCGGGTGCCGACGTCGCCGTCAAGCAGATGCTCAAGACGACCGACAAGAGCCGCGGCATTCGTCTCGGCTATCTGCCCAACATTCGCACGATCGTTGACGAGGAATTCGAAAAGATCTGGTCCGGCAAGTCGACTGCCAAGCAGGCTCTTGACGCAGTCGTGCGTCGCGGCAACGAGCAGCTCGTGCGCTTTGAACGCGTGACGAAGTAACGCTCGGGTCCTACCCGGCATCTGCAATGCGGGACGCTTTTTCGATCCGTGAAGGCTCCCGCATTCCTGCATCCCGAAGACATTCGGAAGAACCCTCCGGACGTCTTTCGGGATGCTTGCGGCTAGGTTTTCAATATCCTCAGAGTCAACAACGTGGAAAAACGAGTCGTATTCCAAAATCGCTGGCTTCCCTACCTGCTGGTGGCTCCGCAGCTCGCTATTACGCTCATCTTCTTTTTCCTGCCCGCCGGCCAGGCCATATACCAGTCGGTGCTGATGCAGGATCCCTTCGGGCTCAGTACGGAATTTGTCGGTCTTCAGAATTTCGAAACGCTTCTGGCCGATCCGAACTACATTTCGAGCTTCAAAATCACGATGGTCTTTTCGGCGCTCGTGGCCTTCCTCGGGCTTGCGATCAGCCTGCTCCTTGCCGTCTGTGCGGACCGAGTTCTGCGCGGCGCATCGGCATACAAGACCTTTCTCATCGTGCCGTATGCCGTCGCTCCTGCCGTGGCGGGCGTCCTCTGGATGTTCATCTTCAATCCGACGTTGGGCGTTCTCTCCTATGCGATGCATATGTTCGGCATTAACTGGAATTATCTGGTCAATGCAAATCAGGCCCTGACGCTTCTGGTCATCGCAGCCGTCTGGAAGCAGGTGAGCTACAACTTCATCTTCTTCCTTGCAGGCCTGCAGGCCATTCCGAAATCGCTTCTCGAGGCGGCGGCCATGGACGGCGCGGGCCCCTTCCGCCGCTTCTGGACGGTGGTCTTCCCGCTGCTTTCGCCGACGACCTTCTTCCTCCTCGTGATGAACATCGTCTACGCGTTCTTCGATACGTTCGCCATCGTTGACGCCACGACCATGGGCGGTCCGGGACAGGATACGAACATCCTTGTCTACAAGGTGTTTGTCGACGGCTTCCGCAACATGGACTTCGGCGGCTCCGCCGCACAGTCCGTCATCCTGATGGTGATGGTGATCATCCTCACGGTGATTCAGTTCCGCTTCATTGAGCGGCGCGTCAACTACTGACGGGAGACGAATGATGGTTGAAAATCGTCCCTGGCTCAATTTCTTCACGCACTTCATTTTGATTTTGGGCGTGATCGTGGTGGTCTTCCCGGTCTATGTGGCGTTCGTCGCATCGACGCAGACTGCCGTAGAAGTGGAACAGGCGCCCATGAGCCTTCTTCCCGGCGCCCACTTCATCGAAAACTACATGCAGATTCTCATCGAGGGCGGCGGCACGGCGTCGCGTGCGCCGGTGGGCCGCATGCTCTTTGTTTCGCTCGTGATGGCCATGGGCATCTCGCTCGGCAAGATCCTGATTTCGCTCATTTCGGCCTTTGCGATCGTTTACTTCCGGTTTCCCGGCCGAAAGTTCTGCTTCTGGCTCATCTTCATTACACTGATGCTGCCCGTGGAAGTGCGCATTTCGCCCACCTATGAGGTGATGGCGGGGCTGCATCTTCTGGACAGTTGGGGAGGCCTGATCCTGCCGGTGATAGCGTCTGCAACCGCGACGTTCCTCTTCAGGCAGTTCTTTCTTACCGTGCCTGATGAGCTCACCGAGGCCGCCCGTATGGACGGCGCGGGTCCGATGCGCTTTTTCTTCACGATTCTGATGCCGCTTTCCCTAACCAATATTGCGGCCATGTTTGTGATTCAGTTCATCTACGGCTGGAACCAGTACTTGTGGCCGTTGCTTGTGACCACGTCGGAGGACATGTATCCGATCGTGATCGGCATCAAGCGCATGATCGGCGGCGGCGATTCCGCCAATGAGTGGAACCTCATCATGGCGACGGCCATGCTTGCAATGATTCCGCCCGCCGTCGTGGTGACCGTCACGCAGCGCTGGTTCGTAAAGGGCCTCGTCGACACCGAAAAGTAAGAGACAGACAATATGGCTAACATTCAATTCAAAGACATCCGCAAGAGCTACGGCGACGTGGCCGTCGTGCACGGCATCTCGCTCGACATCAAGGACGGCGAGTTCATCGTGATCGTGGGGCCCTCCGGCTGCGGCAAATCGACTCTGCTTCGCATGGTGGCCGGCCTCGAACAGATCACTTCGGGCGAGCTCGTCATCGGGGACCGCGTCGTCAACAACCTCGAACCCAAGGATCGCGATTGCGCCATGGTGTTCCAGAACTACGCGCTTTATCCGCACATGACGGTCTTCGACAATATGGCCTATGGCCTGAAGATCCGCGGCGTGCCCAAGGATGAGATCGAGCGCCGCGTCAATGAGGCGGCAAAGATGCTTGAGCTCGGCGGTCTGCTCGAGCGTCGTCCTCGCCAGCTTTCGGGCGGCCAGCGCCAGCGCGTTGCCATGGGACGCGCCATCGTGCGCGAGCCTTCGGTCTTTCTCTTCGACGAGCCGCTGTCCAATCTTGACGCGAAGCTGCGCGTGCAGACGCGCCTCCAGATCCAGAAGCTTCACCGTCGTCTGAGGACGACGAGCCTCTACGTCACGCACGACCAGGTCGAGGCCATGACGCTTGCGCATCGCATGATCGTGATGAACGCCGGCCGCGCCGAACAGGTCGGAACGCCGCAGGAGGTTTATGACGATCCCGAAACGATGTTCGTGGCGAACTTCATCGGCTCTCCTCCGATGAATCTCATCCATGGCCGCGTCTCTGCCGATGGCCGGCATTTTGAGCACGAATCCGGCGTCCTGGTCCTGCCTGAAGCCTGCACGGCTCTTGCCGGTCGCGAAACGGTGCTTGGCGTGAGGCCGGAGCATGTGACGCTCAAGCCTGAGGGCGGACTTGCCTCGTTCAACGTGGAAACGGTCGAGGCGCTCGGTGCCGACCACTTGATTCACGGCGTGCTTCTCGGTCAGAACGTGGTTTTCCGCGTTGACAATCACATGTTCATTCCGCAGGTCGGAACTCAGGCCGGAATAGAGTTCTTGGCCGGTCACGTGTACTGGTTCGATCCGAAGACGACGAAGCGCATTCGCCTCTAAAGTCGTGTTTTGAGGCCGTAAAATGCGGCTTTGCTTCGGCTACAATCGCAACGTCGCTCTCCTTACGGGGCGGCGTTTTTCTTTTTTCTTGGATACGAGGGATTTGCGCCGGATGCCGGAGTTTCTTCTTGATGGGCTTTCGGGTTCAGGCGCCGAGGCGGCGCTTTTTGCCAGCGCCTTCATTTCGGCAACGCTGATGCCGGGCGGGTCCGAGGCGCTTCTTGCAGGCGCGCTCTTGCAGACGCCTGACGATTCTGCGCGAATATGCCGCCTTGTGCTTCTGGCAACGACGGGAAATACCCTTGGGGCAATGACAAGCTGGCTTATAGGGCGTCTGATTCCTGAAAGAGAGAAGGCGGGAAGGGCGCTCGTTTGGCTTCGGCGCTGGGGTGTTCCCGCTCTTTTGTTCTCATGGCTTCCGGTCGTCGGGGATGCTCTGCCGCTCGCCGCCGGCTGGCTCAGAATGCCGGTTGCCGCCAGCGTACTGTGGATTGCGGCGGGAAAGCTGCTGCGCTATCTCGTCATCGCGGCAGGTACGCTGTCCCTGATCTGAAATGAAAAGAATAAAATGGAGGATTTATAAATGAACATGCTTACCGGTCTGGTACTCATATATCTGGTCGTATTGATGTGGTTTGGCTTCTGCGGGAAGCACCATGCGAGCACCGGGCACGCTTTTCTCACAAACGGGGGCCGTACGGGGGCGCTTCTTTGTGCACTGTCGCTTGTCAGTACCATCATTGGCGGATCTGCTACGCTCGGCATGGGGGGCTTGGCTCAGAAGGTGGAAACCGGCGCCTTCTGGTGGCTTGGCGTAGGTGCAATCGGACTTCTTTTCCATGGCTGGCTCGCGCCCAAGATTCGTGCGCTTCCTGCCGTCACGCTGCCTGAAGTGGTTGGTGTTGTGGCGGGCAAAAATGCCGAGCGCTGGGCAGGCATCATCATTGCCGTGTCCTGGATCGCCGTCACGGCAGCGCAGTTCGTAGCACTGCACACGCTTTTGATGACGCTTTCGAGTCCGCTTGCCGCGGAGGTGCTCTATGTGATGATCGCGGGCGTCGTGATCGTGCATACCATTACGGGCGGGCAGAGCGCCGTGATTCGCACGGACGCATTTCAGGCGGTGCTGCTTCTCGGAGGCTTTACGGCAGCGGCCTTCTGGCTGTGGGGAGACAGGCCGGATGCCGTGGCGTCGCTTGATCCGATTCCTTTTGGTGAAAAGTTCGGTCCCTGGGAGTGGGGGAAGATGATGCTTCTTGTCGGCATCACCTACATTGTGGGGCCGGACATGTTCTCGCGAACCTTTTCCGCCCGTGACGGACAGGCCGCGCGTTTTGCCGCCTGGCTCGCATCGCCGTGCCTCGTTTGGTTCGGCATCGTCGTGACGGCGCTTGCGCTTCTCAATCTGCAGGATGCTCAGCCTGTGGCCGGATGGCTCTCGGATGCATCCGCAATGCCGGCATGGCTCAAGGGCGTGCTGGCGCTCGGACTCATCAGCGCGCTCTGCGGCTCGGCCGATACGGTGCTTCTGTCGGCTTCGGGCATTGTTGAACGAAGCCTGCTGGCGGGCGACAGCACGAATGTCGTGCGCTTCTTTGTTGGCGTTTTCGGCATTGCGGCGGCTGCAGCAGTATATGTTTCGAAGGACATCATCTGGTTGTTGCTGACGGCCTATTCGCTTTTCGTTCCGGGTGTGGCTCTGCCGCTTCTTATTGCGCTCATTGGCAAGATGAAGCGACTTGATGCGCAGCTCTGGACGGCCGGATCGCTTCTGGGCGGCATCGGCGGTCTGGCTGGAAATCTTACGGGCAACGAACTCTGGACCTTCGCCGGCATGGGTGCAGCCGCTGTGCTGGCCATTGCGTCCCGCGTCAAGGCGCCGAAAGGCGGGAGTGTCGTCGCCGGTTCTCTTTCCTGAGCATTTCTTTTTCCTGCGCAGACGGGATTCAATTGTGCGGGCGAAGGTGCCGTTCTCTTAAGGGAACGGGTCTTCAAGTCCCGTTATAATTTCCCGCAATGTTGATTTATCAAGAGCGGCGCGCGCTTTACCAGGTGCGCGCCTGCTCAATAGGACTGGAGTTTTTTGATGAAGATCCTGGTCGCTGTCAAGCGCGTGGTGGATGCCAAAATCAAGGTGCGTCCTCTTTCCGATCATTCCGGTGTGGATGTCAAGCTCGCCAAAATGGCGATGAATCCCTTTGACGAAATCGCCGTTGAAAAGGCCGTTTCTCTGCGTGAGTCCGGAGTCGCCGACGAAGTCGTCGCCGTGACCGCCGGCCCGCTCAAGGCCGTGGATACGCTTCGGGTTGCAATGGCCATCGGTGCCGATCGCTCTATTCATGTTCGCACCGACGATGCGCTTGAACCGCTTGCCGTCGCGAAGATTCTTCGTGCCGTTGTTGAGCGTGAAAAGCCCGATCTGATGCTTCTCGGCAAGCAGGCGATCGATGATGACGCCAATCAGACGGGACAGATGCTTTCTGCGCTTTGCGACATGCCGCTTGCAACCTTTGCAAACGACATCGTGCTTGAGGACGGGCGCTGGGTCGTCACGCGTGAAACCGACGGAGGCACTCAGACCGTTTCGCTTTCGGCGCCTGCCGTCGTGACGTCCGATCTGCGTCTTGCCGAACCTCGCTATGTGACGCTGCCTGCCATGGGCAAGGCCCGCAAGAAGCCGGTCGAGGAGATCGATCTCGCAAGCCTCGGTCTCGATACGGCTCCGCGCATCCGCATTCTCAGCGTTGAAGAGCCGCCCGCCCGAAAGGCCGGCGTCATGGTTGCCAGCGTCGACGAACTCGTTGACCGGCTCAAGAACGAAGCGCACGTCATCTGAGAGAAGAGGGAGTAAGAAAAAATGACAGCTCTTTTGATTGCCGAACACGACAACGTGACGCTCAAGCCGGCTACGGCTCAGGCGCTCACGGCCGCTCTCCAGATGACGGATGTCGTTGACGTCCTCGTGGCGGGCAGCAACGGCCAGTCCGTTGCCGAACAGGCCGCAAAGCTCTCCGGCGTGCGCAGCGTCTTCTATGCCGATCATCCTCAGCTCGCTCAGGAGTCGCCGGAAGTGCTCGCTCGTCTTGTGCTTGATGAAGCCGAAGGCTATTCGCACGTGCTCTTCGTCGCCTCCTCCGTGGGCAAGTCCGCCATGCCCCGCGTGGCAGCCAAGCTTGACGTCTCCCCAGTTTCCGACATTCTTGCCGTCAAGGGGCCCAAGACCTTTGTGCGCGGCATTTATGCAGGTTCTCTTCTTGCGACGGTTGAAGTGACCGATCCGGTTGTTGTCGCCACAATTCGCACGACGGCCTTCGAACCCGCCGCGCAGGGCGGGGACGCCGCTATTGAGGAAGTCATCGCTCCCGAGGGATATGACGCTTCCCGATTCGTGCGCTTCTCTGAAGCCAAGTCCGATCGTCCCGAACTCGTTTCCGCCCGCATCGTCGTGGGCGGAGGCCGCGGTCTTCTCGATGAAGCCGGCTTCAAGGCTCTGGAGTCCTTCGCCGACTCGATCGGCGCCGCCGTAGGCGCTACCCGAACCGCCGTCGACATGGGACTTTGTCCC
>CAKQKT010000053.1 GCA_934249275.1 uncultured Sutterella sp. | reverse complement strand
GCCTTATTGTGCGGCCGGGATCTTGTAGGGGAGGGGGAGGACCGAGATCGGTGCGCCTTCGGGGGTGAGCGTGAGGCGCCCGGTGAGGGCGGTGCGCAGCGACGAGAAGGCGACGAGGGTCGAGATTTCGCCCGCGACGGACTGGATCACGAAGCCCGCCTCGGCGCCGTCGCAGTAGACGGGAGCGCCGGGGAGCGGTGCGGCGGTGCCGGCTACGAGGCCGAAGGCGGCGCGGCGGCTCGTTTCGCCGATGTGTTGGACGCGGGAGACGACTTCCTGGCCGGGGTAGCAGCCCTTGTTGAAGACGACGCCGCCCGTGAGTTCGTAGTTGACGGCCTGCGGGACGAAGAGCTCGCGGGAGCCCAGCCAGACGGTGGCCTTGCCGGAGGCGATTTCGGAGGCCCACCAGAGGGCGGAGTCGGAGGAGGCGTCGGCGAAGCGGGCGTCGTCCTTCGGGGCGATGATGAGGGCGCGGCGGCCGCCGGCGCAGAAGCCTTCGATCGCGGAGGCGGGCTCGGCGTCGAGAATGACGAGGCCGTCGTGACGCACGACGCGGCCTGCGGCCGGAACGGGCAGGCTCGCGGCTTCGAGGAACGCTTCGGCGTTGGCCGGCACGCCGGTCATGACGACGTCGGCGCCGTTGCAGGTGAAGGTTACGTCGGCGCGGAGCACGTACATGCGCAGGCGCTTGAAGAAGGCGGGCGCGATGGCCTTGGGAACAAGCATCATGACGTCGTCGCCGTCCATCCAGACGCGGAACGTGGCGAGCAGGCGGCCTTTCGGCGTGCAGTAGCCCGCATTGCGGACTTCGTCGGCAAGGCCCGTCACGGCGTTCGTAAACTGGCCGTGCAGGAACGAGACGGCGTCCTTGCCTGAAACGCGCATCAGGCCGTATTCGGTGACGCGGCAGCAGGAGGCGGCCGTCGAGAGGGTGAAGCGGCCGGCATTGTCGTCAGCGGGCGCGCAGGCATTGGCGTTGCAGTTCATGATTTCTTCGTTTTACGGGTTGGTCTTCGGCTCGGCCTTCTTCTGCGTCTTGGGGCGGTTCAGGATGAACTGCCTGACGGCGCGGTTGTGCTCGGCGAGGCTTTGCGAGAACTGGCTCGTGCCGTCGCCCTTCGAGACGAAGTAGAGGAACTTGGTGTCGGCGGGATTGAGCGCCGCCTCGATCGAGGCCCGGGTTGGCGAGGCGATCGGGGTGGGCGGAAGCGCCGGGATGACGTAGGTATTGTAAGGCGTCGGCGCCTGCAGATCCTTCTTGGTGAGGCGGCCGCTGAAGCTCTGTCCGATGCCGTAAATCACGGTCGGGTCGGTCTGCAGCGGCATCCTGATGCGCAGGCGGTTGTTGAAGACGGAGCTCACGAGATGGCGGTCCGTGTCAAGGCCCGTTTCCTTCTCGATGATGGAGGCGAGCGTCAGGGCTTCGTAGGGCGTCTTAGCCTGAGCGGCTGCGGATCGGCTCTCCCAGGCCTTTTCGAGAATGGCCTTCTGGCTGGCGACCGCCTTCTTCATGACGGCGAGGTCGGCGCTGCCCGACGTGTAGTGATACGTGTCGGGGGCGAACCACCCTTCAAGCGAGCCGGCTTCGATCCCGAGCGCGAGCCTCAGATCGTCCTCGGACATGGAGGCGGTCGTCTGCTTGAGGGCGGTTGCGTTGCGGAAGATGGCGAGCACCTCCCACACGGGCGCGCCGTCGGGAATGCGGAGCGCCTGATCCACGATGGGGCCCTTGGCAAGGGTCTCGAGAATGCCGGCGGGCGTGAGGCCGGGCTGGAATTCATAGGTGCCCGTATGAATGCTCGACAGCTTGTGAGCCTTCACGAGGCGGGCGGCAAGGCGCATGTTGAAGTCGTCGATTTTGAGGCCCGCTTCGCGCAGGCGGTCCATCACGCGCCGGGCGGAGTCGCCCGTTTCGACCGTAATGCGCACGGCCGCGTCGGGCGTTGCGGATGCTACCGGACGCTCGAAGACGCGCTGGTCGGCCTCCCATCGCAGTCCCATGGCGGCACACACGAGAAGAAGCGCGCCCGCGGCGATGCGGGTGCTGAGCTTCGACTTGCGCCGGGCGGGCTTCGGACCTTCCGAAGCGCCCTCTGCGGGCTTGTCGTCCGCCGGGGCTTCGGCCTGCTTTTCGGGCGCGACGCCAGATGAAGAGACGGCGTCTTCGGGCTTGGCTTCGGGCGCGGGGGTCTTTGTCTCCTGCGTTTCGGGAGCGGCGGCTTCGGTGTTCGGCTTGTCTTCTTGCGTCACGGCGGGAAGTCCTGAAAAAGTGTGCTTGTGCGTTGGAGTGGATGGATTTTTCGCGCTTCATTGTAGCGCGGGCGGAGCCGTCATCATGCCCGCCGTTTCTGAAGCGGGCGTGAAGTGCTGTCATGTCCGCTAAAATGCCGATGCGGGCCGCCGTGCGCGGCCGCAGGAATATCAGTTCGGAGAATGACACATGGCTAGAGGCCGCTTTATTTCCTTTGAAGGCATTGACGGTGCCGGCAAGACCACGCAGATCGACGGGCTCGATCGCCTGATCACGGCGTCGGGCCGCGAGGTCGTGCGCACTCGCGAGCCGGGCGGAACGTCGCTTGGCGAAAAGATCCGCGGCCTGCTCCTTGCGGACGAGATGACGCCCCGCACCGAGACGCTGCTCTTTTTCGCGGCCCGCTGCGAGCATGCCGAAAAGGTGATCAAGCCTGCGCTTGAGCGCGGCGCCTGGGTTCTCTCCGATCGCTTCACCGACGCGACCTACGCCTATCAGACGGGCGGCAAGGGCATGAAGGGCGAGGACGTCGAGGCTCTCGAAGACTGGACGCTCTCGGGCTTCGCGCCCGACGTGACGGTGCTCTTCGATCTTTCGCCCGAGGTGGCCGCAAGGCGCCGCTCGATTCGCGCCGGCGAAGGCGATCGATTCGAGCGCGAGAGCGCGGATTTCTTCACGCGCGTTCGCAATGCCTATCTGGACCGCGCCCGCCGCGATCCGAGCCGCTTCATCATCGTCAATGCCGAGGAGCCGCCCGAGGTCATCGCCGCCAAGCTCGAGAAGGAATTTCAAAAATGGCTCTGACTCAGTATCCCTGGCTTGAGGAGGCCGCAGCGCGCCTCGATGCGATGCGCGACCGGCTCCCCAACGCCGTTCTCATCTACGGCATGCCCGGCGTGGGCACGTTCGAGCTCGCCCGCTGGTTTGCCGAGCGTCTTCTGTGCGAAAGCCCGAAGGCCGACGGCTCGCCCTGCGGCAAGTGCTCGGGCTGCCGCATGATGCATGCCAACGGCCATCCGGACTGCCGCATCGTCGTGAGCGAATTCCTGGCGAGCGCGCTCGATCTGCCGTACACCCCGCCCGAAACAGCTTCCTCCTCGAAGAAGCTTTCGCGAGAAATCCGCATTCATCAGTTCCGTGCGCTCACGGACTTCCTCACGATGGCCCCGAGCCGAGGCGGCCGCCGCTGCGTGATCGTCTATCCGGCCGACATGGTCCGCGCCGAAGCCGCGGCCTCCCTGTTGAAGTCCATGGAGGAGCCGCCCGAGGGCTGCATCTTCATTCTAGCCGCGGACGACATCGATGCCGTTCTTCCGACGATCCGCTCGAGGTCCCGCCTCCTGCGCGTGGGCGTCCCGTCGAAGGAGGAGGCGCTTGCCTGGCTTTCGACCCAGAAGCGTCTCAAGGCCGATCCCGAGGTTGCGCTCGCCATGGCGGGCGGCGCACCGCTCAACGCCGTCAAGGACATCACGGGCCTCACGCTCGACGCGAAGGCTTCGGCCACACTGCGCGATCTGCTTGCCAAGGGCCGCAATCTGACGCCCGACAGCATCATCCGCGGCTATTCGGCCGCCATGGCGATCCCGGCCGTTGCGCTCTTTCTCTCCCGCTGGTGCTACGACCTTCTTCGCGTGAAGTCCGGCGCCGATCCTCACTTCTTCATCCGCGAGCGCGACGTGCTCGAAGGCATCGCCGCCGATGCGACCATGAAGAATCTGCTTTCCCTCAATGCCGCCGTTGCCGAAATGCGCCGTTCGGCCGAGCACCCGCTCGCCGCCCGCCAGGTCTGGGAGGGCGTCCTGCTCGTCTACGCAAGAGCGCTCGGCGCTCAGGTCTGACAAGTTCCTCAGAAATCGCAAACGGGCCCGGACTCCGAAGATGGAGCGCCGGGCCCGATCCTTTTCCGAACTGCAGTTCCGAAGGCAGCTCAGAGCGCCTTCATTTTTTCCATCGCTTCGCTCATCGCCTCTTCTTCGGGCGAGAGATAGCGGCCGGTGGTCGCGACGGAGGCGTGGCCCATGGCGGCCTGCACGACGTTGACGCTCATGCCGGTGAGGGCATTGACGGCGAACGTGTGCCTGAGCCAGTGGGTGGAGGAGGCGCGCAGCTTTGCGGCGTCCATCGGGCGACTTGAGGCGACGTCGAGCGCCACTTCTTCCAGGAACTTCGTGAGCACGACGTAGAGCCCGCTGCGGGTCATGGGGCCGTTCGGGTTCTTGCCGCGGCCGAGGTTGATGAGGAGCGGGGTTTCGGGATCGGACCCGGCCACGCCGGCGATGCCGCGGGCTCGGAGCGCGTCGTCGATGATCGTGCGCTGCTCGTCGTTGAGGGGAAGACGCCGTACCTTGGCGCCCTTGCCGACGATTTCGATGGCGGCGCGGACCTTGAAGCCCACGCGGCGCTCGACGATCCAGCCCGTGCGCGCGTCGAGCATTTCGGAAGCGCGCATGCCGAGGCTCTTGCCCATCATCAGAATGAGCTTCATGCGCTCCCTGGGCCAGCCTTCGGGGATCATCTCGAGGTGCGAGACGATCTCGGCCCACTGCTCGTCGGTGAGGGACCTGTCGGCAAAGGCCTGCGGCGCGCCTTCGCCCTTGAGAAGCGGGACCTTGGGGCTCACCTGGTCGAAGGGGCTGAAGATGAGATAGCCCGTGTTCTTGAGAAAGTTGTGGAGCTGCCGGACGACCACGACGGCGTTGCGGCGGCTCGTAGCGGAGAGCGGTCCGTTGAACGGGCGCCAGGCGGGCGAGGTCCGCGGCATGTTCTTGGGGCCGATCCACCGGCTCTGCGGAATGCGCCACTGCTGCGCCCAGGCCTTTTCGTCCGTGCGCCCGAGTCCTTCGAGCCAGCGCAGAAAGAGGGCGGCGTCTCCCGCTCTGATGGAGGAGAGCGCCGTGCGGCGCTCAATGAGGCACCAGAGAAGGTAGCGCTCGGCTTCCTTTCGGTAGCTCGCCTGAGTGTTGGGATTGAAGGCGCGGGCCTGGAGCCAGACGCGGATGGCTGACAGGTCGTCCGAGGCATCGAGCGAGCAGGCCATGGCCGGCGCGCGGTTGAGGCCCCGGTCGCCCCTGAGGCTTTCGGGCACGATGAGGCGCTCCATGGGCACGATGCCCTCTTCGGAGGCCTGCGTGGCGACGGATTGGGATTCGGGGGAGGGCGCGCAGCCCGGCAGGAAGAATCGCTCGGTCACTTCGCCCACGTCCCGGCCGTTCTTCATGAGCCAGAGCATAAGACCGGTTGCAGTCGCGGCGTCGATGCCCGTGATCGGCCTGAACCATGCGGCGCCCGCGTTGGCGGCGCATTCGTAGAGGTCTTCGGCCGTCTCGATTTCGAAGAGCTTGAGCGGTGCGGCAAGATCGGGCGGCAGAACGTCCGCGAGCTTGGTGTTATATCGTAGCTCGATGTCGGTCAGCTCATGGATGCGTGATTTTTCGGACATGGTTTCTGCGGCAGGTGGCACAATTGGGTCAGCATTTTCGTACGAACATTTTGCCTCACTCGCGAGCGGCCCGCACGGCTCGACGTGTCATGCCGCCCGCAGCTCCCTTTCTATGCCAAGCCACATTATCAAGGCGGCTCTTGCCGCTGCCGCATTCTTCGGGATTGCGGCGGGCACGTGCGGGGCCGCCGCCACCGCCTCCTATCTCGGCATGGGCACGACCACGGGCACGCCTTCCGCAGACGTGCTTGCGATTGTCGACCCGCATCAGCGCGACCGGGATCGCTCGTCCATCATCAGCCGCGAAGGTTCCGGCATCCCCGAAGACGGACTCGAACGCCTCGAGATCGTGGGCCAGCTGAACTTTCAGCGCCCGATGCGCATTGCAATTCACAGCGAGCCCGGCGCCGAGCCCGACGCCGACATGATCAATTCGACGAAGGAATTCGTCCGCGTCATGTTCGGCTCGAAGAACGTGAACATCTACTATCTGAACGATCGCGACCTGTCGCTCTCGATTCGCACCGGCGGCGTCGACTTCTTCATTGCCGACCAGTCCTTCTATGCTCTGGAGCAGGCCATGGGCGGCGTCGAGCAGATTGCCGTGATGTGGCCCGGCACGGCCGACGGACCGAGCGATGCGATGGCTTCGACCCTCATTCGCAAAAAGCCCGAGGACGGCCGCAGGGTGAGGGACCCGCTCGGCTATGCCGCCACGCACGAGCTCGCCGCCATGACCTCCAAGTCAATGGCGGGCTGGCTGATTGCGGCGGGCGAGCTTGTAAAGCGCAATCACAGCGACTACGAAGAGCTCCTGTCGAGGACGACTTTCACGAACAATTCGCTTCGAGACCTTGTCGACTACGTGCTCGCAGGCAAGGAGCGCGTGGGCGTTCTGCCCTCGTGCGCGCTTGAGCAGCTTGCGCTCGACCCCGAATTTCCGATGGGGGACATCGAGGTCCTCAATCCGAAGCAGAAGGACGGTCTGAGCTGCGCGCATTCGACCGAAGTCTATCCGGGCCGCGTCTTTGCAGCCGTCAACGACATTGATCCGACGCTCAAGAAGGCGATGACCGCCGTGCTTCTCGGCATGTCGAGCATCAAGTACGGCGCCGAATGGGCGCTGCCCGTGACGAACCGTCCGGTGTTCGACCTCTTCTACACGCTCAAGATCGGACCCTACGGCGACCTGGCGGGCTGGAGCTTCCAGCGCTTCATGAGGGAGCACGCCGAGATCATCGCAATCGTCATGCTCGTGATTTTCCTCGTCCTCACTTATACGACGACGCTTTCCATTCTGGTTCGCCGCCGCACGCGCGCCCTTCGCGATGCGCTTGACCAGCGCGACCGCGTCGAGGCCGAGGCCGCGCAGTCCCGCCAGCACATCGCCAACCTCGAGCGCACGGGCATTGTGGGCCAGATGTCGACCATCATCGCGCATGAGCTCAAGCAGCCGCTCGGCGCCATCGCCAACTACAGCAACGGCCTTCTGAGGCGTCTCGGGCGCGGCGATGTCGAGCGCGAGAAGCTCGAGCAGGCCCTCAAGGAAATCAGCGCCCAGGCCGACCGCGCGAGCAAGATCGTCGAGCGCGTGCGCTCCTATGCCAAGCACGACTATCCGCCGCGCAAGGTCTCCGACCTTTCGATCATCATCGAAAACTCCATTCAGACCTTCAGGCGCTCCCGCACGACGGCCGCCGAGCTGACGGTGCGCATGCATCCGCACAGCATGGCCGAGGTCGACGGGTGGGAAATCGAGCTTGCCGTTCACAATCTTCTGAAGAATGCCGCAGACGCGATTTCGGGCATCCCGAATCCGAAGATCGAGGTGTGCCTCTATCCGCAGGACGAGCACACCTGGGTTCTGACCATCGGCGACAACGGCCCCTATCTCTCCGACGAGCAGCTTTCGCGCTTCTTCAAGCCGCTGCAGACGAGCAAGGGCGAGGCCGGCATGGGCCTCGGGCTCTCGATCGTCGCCAACATCGCCGAACGCCATGCCGGCAACATCACGGTCGCCCGCAACGGCGCCCGCGGCGTGAAGTTCACGATCATCATCCCGTCTCAGATGCAGACGTCGGTGTACGACGAAATGGGACCCGAGACCGTCAGCATCTACGAGTCGGGCGGCAACGGCCGCGTGGCTCGCGAGGTGATCGGCGACGCCAAGCCGGCGCTTGCCAAGGAGGAAAAGCCTGAGGAGCCGAGCCTGCCCGCCACGGTCCATACCGGCACTCTCAACGATGCGGTCCACCTGATGCAGGACGGCGACATGCACCGAACCGGACGTCCGCGTCCGCCGGGCATTCCCAAAGGGCACGGTTGAGGATCCGGCCTCTCACGGGTAGAATTCGCCATCCTTTTTCCAAAACCGAATCCTTCGGAGTTATTTTCTACATGAAGCGTCCCGCCTTCCTTTCCGGTTTTCTGACGATGCTCGTGGGCCTCGGCCTTACCGTTGCCGTCATGTTCGTCCTGCCGTTTCACAAGGACGCCGCCGCGCCGTGCTTTTATCTCGTGCGCATGACGGCCGTCCTCGGCTTTCTGACTGCAATTTCCGGCGTCATGCTGCAGTTCTCCCGCGCGGGCCTCGCCGCCGGCATCCAGCTCATGAACATGCTCCTCGGCATCGTCATCACGCTCACCGCCGCCTTCGTGATCGGACCGTGCGCGGGCGAGGACGCCCGATGCGCCTCGACGACCGCGCCCGTCATCATGATTTGGGGCACCGTGCTTGCCTTTCTGGCGGCTTCCGACGCCCTGCGCCTCGTGAGAAAGCCGGAAAAGTAATCCGGCCTGCTCTTCGAAATGCGAAAAAACCTCTGTTGCACTGGGCGGCGGAGGTTTTTTGTTGTCGGCGGGAATGGTTCACAATTCTGAAAAACCGTCTTATACTGAACGTTCGGTAAGTTACTGAACGATCGGTAAGTTTTGGAACTTAAAACGACGGACGAAAAATGACTGCCAGGGATTCCAGAAGACAGAGAGGGCTTGAGGCCCGCGGCAACATTCTTGAGGCTGCGACGAGGCTCTTTGCGCGCAACGGCTACGCAGGCGTGTCGATGCGCGAGGTTGCGCTCGCCGTGGGCGTGACGCAGTCGGCGCTCTACTACCATTTCACGGACAAGCTTGATCTTTACCGGCACGCGGTGGACCATGCGCTCAACTCGATTTGCGACAGCATTGAGGAAGCGGCGGCCGATCCGGCGGGAAGCTCGGGCGACAGGCTTCGGCGCGTGGTTGCATGCATGGTCGGGCACATGTCCGGCAATGCGGAGAACTGCATTCTCTTTCTGCGCGTGCTGACGGATGATGACAGAGAGAATGCGGAGCTATTTGCCACGAGCTCCCTCAAGCGCTACTTTGACCTGCTGATGAACTTTGCGGCCGAAATCGGCGTGCGGGGCGACGCAAGGCGCTGGGTGCTCGGTCTTTCCTCGTTCTGCTTCATGCCGTTTGGAGGCCGCAAGCTTTTCGAGCTGATTCCCGGCGTCGACAGAGAGATCTTCAATGACGAGGACGGCATGGTCGACTATGTGGCCGGCCTGCTTGAGGTGAACGTCGGTCCGGAAAAATAGGAGGCGTCATAAAAATGACGAGGACGGGATTTGCGGCGGCTCTGTTGGCCGCGCTTTTGGTGCTTTCGGGATGTGAAAAGGCGCCCGAACCGGCAGCGCCCGTGCGCAATGGCGAAGAAGCGGTTGTTCCCGCAGCGCTTCAGAAGAACGTCCCGGGTGCATTCAGAACGAGCGGCACGGCCGCCGCCCGCGAGCATTCGGCCATTGCGTCCCGCGTGACCGCTTATCTTCGCGAGCTCCCCGCCCGCGAAGGCGCCGTTGTGGCCAAGGGGGACCTTGTCGCAAGGCTTGACGTCACCGACGTGAAGGCCGGCATTGATGCGGCCGAGGCCGCCCTCACTGCCGCCCGCGCGGCCGAGCACGACGCCGCGATCGACATGAGGAAGATCAGGTCGCTATACGACGAAGGTGTCGTCTCCGAAAACCAGTGGCGCAAGGCGAGGCTCAAGCACGAGGCCGCGGCGTCGCAGCTTCATGCTGCTGAAGCTCAGCGCGCCGCCGCAGGCGTGCAGCTTGAATATGCAAACGTCCGCGCGCCGTTTGACGGCACGGTCGTGCGACTCGTCAAGCGTCCCGGCGATCTTGTCACGCCCGGCGTTCCGATCGTCCTGATGGAGAGCGCCGGCGCGCCTGTATTTGAAACCTACGTTCCGGAGGCTTTTGCGCCGAACCTCAAAACAGACGCGCCCGCCATGGTCGAGCTGCCCGGCCGGTCGCCCATGAAGGGCCGGATCGAGCAGATCGTGCGCTCCGCTGATCCTCTCACCCGCACCTGTCTCGTGAAGATCGGCTTTGCGGACGATGCGCGCGATGTCATGCCGGGCATCTTCGGAACGGCCGTCTTTGAGCTTGCGCAAAGCCCAGAAGTCCGCGTTGCGGTTTCGGCCCTTGCGACGCGTGCCGGGCTCGAAGGCGTCTTTGTCGTGAGGAACGGCGCGGCGCGCTTTTGCTGGCTCAAGCTCGGCGAGCGCCACGGCGACTTCGTGACGGTGCTCGCCGGCCTTGACGGCAGCGAGGTTGTCGTGGACGCCCCGAAGGCAACCCTTAACGAAGGCTCGCCCGTGCGGATTGTGCACGAGCGTCATTAGCGGGAGACCGTCATGCGTGTTGCAGGACATGTTACGGGGAAGCTCTCAGAGTTCTTCGTCGACTCCAAGCTCACCTCGATCGTCATTCTCGGCTGCATCATCTTCGGCCTGTGGGCGGTGCTGACGACGCCTCGCGAGGAAAATCCTCAGATCACGATGCCGGGCGCACTCGTGCAGGTCGTTCTGCCGGGTGCCTCTCCCTCCGAAGTCGAGCAGACCGTTCTGAAGCCTCTTGAGGCGATCGTCAATCAGATTCCGGGCGTCGACCATACCGAAGGCGCGGCGTCCGATTCGCTCGCGCGCCTCGTCGTTCGCTACAAGGTGGGCGAGGACAAGGAGATCTCGCTCAACAAGCTCTACGACCGCGTCTACAGCGGCCGGCATCTCCTGCCGGCTGCGGCGAGCGTGCCGATGATCGTGAGCGCCGACGCGGACGATGTGGCGGCGGTGACGGTGACGCTGGCGAGCGAGAAGTACGACGACTATGCGCTTCGCCGCATGGCCAACGCCATGCGAGACGAGCTGCTCAGCATGGCCGACGTTTCGACCACGACGGTCGAGGGCGGTCGAAGCCGCGAACTCACGGTTGCGATCGATCCGCAGAAGCTTCAGAGCTTCGGCGCAACGCTTGACTCCGTTCGCCTGGCGGTAGCCGCATCCAATGTGGCGGCACCGCTGGGCACAGTCGTTGAGAACGGCCTTGAGCAGAAGGTGAGGCTTGCCAACGGCATTGCCGATGCGGATGCGCTTCGCCGTCTTCCGATCGGCGTCTTCGGCGGGCGCACCCTGAGGCTCGGCGACGTGGCCGAGATCACGGACGGGCCGGCTGCAAGGCGCACGATGACGACGCGCCTCGCTTACGGGCTGAGCGACGCTGAAAACTATGCGGGCACGGGCGGACGCGAGATGAACGCCGTCACGCTTGCGGTTGCGAAGAAAAAGAACACGAATGCGGTCAAGGTGGCCGACCAGGTTCTGGAGCGCGTCGAGCGCATGAAGGCCTCGCTGCCCGAAGGCGTGCACGTGGTCGTGACCCGCAATGACGGCGAGCGTGCGAACGATGCCGTGAACCTGCTTCTCGAGCATCTGGGCATTGCGCTCGTTTCGGTGGTCGCCGTGACGTGGCTTTTCCTCGGCTGGAGGTCCGCAATCATCGTCGGCGTCTCCATTCCGCTCATCCTCGCCATCACGCTCACGCTGACCAAGTTCGACGGCCTGACGATCAATCGCCTGAGCCTTTATGCGCTCATCATCGCGCTCGGCCTGCTGGTCGACGATGCGATCGTGGTCGTGGAAAACGTCGTGCGCCACTTCGGACTCGGATCGAAGGAATCCAAGTCCGTGCAGGTTGTGCGCGCGGCCGACGAAATCGGCTCGCCCACGATGATGGCCACCTTCACGGTCATGATCGTCTTCTACACGCTTGTGCCCACCCTTACAGGCATGCCCAAGCAGTATTTCCATCCTGTCGGCGTGACGGTGCCGCTGGCGATTTTCTCCTCGCTTCTCATCGCCTACAGCGTCGTGCCCTGGATGTGCCGCCGCTGGATCCCGACGAGCGTTGAGTCGGGGGCTTCGAAGGCTGAAGAGAAGCCCATTCTGATCGCGCGAATCTACGATGCCGTTGCGGGCCGAGTGATCGGGTATCCGAAGCGGGAGCTCGTGCTGATGCTGGTGCTAGCGGCCAGCTTTGCGGCCTCATGCCTGCTGCCCGCGTGGCAGTTCATCAGGCCTCAGGGACCTGCGGGCGAGCCTTCGGCCTTCGGCGTGCAGATGGGCTTCCTGCCGAAGGACAACAAGAACACCTTCAATGTCACCGTGAAGATGCGCGAAGGCACGGCTCTTGAGGTGACCGACCGCGCGGTGCGAGACGTTGCCGCCGCGGTCGCCCAAATCCCTGAGGTTGTCAACTACCAGAGCTGGATCGGCGAGAACGGCATTGACGACTTCAACTCGCTCCTGAGGGGCGCCGGCGAGAAGGGAGCCAACATCGGCGCCGTTCGCGTCAACTTTACGAACAAGGATACGGGCCGCCGCTCGACGATCGAGATCGCGCGCGAGCTGCGCGAGTCTCTGAGGCCTGTTTCGGCCGCCTGGCCCGGCAGCACCATTCAGGTGGTCGAGGATCCGCCCGGCCCGCCGCTGGTGGCTTCGGTTCTGACCGAGGTTTACGGCCGGGATCCCAAGGAGCTCAGAGTTCTCTCCGACAGGATCGAGGCTGAATACCGCAAGACCTACGACATGGTCGAGACCGTGCGAAACGCCGAGGCCGACGTGCTGGAACGCCGCCTGACGATCGATCGGGAGAAGGCGGCGCTTTCGGGCGTCAATGCGGCCGAGGCCGCGGGCCTCCTGCGCAAGCTTGTCTCGGGCGCGGTTGCCGGATATGCCCATGTTGACGGCGAACGCGAGCCCGTGCCGGTCAGGCTCTACATTCCGGACGAGGCGCAGTTTGATCCGCAGCTTCTTTCCGGCGTGACGCTGCCGGGCGCCAAGGGCGCTCGGGTGGCGCTCTCCTCGCTCGTCACGATTCAGAGCGGTCCGGCCGAACAGACGATCCGGCACAAGGACAGCGTTCCGATGACCCGCATCGGCGGGGAGCTCGGCAGTACGACGGCCACCTACGCGGTGATCGACCTCGACAACAGGCTCGAAGGCATGGCGCTTCCGAAGGGCGGCAGGCTTGAAACATCGAATCTCGGCATCTTCGAGGTGCGGCCCGATCTCACACAGTCCCGCGTCGAGCTTCTGTGGGAGGGCGAAATCCGCATGATGCTCAACTCGTATCGGGATCTCGTCATCGCACTCACCTTTGCAGTGGGCGCCATCTACCTGATTCTCGTGGCGTACTACAAGTCGTTCCTGCTGCCCGTGATCGCGCTTTCTGCGGTCTTCATGGGCGTGATCGGCGTCTTCCCGGGACACTGGCTGCTAGGCGAGCAGTTCTCGGCTACGTCGCTGATCGGCTTTACGGCGCTTGCGGGCATCGTGGTGCGCAATTCGTTCCTGCTCATCGACTTCGTGATCGACAACCTCAAGCTCGGCATGCCGCTCAAGGATGCCGTTCTGCAGGCGGGAAGCGTGCGAATGCGCCCGATTTTCCTGACGTCCCTCTGCGTCGTCTGCGGCAGCCTCATCATGCTCACGGACGCGGTCTTCCGCGGACTCGCCATCTCGCTCATCTTCGGCACGCTTGTGAGCGCATGCTGCACGGTCTTCGTGGTGCCGATCCTGCTCTATCAGTACTACAAGGCCCATCCGTTCAAGGCTGACGGAAATGCATCGCAGGAGGCTTGAGCTTCCCGGCTGCAGATGAACGGCCGTTCGTTGTCAAAGGAGAAAAAATGGTTCATCACGGAAGTCCGGGGAACGCAGCCTTGACTTTTAGGAAAAAGGCGCGTCGGGTATCCGCACATAAAAAA
>CAKQKT010000052.1 GCA_934249275.1 uncultured Sutterella sp. | reverse complement strand
TTTTTATGTGCGGATACCCGACGCGCCTTTTTCCTAAAAGTCAAGGCTGCGTTCCCCGGACTTCCGTGATGAACCCTAAAATGAGCATCTCGACAAATTTCATGAAACGACATCTGGGAGGCGCCCTTCATGGCACTGCGCGACATCAGACTCTGGCTTCACAACGGCACGCCCGAAGGGGCGCGAACGGCCTTTGAGGGAGACGCCTTCGTTTCGATTCTTGGCGCGGACGACGTCGCGCGCGAGGCGCTGGCGATGCTTGGAGACCGCGAGGCCGTGACGGTGTTCACGGGACCCGACGCCATGCCGGGCCGTGTGGTGGCGGCCGTCGTGTCGGGGCCGGTGCGCGAAGCGGCGGCGGGATGCCTGCCTGAGAACGGCAGAACGCCGTTCACGTCTGTCGTGGTTCTGGGCGCCCCGGGCGCAGCGCATCTCGAGGATGCGGTGCGTGCGGCGGCCGCATCCGCGGGCGGCGTGACGTTCCTCGACGGCATCGAGCCCGACGAGGCTTGCGATTCGCTTCCCAAAGCCTGGACGTCTCTCGCGGCCGTGCTCCCGGGCGCGCCCGCCTGGCTCGCCGATCGCTCCGGCGCGCATGACGAAGACTCCGCCCGTGCGTTTCCCGGTCTCGCGCTTTGCTGCACGGGTCGCGGCGCCGAAGCCAGAGCCAGGCTTCTGCGCGGCGGGATTCTCATTCTGGCGGGGAGCCGCTGCTCGCCCCTTGATGCCACGCCCTCCCTCATCGCACCGCTTCGCGACGCCATCAAGCGCCTCGTCGATGCGGGCGACCTTGAAAAGCGCGACGGCGTCTGGACCTTCGTTCAAGACGTGAGGCTCGCTTCGCCAGTGCAGGCCGCCTCGATCGTCATGCGCACTTCGGCGGGCGCCGCAGCCTGGGAAACCGGCGAGGGCGACACGCTCGCCGACAGACTCGGCGCAAGGCATCGCTGACCGGACGCAGTCCGCAGGCGAACGTGCCTGAAAAGCAACGCCAAGGAACGGCACGAAAGGTCTTCTCGACGGCCTTTCGTGCTTTTTTTTACCTAGATGAAGCTCGGACCTTTAAAAGGCGGCGATAATGGCCTCGTGAACGAAGCAATTGCAAGAGAAGAGTTTTTTGTTGATTTAAGGCGATGAATCAATAAAAAAATGAATCCTTGCAATGGCAATGAGAACCGTTCGCATATACAATGCGCAGGGTCGTGCGGCGCATTTCGATTCCGGATGATCCTGCCTGCACACGCACACGATTTGACGGCCGGCCTGCACGCCGGAGGCCGTTTCAATTTCCCATGAAGGCGTGCGGAGAAAACAAAAATGAATGAAACGACGAAGTACGGTCTCTTTTTCCTCGGCGGTGTTGTTCTCGGCGCTCTCGGCGCCGTTGCCGTGACCCGCGGCAAGCTCGACGTCAAGCCCCTCGCCACGGATCTCCTTTCCGCCGGCATCGACATCAAGGAAAAGGCTCTTTCTGCCGTTGAAAGCGCCAAGGAAGACATCGCCGACGCCGTCGCCGAAGCCCAGGTGAAGTCCCAGGAAAAGAAGGCCCGCGCCGAAGAGGCCGCTGCCGCCAAGCTCGAAGAAAAGACGGCCGAAGCTGCCGCCTGATCCGTTCCCGCCGGCTTGATTGAATAGGCACAAGCCTATGCTTTTTCATCTTGTACATGAAGTCGGCAACCGCCAGCGCTGGCGTACGAAGGAAGCGCTTTCGCACGCCTCCGCTGCGCTCATTGCCGAACAGATCTCCGGCATTGCCGGCATTACGGGCGTCTCCGCCAACCCGAGAACGGGCTCCGTGATCGTGACCTACGACACGGCCGAAGCCAGGACCTCGCTGGCCGAATATCTCGCCGGACTTGCCGTCAATCCGCCGATCCGCCGCGCCGAACGCGCGGCGTTTGTTTCCGCACCCCGCCGACCCGTCGTGCTCTCGCCCGACGAGGTCGTTCGCCGCGTCGTGCCCACGCGCGCCGCGCAGGCGATCGAGGTGCTTTCCGAAAACCGTCTGGTGCGCGGCGTCTCGAAGGCCGTGCATTCCGGTGCGGCCAACATGCCGATCCTCTCGGACGTGCTCTATCCGGTCATGCGCTTTCTGGGCTTTGCCGGGGAAAGCATGAACGGCCTGATTTCGCGCGTCGCGCCCGCGCTGGCCGCTCCGAAGGCGGCCGCTGCCGACGGCGCGCTGCAGGCGAACAACTACAAGGCGGACGACGCCGAGCTCGACTTCGGTCCGCTCGCGCGCTATGTCTTCCTGCGTCCGGTTCTGCCCTTCATCGCCAATGCGGCGAACGCGTTCCTCGGCGCCGTGCCGATCATTCGCGAGGGCTTTTCCGAGCTCTTCAAGGGGCATCTCAACGTTGCCGTACTTGACGCCTCCGCGCTGATCGTCTCGCTCCTTCGCCGCGACTTCAAGACCGCAGGCCTTCTCGTCCTCCTTCTCGGCATGGGCGAAATGCTCGAGAACTATGCGCGCAAGAAGTCGATGGCGTCGCTTGCCGAACAGCTCTCGGTCAAGTGCGACGTCGTCTGGGTTCGCGAAGGCGAAGAGCTTCGCCAGAAGCCCTTGACCGATGTGACGCCCGAGGACGTCATCGTCGTGCGCTCCGGCAGCGTGATCCCCGTTGACGGCGTCGTTGCCGACGGCGAAGCCGCCGTCAATCAGACCGCCATGACGGGCGAGCCCCTGGCCGTGCATCGCACGGCGGGCGGCTCGGTCTTTGCAGGCACCGTCGTCGAAAGCGGCGAGATCGGCATTCGTCCGACGGGCATCGGCGACGGCACGCGCCTCTCGCAGATCATCAGCTTCGTTGAGGAAAGCGAGAAGGTGAAGGCCGGCATCGAGAGCAAGGCGCTCAAGTTCGCCGATGCGATCGTGCCCTTCAACTTTGCGCTTGCCGCCATCGTTTGGTTCGTGACGCGCGATTTGACCCGCACGGCCTCCGTGCTTCTCGTCGACTACAGCTGCGCCCTGCGCCTCGCGACCCCGCTCGCGATCCTTTCCTCCATGAAGGAAGGCACGGCCCGCGGCGTGGTCGTCAAGGGCGGCCGCTATCTCGAAGCCCTGGCCGAAGTCGACACCGTCGTCTTCGACAAGACGGGCACGCTCACCAACGCGACGCCGTGCCTCTCCGACGTTGTCTCCCTTCGCGAAGACATGTCCGAGGACGAGCTTCTCACGCTTTCCGCCTGTCTTGAGGAACACTTCCCGCATCCGGTTTCCCGCGCCATCGTGCGTGCGGCCGAGGAGAGGGGGCTTCATCACCACGACGAGCAGCACGACGCCGAGGTCAAGTACGTCGTGGCCCACGGCATCTGCTCTGCGGTCAACGGCGAAACCGTGCTTCTGGGCTCCCGCCACTTCATTGAGGACGACGAGGGCGTCAGCTGCAGCGAAGCCGTTCCGCATGTCGAGCGTCTTGCCGCCGAAGGCAAGACCGTGCTCTACGTTGCGCTTTCGGGCCGCCTCATCGGCGTGCTCGGCATCGAGGACCCGATCCGAGAGGAGGCCGCCGAAGTCATCGACGCGCTTCATGCCCGCGGCAAGAAGGTCGTCATGCTCACGGGCGACGACGATCGCACGGCTGCGGCCGTGGCCGCGCGTCTCGGCATCGATGCCTACCGCGCGCAGGTGCTTCCGTCCGACAAGGCCGAGGAGGTCCAGCGTCTCAAGGACGCCGGCGCCAGGGTGCTGATGATCGGCGACGGCATCAACGACAGCCCGGCGCTGAGCGCCGCGGACGTCGGCGTGACGATGCGCGACGGCACGGACATTGCGCAGGAAGTGGCGGACGTCATCATGGCGCCGTCGCTCAAGTACCTGCTCGTTGCGCTCGACATGGGCGAAGCCACGATGAGGCGCATTCGCCAGAACGTCTGCATCTCCGTCGGTCTCAATTCGGCGTTCCTTGCGGGCGGCCTCACCGGCATTCTGATGCCGGCGGTCTCGGCGCTCCTGCACAACGCCACGACGATCGGCGTCTGCCTCAACGCCATGCGCCCCGAACTCGGCCACTACGACGGCGAAACCCGTTATGCGGCCGAGCTTCAGAAGGACGTGGCCGACATGTTCAACCGTCTCGGCGGCGTGATTCGCGGCAATGATGCGCCGACAGCCGGCGCACCGCGCGTCGCCGTCACCGCGCTCGAAGCCGCTGGCGTTGCATAAGGAGAAAACTATGGCTGATATTCGCGACTGCGTGAGAAGCCTGCTTCCGGGCCGCGCCCGTCTTCGTCATCCCATGCTCTACAGGCTCGACGCCGAGTCCTGCAAAGAGGTTTGCGGGATGCTCGAAACCATTCCGGGCGTGACCGGCGCAACGGTCAATCCGCGCGTGGGGTCGCTCCTCATCACCTGGAACGAGGACGAAACGACGGCCGAGGATCTCCTCGCAACCGTCGAAGGCTGTGCCGCCTTCTTCTTCGGCTCCGGCGAAGAGGAATGCGCCGGGTCCGAGGAGGCTGAGGCTTCTTCGGCGAAGCCCTGCGGGTGCGTCGCCCGTGCGGCCGGCAAGGTTGAAGCTGCCGGCGTCGCCGCCTTCGGGAGCGCCGCCCGCGTGCTCATGCCCGCCACAGCGAAGCGCAGCCCGAAGCGTGCCGCCCGCATGCTGCAGAACCGCACGATGCTGGGCGCTCTGGCGCTCTCCGTCGGCGCGCTCGGCGTGAAGCAGGCGGGCCTGCATCTTTGGGCGGGTGCGGCCTTCATGGCGCTTCTCGTCCTTCACCTGCAGCAGCACCGCCGCGTCCTCTAAAATGAAGGCATCATCCACCGTATGCCACACATGCCTATGAAGAACGATTCCATTGCGACCAAGATTCTGAAGATTCTCCTCGCCGTGCTCGTCACGGTGCTGGCCGTCTCCGCGCTTGTCGCCGTGGCCGCGCTCTTCTTCTACGGCATCGTGCTCGCGGCGGTGGCGTTTGCCCTCATCCTCATCATTTCGCCTGAAGACCTGAAGGCCTTTCTCAAGGCGCTTGCCGGCCGCATCGACGGCTGGCTCGCCCGCCTTGAGGGGCTCTGGGCTTCGGTGAAGGAGGGGCTTGACGTCTGGGGCGCTCGCGAGATGGCCAGGCAGAACGCTTCGCAGGCTCAAGCAGCCGACGAAGCGCCGTCCGAACCGTCCCGTGAGATTTCCACTGAGGAAAAGCCTGCCGGCAAGGCATGAGGACGCAGACGCTTCGTCCGGTCATCAAAATGGAAAAAGGCGGCGCCTTCGGACTGCCGCCTTTTTTCTTATGAAGCCTTGTCAAGCCGCCGGATTGATGCCGAACGCATCGAGCACCGCCGGAAGCGGATCGACGTCTTGATTGGAGAAGATCTCGATGCGCTTGAAGGCAAAGCCCTTTTCGCAGATGTCGCTTCTTGTGCGCTCCCAAATGAGCTGCCGTCCTTCCCGGCTGCGATCCATCTGCCGGACAAAAATGTCGGGATAATGCGCCGCAATGCTTGTCATGAGGCGCCCGAGAAAGGCGGCCTTGGAGATCGGCGCACTCACGGTGAGCACATGATGCCCCTGCACGGGCTTGAGGCCTGCGGGTCCCTTTTCGTCGGGCATCTTGCCGAAGGAAAAGCCCAGGCGTCGGAAGATGTCGGCGAGCATTTCCAGAGTCCGGTCGCCCGGCCGCCCGATCACCCAGTAGGCCGGCCGCTCGTTCTGCATCCACTCGGGCTCGATCTCGAGCATGGCGATCCAGGTGCGAAGTGAATCTCTTAGCTCTTCCGCGCCGGGCCTTTGTCCGGCGGCGAGAAGCAGCTGATGAAAAGGCTCCACGTATTCGTCGGGCGCTTCAAGTGCGGCGTCGTCCGGACCGCCGTTGATTCGAGCATTTTCAAGCAGCTCGCGAATGCGAACGCGGGCAATCGCCAGAAGCCCGTCGGCCACGGCTTCCGAAGGAATGCCGGCGGCTCTCACGTCGATGAGCCCGATCGAGATGCGGGATGCGGCGGCGAGCTCGTCAAGCGTAAGGAGCGGCTCAATGTCGTCGCCCGCCCGGTCAAGTCCGCAGGCGGCTGCCGTTGCCGCAATCGCGGCTTCGTCCGCGCCCATGGCATGGGCTTCGAGCGCCGCGCGAAGTGCAAACGCGTGATCGGCGGGCGGCAGCGACTTCTGCAGAATGGCGGAAATCTGCATGAGCCTGGCCGGGATCGGCGCATCGTTGCGGATCCGGCTTTCGGAGGAGAGCGGCGGTACAAGCATGTCGAAACTCAGTGAATGATTGACGGCGGCCTCATCGGAGAAGACCGGGCCGCCGGACAAAAAGTCTAGCGCATGCGAAGCCGGACCGAACGGCCTCGATCGAATGCCTCGTCAAAGCACGATTTTTTGTCCCCATTTCGGGAACTGCGGCAGCCTGCGATCGTATTTTTCGGCCTCTTCCGGAATCAAAAAGACGACGGGATGCCGACATTCCTTCGGAAAGTCGCCGAAGCCGTCGGTTGCATGGATGACGGCGACGGGCTCCATGTCAAAGCGATCTTCAATCCACTCATAAGCGGGCGTAAAGCTCGTTCCGCCGCGTCCCTCGACCTCCACCCTCGAGAAGTTGAAGTCGTCGTACGCTTCGTACTCGTCAATGCGCCGAATGCAATCGTCGGCCTGCACGATCACGAAGGCGGACGGGAAGGTCTCGCGAAACTCTCGGATCTCGCCGAAGATCTGCTGAAGGAATTCGTCCGAGACCGAGGACGAGGTGTCGATGAGCATCACGAGCCGAATGGGCGCCGGAGCGCCTACGCTCGGCAGGAAAAAGCCGCGGGCGATGTGCTTTTTCGAGGGCGGCCAGGCGCTCCAGTCGTCCCGGATTCGGTCGTACATCCAGTCGGCCAGCAGCGTTCTCCAGTCGATGATGGGCTCCGTTGAGGCTTCCAAAATATCCTTGATGCTCTCGGGGACGCCGTTCGCGGCCTTGAGACCCTGCATGAGCTCGCGCAATTCTCCGACGGCCGCCTCTTCAATCTGCTCGGCGTCGGGCATGCCGATGCCTTGGAGCGCGGCCGTGCGGCGGACTTCGATGCTGTCCGGATCGAGCAGGTCCGTGCCTGGATCGGGCACGGTGCCCGCAGGATTGTCTGCCTTGGTGCCGGACGCCCGGCTGCTTCTCTTGCCGGCAGTTTCCCAATCCGGATTGGGCTCAAGCTTTTTCATGAGCCGGTCGTAGATCTCCTCGGCGCTCAATCCCGCATAATCGAAGTTGATGAGGCCGCCCGCGGGAATGCTGAAGCCGAAGTCGACGAGCACGAGATTGATCGCGTAGTCGGTCGCCATGTTCCAGACCGTTGGATCGCGGTCCTGCCGGCGCTTCACGCTTTGCGTGAGCACATGCATGAGCTCGTGCACGAGAACGCCGCGAATCTCGGCGTCCGTGAGTCTGCTCACGAAGTCCTCATTCCAATAGATGTGATAGCCGTCCGTCGAAAGCGTCGGAACGGCGTCGTCGGCCTGAATAAGCGGAAAGCGCATCAGGGCGGACGACAGGTACGGCTTTTGCAGGCAGAGCCTGATGCGTGCGCGGGTTATCCGCGTCCGGGTGTCGAGAGCCATGCTTTTATCCTCAAATCAGCACCACCTGGTGGGTCTTGACGAAATCGCTCACGCGCTTCTCGCGAACGATCGCCGGCACGCGGCGGATCGTGTCGCTCAGGAGCACAATCGCAAACTCAACGGGCAGGCGAGGCAGAAGCGCAACGACGGCCTGCAGCACGTCCTGGCTTTCAACCTGCGCAACAAGGAACGACACGAGCACCCACAGGCGGTCAAGTTCCGCGGGAATCGGCGCATGATCTGGATCGGCGATGATGGCGTCGATCTCTTTTCTGAGCACCGACTTCTTGGCGAAATTCAGGAATTCGACGGCGGGCCCCGTCCCGACGATGCCTGGGATGACGTCGCGCGCCTGTTCGGCACCCCCGAACTGCTTCACGACGTCGCTCACCATCTCCCAGCTGCGAGGCGTTGCAAAGGCTTCCTCGCCGTCGGACGAGGCCTGCAGAAGATTCGGGCGGTACTTGATGAACGCGATGACTTCGGGCGCAATGCCGCGCTTCACGGCCCAGGCGTGCCAGTCGCCGCGATCGACCTCAAGATCAAGGTGAATGAAGCGGTTGGCGAGCGCGCTTGAAAGCCTGAAGGTCACGGCCTTGTCTTCGCGTCTGTTGCCCGCAGCGATGATGTGCCAGCCTTCGGGCAGCTCGTACTCGCCGATCCTGTGGTCCAAAATCAGCTGATAGAGCGCGGCCTGCACGAGAGGCGGCGCAGCATTGATTTCGTCGAGGAACAAAATCCCGGGCTTGTCGGACTTCTTCGGGAGAAAGGCGGGCGGACACCAGACCGCGGTCCCGTCCTTGATCATCGGAATCCCTCGAAGGTCTGTGGGATCGAGAAGCGAGGCGCGAAGGTCGATGAGCGGCATCCCGCGGCTTTCGGCCACCTGGCTCACGATCGAGCTTTTGCCGATGCCGGGCGCGCCCCAGATGAAGGCGGCCCAGGACTGGTCCAGAAGCGTTTCAAGAACGGTTGCAAGGCGTGAGGCTTTCATATGATGCGGGCGCCTGTCTCCCGGGCCTTTTGCAAGAGCCGGGTTGAGGCGCCGTTCTCCTTTGTAGACTGAGTGGATGCGGTTTCTGATGGTTCGGGAGCGCAGGTTGTTCGGCCGGCATGACGGGCGAGGCTCATCGCCGTCATTGCCTCAGCATCATTATCTTGCACGGTGCGTCAGCATTTGACGCATGCGAAAGCGAGTCGGAATCAATGCCTGCAGTTGCAGTGAAAAAGATGTTGCGGTGAGAAAGATAATGACTTGCATTACGTCTCAATTGGAGGGAAAATTAAAAAATAGCTTGCTAAATTTCGGCAGGGTGAAAGATTGAGTTCACATGGGGGCCGGATTGGACGGCTGAGAGGCTGTGCTTGCTGGGAGTGATATTCCTTCAGACACAGGCTGTGATATCTATACTATCGAATACTCTTGTTTTCCCTGGGACTTCGCTTCGTGAGACCGTTGAAGAAAAAAACACTTGTGCCTCTGATTGTTTTTGTGCTGGGAATGTGTTTCGTCGGGTTGGTTTCCTTCCTGGTGGACCGGGACGAAAGGAATGAACAACATCTGCTGGCGCGACTGAATGCTTCGGCCTATGCCGAGCGCATGAGAAATCAGCTTCTTCACGGCGTTCAAAGGACGAATGCCCTGCAGCAGGTTTTGATCAGCCGGGACGGCAAGTTTCCCCAGTTTGACGAGATTGCCGAAAATCTCATGACGGATGCGGTGTCGAGCCTGCAGCTCGCGCCCAACGGCGTCGTCACGCAGATCCATCCGCTCAAAGGCAACGAGGCGGGGCTTGTTGATCTGATGGGCGATCCGTTTCGCGGAAGGATCTCCCGCTATGCAAGAGACAATCATATTTTGACTGTTCAGGGCCCCTTCAACCTCAATCAGGGAGGCAAGGGAATTGCCATTCGCAATCCGCTCTATTTGAAGGACGAGAACGGGAAACCGTATTTCTGGGGCTTCACGATCGCCATCATGCGCGTGCCGGAGATATTTGCGAATTCATTCAACACGCTTTCGCAGGTTGGATATGAATATCGCCTTTCCAAGACGGATACGCCTTGGGACACGGAATTCAAGGTTGTGTGGCAGACGGGCGGCAAGCTGATCGATCCCGCTTCCTACAGCTTCATTCTGGGTGAGGAAACCTGGAAATTCGAGGTGATGCCCGGGAGCGGATGGGGAAATCCGGGGTTCGTCGCCGGTATTGCAGGGCTATGGACGCTGATCGTGCTACTTCTGACCTGGCTCACTTGGGCATTGCTGGATAATCGGGAGCACAAGGAAAGATTCAAGAAGCTCGCGCATGTGGACGATCTGACCGGCCTCTACAACCGCTACGGCTTTATCGACCGGGTGAAAAAGCTGATCGCTGAGAATCCGAGCAAGCCTTTGGTGGGCGTCCTGCTTGACGTCGATGACTTCAAGATCATCAACGACCTCTACGGTCATGCCTGGGGAGACGTGGTTTTGAAGAGCCTTGCGGAAAGCCTGAAGGCCTTTTTCCCGACCGGCGCATTGTTGGGCAGAACCGGCGGCGACGAGTTCAGCATCATTCTGCCGAACTGCACCGCTGCCGAAGCCAAAGACCGGCTGGAGCAATTTGCGAAAGCTCCAAAGAGCTTTACCTGGAGGGGCGTGGAGCATCATTTTTCGATTTCCGTCGGGTATGCCGAATATCCCGTTGATGCCGGTGACTTTGCCGGGCTTCAGCACTGTGCCGACGTGGCGCTCTATCAAATGAAGATGCACGGCAAGAACGGGTGTTCCGCCTACAGCAAGGAAAGCGATGTCGGTATTCGCAAGCGTCTTGGATTCGCGCTCAAGGACATCTCCGAGAATCTTCCCGGCGCCTTCATCATCTACCGTGCCGACAAGGTGGATGACGAACTCTTCTATGCGAATCAGGAGTTCCTGCGCATGGTCGGGTGTGAAACCCTCGACGAGCTCTTTGCGTATACGAAGAAGAGCTTCCGCAATCTGATTCGTGAAGACGAGCGGCAGAGCACCGAGACCGGCATTTGGGAGCAGATCGACGCCGGAAGCGATAACGACTACATCCACTATCATCTGCAGAAGGCCGACGGCTCCTTCATCGTCGTGCTGGACCACGGACGAATCGTGGAGAGCAGGCAGTACGGCAGGGTGTTCTACGTGCTGTTCGCCGATTGGGAGGCCATGAAGACTCACTTCGCCGAGAAGTTTTCTAAATGAGTGAATGGGTTTAGCGGAACACACTTTCATATGAACAAAGAGCCCCGGATTCTTGGAATCCGAGGCTCTTCGAGCTTATGGAGATGCGCCGCAGGGCGCATCATTCAAGCTGATCAGTAGTTCGTGGCGCGGACTTCAAAGTAGGCCTGGCTGTAGCCGCAGACCGGGCAGACTTCCGGAGCCTTCTTGCCGACGACGAGATGACCGCAGATGCGGCATTCCCACATGCATTCGCCGGCCTTTTCGAAGACCTGCTGCATTTCGACGTTCTTGAGGAGCTTGAGGTAGCGCTCTTCATGAGCCTTTTCGATGGCGCCGACGGCGCGGAACTTGGCGGCGAGTTCCGGGAAGCCTTCTTCTTCGGCTTCCTTGGCGAACTGGACGTACATGTCGGTCCATTCGTAGTTTTCGCCTTCAGCGGCGGCCTTGAGGTTGGCGGCCGTGGACTGGATGCCGCCGAGAGCGGAGAACCACAGGCGGGCGTGTTCTTGTTCGTTGCGGGCCGTCGTCAGGAAGATTTCGGCGAGCTGTTCGTAGCCTTCGCGCTTGGCGACTTCGGCGAAGTACGTGTACTTGTTGCGGGCCTGGCTTTCACCGGCGAACGCAGCCTGGAGGTTCTTTTCGGTCTTGGTGCCGGCGAGCGTCTTGGCGCCGGTGGCGGCGGGCTTTTCTTCAATCTTTTCAAAGACTTCGACGCCCTTGTGGCAGAGCGGGCAGATGTAGTCGGCAGGCAGTTCGTCGCCTTCGTAGATGTAGCCGCAAACCTTGCAACGGTAAGACATTTTCTTTTCTCCTAAATCCGACTTGCGGTCGGTGTAATGGGTGTGAAGCATTTCTTCGGCGAGCTCGCTGAGCGGTTCGCCGTAGAAGTCACGGTAAAGGGCCTTGATTTCGGGGTTTTCGTCGCTCGTGCGGCAGGCCATCTCCTCGTCGCGCTTGTAGAGGCTCGCAATGCGGGCTTCGCGAAGCACGTCGGCCTTGTTGCCGAAGGCGGACGGCTGGCCGCCGCCGGAGATGCAGCCGCCCGGGCAGGACATCACTTCGACGAAGTGGTAGAGCTTGTCCGTTTCGCCGGCGTTGAGGCGGCGGATGAACTCGCCAGCATTGGCGGTGCCGTAGATGACGGCAACGTTGATGTCGTTGCCGGCGATCGTGACGGTCGCCTCCTTGACGTCCTGCATGCCGCGCACGGGGGTGAGGTGATAGAGCTCGGCCGGCGCCTGTTCGCCGGTGAGATGGCGGTAGGCGGTGCGAAGCGCAGCCTCCATGACGCCGCCGGAATTGCCGAAGATGGCGCCGGCGCCCGAGCCTTCGCCCATCAGGCGGTCGTACTGGCTGTCGGGAAGATCGGCGAAGCTGATGCGCTTGGACTTGGCCCAGTCGGCGAGCTCGACGGTCGTCAGCACGAGGTCGGTGTCGCGCATGGCCGGGTCGCCCAGAAGACGGCCGGCGGCATTCATCTCTTCACGCAGAATTTCGGCCTTCTTGGCGGTGCAGGGCGTGACGGCCACGTGCACGATCTTCTTCGGATCGATGTTCATCTTCTTCGCGAAGTAGGTCTTGACGGTCGGACCCTGCATGCCGATGGGGCTCTTCGCGGAGGAGATGTGCGGAATCATCTCGGGGTGGAACGTTTCGCAGTAGCGGACCCAGGCCGGGCAGCAGCTCGTGAACTGCGGCAGCGGGGCCGTGGCCTTGGTGATGCGCTCGACGAGCTCGGCGGCCTCCTCGCAGATCGTGAGGTCGGCGGCGAAGTTCGTGTCGAGAACGTAGTCCCCGCCAAGGCGGCGCAGAAGCTCGATCATCTTGCCTTCGACAAAGGCGCCGTCGGGCATGGCAAAGGCGTCGCCCAGGGCAACGCGGACGGCCGGGCTCGTGGAGAAGATCACGATCTTGTCGGGATCTGCCACGGCCTTCTCGACGTCCGCGCGGGAGGACTTGATCTGAAGGGAGTTGGTCGGGCAGACGGGAATGCACTGGCCGCAGTGAATGCAGATGGAGCGGTCGCCCGTCTTGGCAAGATCGTAGGCGCTGTTGACGCCGACATATTCATTGCAGATGCCTGCGCAAAGGCGGCATTCCACGCAAAGATCCTCGTCGCGGACAATGGCGGGGTTGTTCTCGTCAATGGCGACGCGAACCGCCTGCCGCATGTGCTTGGACATAAGGTCTCCTGTTCTTGTGGTCTGAAAAACGAAACTGCCGGAAAGACGCCGGGGGAGGGCTTTCGGAGCAGTTACATCATTTTAGTCCGCCAAACTCCGCAGTGCGGGCGTCGATTTGTCAATTATTGCTATCGGCCTGATAGAGGCCGCCGGCAGGCTTGCGTCAGGGATTCGGGTTAGTGCTAGGTGGCGATATTGTTTACCCTGATAATGATTGCTCTCGGCATGTCAGCTCATCTAAGATGTTCTGCCTAGACAGACAGACCGACGGTTCGATGAACCTTCCGCGTCCCGCCGCTGCCGATTCTTCGCAGACGCCTGACTCCTCTACAAGCATGAGACCGGGCGCACAGCTCTTCCGCATATTCCGAACCGCCGGACGTCGCGAAGGAGGCTTGTCGAAGCATCGGTGCGCTCGAGGCGGACGATTCGCTGAAGTCCCGCCCATCCCTTTTGACCAACGGGGAGGGACTTTACAAAACACGAGGAGACCAACCATGTTCTTTCGCAAGCTTGCTCTGACGCTCGCCGTCACGACCGCGCTTTCCGCTTCCGCGCTTGCCTGCACCACCGTTGTCGTGGGTGAAGGCGCAACCGCCGACGGATCCTTCCTTGTCGCCCGCGCGGCCGACAGCAATGCGCTCAAGGCACAGCACTTCGTAATCCATCCGGCCAAGCACAACCAGACCGGCATGTATCGCACCAAAGATCATGACGGCGCGACGAACTTCGAATATCCGCTGCCGAAGGACAGCATGCGCTACACCACGGTTCCCAACTGGAAGACGCAGCTCCATGGCGCCGTCGGCTACAACGAAGCCGGCGTGGGCATTTCCGGCACTGAATCCATCTTTGCTCGTGACGACGCTCTCAAGCTTGACCCGTACAACGAA
>CAKQKT010000051.1 GCA_934249275.1 uncultured Sutterella sp. | reverse complement strand
CCGTTTCCTTCTCAAGAGCCAGTTCTGACATCGACCAATGCGCCTGGTTACCCCAAAAAGTCGGAAGAGCCCATTTTCTCCGTTTCCTTTCTGATTTCCGGCGTCATGGCTCCGATCTGGGGCGCCATCGCCGACAAGCGCTCGCGCAAGCTCATGGCGCTGCGAGCCGCAGTTCTTCTTGCCATTTCCTATACGATCGGCGGCCTTGTTCAGAACGAGTGGTAGCTTCTTGCCATGCGCTGCTTCCAGGGCTTTGCCTCGGGGCTCTGGCCTGCCTGCCTCGCCATTCTGGCGGGTTCGGTTCCGCGCGAACGCGTGGGCCTCGCCATGGGCGTCATGCAGGGCGGAATGACGGCGGGCGGTGTGCTAGGGCCCTTTTTCGGCGGCGCGCTCGCCGAGCTATTCTCGATGCGAATGACGTTCTTCATCGGCGGCGGCGCACTCGCCGTCATCGTGCTGCTCATATTCTTCTATATTCATGAGCCGCCCAAGAAGGAGCAGAAGACCGAGGGCGTCAAGCGCGAAAAGACGAACCTTCTCAAGATTCCGGTCGTGCAGCGCATGCTGCTTTGCGCCGGCGTCGTCCAGCTGACGATTCTTCTGCAGCAGCCCATCATGCCGATGTACATCGGCGAGCTTCAGGGCAGCATGGACCGCATCGTCTTCGTGACCGGCATCGTTTTCTCGGCGGTCGGCATTTCGGGCGTCATTGCTTCTCCCATATGGGGCATTCTCGGCCAGAAGTGGGGATATCGCCCCGTTCTCTATACGGCGCTTATCGGCACCGCGTTCTTCGGCATGATTCAGGCCATTCCCGATACGCTTCTTCCGTTCGGCATCTGGCGCTTCATCGGCGGTCTGACCTTCGCCGGCATCTTCCCCGCCATCAATGCGGTGCTCACGATGAGCACGCCGCCCGAAGACCGCGGCCGCATCTTCGGCCTCTCGTATTCGGCGCAGCAGGTCGGCAGCGTGATCGGCCCGCTCGTGGGCGGCGGCATGGCCATGTATCTGCCGCTCAAGTCCGTGATCTTCCTCGGCGGCTTCATTCTCCTGCCGCTCGCAGCCTTCCTCTGGTACATGCGTCCGAAAAACGAGGAGAGCTCGCACGGGAATCCCGCGCATTTGGAATAGCCGCGCATGATGCGGCAGATAACCGCTTTGTTGTGAAAAAACAACTGAGAGGCAGAAGTATTCTCCGGGCTTGAGCTTCAAGATCTCAACAGCGGCGGAATATAGGCTTGTCAAGAAGCCTCCCGATGCGAAAATTGGGAGGTTTACCGTGTAAGCGATCTCCCCAATATGCCTTGAGGTTCGATACAATTGACCCGTTTAATACTGATTGCAAATTGTCAGGAACTGTCACGCCCTGCGGCTTTTATCCTCGGAGCGTCATAGTCGGCTAGGCGGTTCGGGCAAATACAACTCGAATGGATACATTCATACTTGTAGCGCTGGCGCTCTTGGGCGCGCTGGCCGTTATTGACCTTTTTGTCGGCGTGTCCAACGACGCCGTCAATTTTCTCAATTCCGCCGTCGGTTCCCGCACAGCACCCTTTTGGGTGATCATGGCCGTGGCCAGCATGGGTGTCCTGCTGGGCGCCACATTCTCTTCAGGCATGATGGAGGTCGCCCGCACGGGCGTCCTTGTTCCGGAGCACTTCACATTCAAGGAAGTGATCATCGTCTTCACGGCCGTCATGGTCTGCGACGTTCTGCTCCTCAATACATTCAATTCTCTGGGGCTTCCCACCTCCACGACCGTCTCGATCGTCTTCGAGCTTCTCGGCGGCGCCACCGCGCTTGCATGCTACAAGGTCTGGTCGAGCGGCGCTCCCATTACGGATCTGGGGCTCTATCTCAATTCCGCCAAGGCGCTCGCCATGATCATGGCGATTCTTGTGTCCGTTGTGGTCGCCTTCTTCGCGGGCCTTCTGGTGCAGTATCTGCTGCGCCTGATCTTCACCTTCAACTACGAACGCTATTACAGGTGGTTCGGCGGCATCTACGGCGGCGTTTCGCTCACGGCCGTCTTCTACTTCCTCGTGATCAAGGGTGTCAAGGGTGCCTCCTTCATGCAGCCCGAATGGGTTGCCTGGATTGACGCCAACACCACCGAGCTGCTGATCGGCTGCTTCGCCGCCATGACGGTCTTCTTCCAAGCCCTCATTCTGGCGTTCCGCTTCAACATCTTCCCGATCATCATTCTTGCCGGCACGTTCTCGCTTGCCTTTGCATTTGCCGGCAACGACCTTGTGAACTTCATCGGCGTGCCGCTCGCCGCTCTTTCCTCCTACGAGATCTGGTCCGCCGTCGAAGGCGCCGATCCGACGACCTTCACGATGGAGGGCCTGCGTCACAACAACGGGACGCCGACCTACTTCCTGCTCGCTTCGGGCATCGTGATGGTGCTCACGCTGTGGTTTTCCAAGCGAGCCCGCCGCGTCATCCGCACGTCCATCAGCCTGGCTTCGTCAGCCCGAGGCGGCAAGGAGCAGTTCGGCTCCTCGCTTCCCGCCCGCGTCGCCGTGCGCTCCGCCATTCGCTTCAACAACATTGCTCATCAGGTCATTCCGGCTTCGGTGCTCAAGAGCCTTGCCACGCGCTTTGAAAAGAAGAGGCTTGCGCCGGGCGAGATCGAGCTTCCGTTCGACGAAATCCGCGCAAGCGTGAATCTCGTGCTGGCCGCAGCGCTCATCGCCTCGGCTACGAGCCTCAAGCTTCCGCTTTCGACGACGTACGTGACCTTCATGGTCGCCATGGGTTCGTCTCTTGCCGACGGCGCCTGGGACCGCGAGTCCGCCGTGTACAGAATCTCCGGCGTGCTGACCGTGATTTCCGGCTGGTTCATGACCGCTTTTACGGCCTTCAGCGCCTGCGGCATCATCTGCATGATGTTCATCAGCTGGGGCGAACCGCTTCAGGTCATCATGATGCTTCTCGCGCTCGCCGTCGTCATTCGCACGAACTTCTTCGTCAAGGACAAGGATGAGGAAAGCGAAGACGAACGCATCGACCGCGGCGACAAGGCCAGCATTCGAGACCTGCTGACCGAAAGCGTCAACGACAATCTCAACGCCACGCTCACCCTCTTTGCTCAGGGCCTTCAGGCCTTCCTCAAGGAGGACGATCAGAGGCTTCGCGAGCTCAAGGGCGATGCCGCCCAGCTCTTCGACTTCATCACGGTGCGTCGCGGCGAGTACTACCACATGGCGCTTGAGGGCGGCGGCTCTCGCTCCGACCGAGACGCCCGAAACTTCTACTACCGCGCCTTCACGAGCATGAAGGAAGTCAGCCATGCGCTGCGCGACCAGATCGGTGTTGCGCAGAACTATGTGGCCAACTCCCACTCGCCGTTCACGGGCCGCATGCGCGACAACATCGAGGCGCTCTCAAAGCGCATGATCATGATTCGCGACAACTTCGTGCCGGCCAACTGCTCGCAGGCACTGGAACTCATTGAAGAGGCTCAGCGCGACTTCATGATTCAGATCGGCGAGGAGAAGATCTCGCTTCGCAAGTCCGAGCTCTATCTCGGCTACCTGCTCTTTGCGCGCGAAGTCCTCAACCGCTACATGATGGTGAAGCTCCTCCAGAGCGAGCTTGAGGCCGGTCTGACCTCTGCCGAAAAGAAGAAGATCCCCTTCCTGGCCGATGACGATGCGGTGGAGCCCATCCAGCCCTCCGAACGCTGAGGCAAAAGCAGGACTTCGACGGAAGATAGGCATAAAAGAAGGATCGTTCCACGGCTGTGGAGCGATCCTTTCTTATTGGATGTTAGGCGGAAGGACTACTTCGGCTCGACGGCTGCGACGCACGTGTAGCGGCGCTCGGGAAAGTCGAGCTCGCGAATGCGCACCCGCACGTCGAAGACATCGGAGAGCTGATCCTCGGTCATGACGTCGCGGGTGTTGCCGAAGATGGGCGGACGGTGCTTGGGCACGAGCAGCGTCTTCGTGGAGATTTCGAGCGCGTGAGCCGGGAAGTGCGTGTTGATGACGGCGCCGAGTCCCTGTTCGGTCAGACGCTCGATTACGTTGAGAACGACCATCTGGTTGCGGAAGTCGAGATTCGACTCGGGTTCGTCCAGCACGAGGATCTTGGGTTCGGCCGCAAGGGCGCGTGCGATGAGCGCAAGCTGGAACTGGCCGCCCGAAACTTCGCTGCAGAGGCGGTTGGCCAGATGCTCGATGCCGACTTCGGTCATCACGCGGTCAACGACGGCCCAGTCCGCATCGGACGGCAGGCTGAAGGGGCCGATGTGCGCGCTTCGGCCGAGCACAACCATGTCGGCGAGCGACATCGAGGCAAAGCCCGGAAGCTTGGCCTGAGGAACGTATCCGATCGTGCGCCAGAAGTCGCGCGGCTTCCAGTCGGAGACGGCACGGCCGTCAAGGCGCGCCTCGCCCTCCGTAAACTTCAGCAGGCCGAGCATGCATCGCAGAAGGGTCGTCTTCCCTGCGCCGTTGGGCCCGAGAATGCTCATGACGCCCTTGCCGTCAAAGGAAAAGTCGACGCCTGAGAGCACGGGCTCGCGGCCCGGCCAGGCGTAGCCGCCGTGGATGACATCAAGAGACATGGCGCTATCCCGAAATCCCGCCCGTTCGGCGCAGGAGATAGATGAAGAACGGCGCGCCCACGACGGCCGTCAGAATGGAGACCGGAATCTCGCTTTGGGTCGCCGTGCGCGCCACCGTGTCGATCACGAGCATGAAGAGAGCGCCCATCACCATGGAGGCAGGCAGCACGAAGCGGTTGTTGGCGCCGAAGACCATGCGTGCGGCATGCGGGACGAGAAGTCCTACCCAGCCGATGAGGCCGCACATCGAGACGACGGATGCCGTGATCATGGTGGCGGAGATGATGACGCCCGCGCGGATCCGGCGCACCGGAATGCCGAGGCTGGCTGCCTCGTCTGCGGGAAGCGTCGTGACGTTGAGGCGCCATCTCAGGAGCCACAGAATGAGCATGCCGAGAAGCACCATGGGGGTGCCGGCGAGAACGCTCGCCTTCGTGGCGCCCGTAAGCGCGCCCATCATCCAGAAGGTGATGGACGGGAGCACGTCCTGCGGGTCGGCTGCGTACTTGACGAGCGACACAAGGGCCGAGAAGAGTGCCCCAACGACCATGCCCGAGAGGATGATCATCAGAATCGAGCTTGCATTTCTCACGCGGCTGATGACGATCACGAAGAAGACCGCCGAGAGGCCCGTTGCCAGGCTCATCAGCTGGATGCCCATGCCGTTCCATCCGAAGAGAATGCCGAGAACCGCGCCGAACGAGGCGCCCGTGGCGACGCCGAGCGTGTCGGGCGCGGCGAGGGGATTCGCAAAAAGCGCCTGAAAGGCGGCGCCCGACATGGCGAGCCCCGCACCGGCAATGATGGCGAGGATGACGCGCGGGAGCCTCACGTTGAGCACGATGTTCTCCATCATGCGGTTTGTTTCGACGGACATCCAGCCGTCGGGCATCAGGACGGCCAGAACCTGCGCGCCCGTGAGGCTGAAGCGGCCCATGCAGAGCGAGGCGACGGCCGTGACGAGCAGAACCGCGACGAGAGAAGCGATGATGAGGCGAAAGTGGCCGGCGGCCGCCTTGGCGGCCTGGGCGCTTCGCGCGCGTACGGGAGCGGTGGACATTTATCAGCCGTTGCTGCGGGTGGCGACCGTGGCGCTGGCCGAGGCGCCTTCACCCGGGTTGAACATCATGTCGACGTCGGCATCGGTGAGCGTCACTCCGAAGACGTCCTTGTACCAGGCCTTCACTTCCTTCGTGAGGTCGATGTCGGCAAAGCGCGAGGGATAAACCTGCTTGGCCATCCAGAGGAGCGTGAGCGGCGTGTCGGCCGACGGCGTGTAGCTGCGGTAGATGCCGAGCGGAAGCTTGTAGACGCGCTTGTCCTTGACGGCCTTGATGTCGGACCAGTCATGGCCGGCGATCTTGTTTTCAAGAAGGTCGGACGGCTTGGCGGCCGTGAAGTTCGTAATGAAGATGACGTCCGGATTCCAAGCGTAGATCTGCTCCATCGAGACGATCGCGTTGGCGTTGTCGGCGGTCACGGTTTCAGCGACGTTCTTCGCACCGACGGCGTTGCACCAGTACTGGCCGAAGAAGTTCTTGCCGGAGGTGACGATCTGGCGGCTGTCGTAGCGGAAGAGGAAGAGCACCTTGCTTCGCTCCTCGGGCTTGAGATCCTTGGTGCGGTCGGCAACCATTTTTGCGATGGCCTTCGAGCGGCTGTCAATCAAGTCGCCCTTGCCCTTCTGATCGGGCCAGATCTCGGCGAGACTCTTCATCCACTGGGCGTGCGTTTCGATGACATCGTAGTGCCACTTGGTCGGGCTGATGCCGAAGGCGGGAATGCCGGCATTGCGGACGGCGTCAAGCGTGCGCTTGTCGGGAGCGTTGACGAGGACGAGGTCGGGCTTGAGGGCCATCAGCGCTTCGACGTTGAGATTGGCGCCCTGCATGAAGGAGGTGTCGGCCTTGAGAACGTCGGGATAGAGCTTGCCGAGAAGGCCGGTCTTGGCGGCGGAATAGGAAGCCGGGTGCATGCCGACCACGGTCTTGCCGTCATTGAGGAAGACCGTCACGGCGGAGGCGAGCGGAAGAATGTTCGTCACGACGACGCGGTTCACCTGGTCGGGAATCTCGACCTTGGTGTCGTTGTCGTCAACGACGGTGCGTGCGGCTGCAGAGGTTGCGGCCATGGCAAATGCGCTGAGGAGAACGGCGCAGTGCTTGAGATTGAATTTCATGATTCGTCCGTTAAAGTGTTGACGAGCGCGTCGAGGGAGGCGCGTTCAAGGATGTTGACGATTTCGTTTCGGTACATGCGGCCGGAGCAGGCTTCATGCGGGAAGGCGACGGTGCGGGTTACTCCGGCTTCTTCGGCAATGATGTCGAAGAGCGGGTCGGCGGCGAGCACTTCGGTGCCCCTGAGCGTTTCGCGAAGCAGGTCCTCGGAAAGATTCGAGGCGAGGATCGGCGCATCGATGCCGAGCGACGGCAGAGGAGAGAGCGCCCGGCAGCTTCCCGGGTGAACGAGGTTGATGGCCGCAGCCGTGCAGGCTGCCGCCAGCGGTTCGCCGAGAACGGCCGTTCGCGAACCGCCCCTGTCGGCGCCGAGAAAGTCGGCGGCCGAAACGCTGCGGCGGTTTTTGGCGGCCCATTCGACGGCGGCGTGCCAGCGCGAGGCAAGGCTGCCGACGGGCAGGCCGCAGACATACGGCGTGCCGAAGGCGCGTTCGAAGCTCTGGGCGAGAGGGAGGCCCGAGGCGCTCACGACGACGTTGACGCGGGCGGCGGCCGTGTTGGCCAGCACTTCGAGCTTGTCGCCCATCGCCCAGCAGGCGTTGATCGTGTAGCCGGCCCTGGCGGCGGCCGCTCTCAGGGATTCGAGCATGCCGCCCGTCGAGAAGTCGAGGGGCGTGACGCCCAGAAGATTGATCCCGAAGGAGCCTGCGCGAACGTTGTTCGGCGCGACGAATCGGCGGGAGAGCTCGATCCAGGCCTGTGCGCAGCCGACGCTGTAGGCGCGCATGGAGTTGGTCGGAACGGCGAAGGACGGAATGCGGGTGCGGCTTTCAACGAGGCGCGCAATGCCCTTGAGGTCGACGCCCGTCATCATGGGAATGGGCGTGCCGGCGATCGCGACGAAGGCGGGCGTCAGCTTGCGGGCCGTCTCGACGATGTCGTCGACGATGCGGGCGTCGTTGCCGAGCACGGCGTCCATTTCGGTGAGCGCCGAAATGTAGACGGCCGACGGCATCGTGTTCCATCGGGGCTCGTCGTGCGTGGTGTAGGTCGAATTGCAGCCCGAGGCGTCGTGGATGACGGTCATGCCGCCGAGTTCGTAAAGGGCGCTTGCGACGCCCGAGCAGTCGGCCGTATAGGTCGACATGGAGCTTTGCGTGTAGTCTAGCAACATCCGTTGCACCCATATCCCTTGACGCTGATGATGCGGTCGACGTCGACGGGCTCGCGAGCGGCGGCCGCGAGGGCGAGCGCAAGGCTTCTTACGCCGCCGTGGCCCCACCATGGGCCGCCTTCGAGCATGTTGAGCATGTGGGTTGCCCCCGTGTAGAAGGCGGCTTTCTGGCCGATGGCGACGATGTCGTCGCGCTTGGCGGCGGGAGCGGCAAAGCGCATCTCCGGCACGATCGTCGGATGCACGACGATGCCGGGCGCCTTCTTGCGGAGAATTTCAAAATCGGTCTTGTCCGCCGGCAGGAAGCTGTCGCAGTAAAGGTCCGTGACGCGGATGCCGGATTCGACAAGGCGGCGGGCAAGCGCCACCGGACGCGTCGTCGCCGTCTGGCAGATCGCGACGGGACGGCCGTCGAGCGCGGCGGTCGCCTGAGCAAGCGCGGTGCGGGCCGCCGATTTCTCGGCGGTGGTGTCCCAGAGCGGAATGTTCGTCAGGTCGGCAAGCGTCCTGAGCGACTCGTCGATGCGCTGTTCGTTGTAGTCGAGAAGAAGCTGCAGGTGCCGCATGCCGTGCCGCTCGGCAAGGAACTTGCCGGCCTGAGCGGCCGCCGGATTGACCGTGACGACCCAGCGCGCATGCGCCATGCGGCGGTATTCCTCGTACTTCGTCATGCCCGGAAGCTCGAAGAACGGCACGCCGGCTGCGTGAGCCGCGCGCGCGAAGTCGCTCTCGGGACCGAAGGCCTCGAGAGAGCCTGCAACGAGCAGGCCGCCCTTGGGCGCGTCCGCGGGCTTGAGACCGTGATAGAGCTGGCGGCGCATCTTGTTGTCGGGCGGCATTTCGCTCTTGCGAAGCGTCGGCGTCATGTAGCAGTCGGTGAAGACGATGTCCGGGAACGCTTCGGAAAGCTTGCGGTAGCACCATCCGATGTCGGCGCTTGCAAAGTGGTGCAGGCAGCTCGAGTAGATGAGAACGGCGGGCGGATGCTTCGGCAGCCGCTCGATGATGTGGGTGACGCCCTCGATGATCGTGTCCTCAAGCTGTCCGTCGCGCAGGTGCTCTTCGGTCACGGTGATCGTGGAGAAGCGGCGCTGGAGGCCGAGCTCGGCCGCCGAGAGCACGACGCCGCGCAGGCAGCCCTGCGCGCAGACGAAGATCTCGTGGCATTCGGGAACGAGCATGCCGACATGCACGATGGTCCAGGGACCTCGTGCGGGAGGCGAGTATTCGAGGCTCTGCTTGAAGGGCACAGGCCACTGCGCCTCGGCGAGCTTGACGCTCGGCGCCGGAATGACGTTTTCGGGCGTATGGGCAAAGAGCTTGAACATGGCTCTCCTCAGAACTTGAAGCCGCCGGCGGTTGAGGCGGAGCTGGCGCAGGCCTTGATGAGGCTGCGCGCAAGCTCGCGGTAGCGGTCGGCCATGGCGGACGACGGCGCATGCTCGAGGACGGTGAGTCCGAGTGCGTCGGCTTCCTGAACTTCGGCCGAGCGGGGCAGGCGGCCCACAATGGCTGTCTTGAGGTCGGAGGCGAGCTCTTCGACCTTTTCATTCTCGCGGGGTACGTCGCGCGCATTGAGAATGATGCCGCCGAGACGTGCGTAGCCGCGTTCGGCGAAGGTCTCGACCGCCATGGCAATGTTGGCGGCCGCATGGATCGCCATGTTTTCGCCGGAGGTGATGATGAAGACGTTCTTCGCCCAGCCGTCGCGGATCGGCATGGCAAAGCCGCCGCAGACGACGTCGCCCAGGACGTCGAAGATCACGACGTCGGGACGAAGGATGTTGAAGGCGTCCTGAGCCTTGAGGGCCTCGAAGGCGGCGATGATGCCGCGGCCGGCGCAGCCCACGCCCGGGCGGGGGCCGCCCGCTTCGACGCAGAGAACGCCGCCCTTGCCCTCGACCACCATTTCCTCAAGCTTGAGTTCGGATCTGTGGCGGGTGCGCAGAAGGGATAGCACGGTTTCGATCCTGGCGCCGCCGCGAAGCAGGGACGTCGAATCGGCCTTCGGATCGCAGCCGATCAGCATGACGCGCCTGCCGTCCTGCGCCAGCGCAAGCGCAACGTTCGCCGCGGTGGTGGACTTGCCGATGCCGCCCTTGCCGTAGATCGCAAGGCAGGTCATCGGATGACGGGAAAGAGGCTTCCGGTCGTAGTCGAAGAAAACCGTATCAAGCGTCGGTGAATCAAGGGTAGGCATATGGATGGAAATCCCGGTGTTGTGTTGGTTCATGACGCGTGCATGTCGCGAGCACGCGCCGCGCCGCGCTGCCTGTCTGCAGGGGCTTATTCGATGACGTGGCGGCCGTGCGCATCCTTCTTCATGATGCGTTCCTGCTCGCGCTTCCAGTCCTTCTTGCTCTGGTCGGCGCGCTTTTCGAATTCGCGCATGCCTCGAGCGAGCGCAACGGTCACCTTGACGCGGCCGCGCGTGAAGTGCAGGTCGAGCGGCACGAGCGTGTAGCCGGCGCGTTCGGTCTTGCCGATGAGCTTCATGATTTCGCGGCGGTGCATGAGAAGCTTGCGCGTGCGGTTCGATTCGAGCGTCACGTGGGTGCAGGCCTGGTCCGCGGGCGTCATGTGCGCGTTGCAGAGAAAGAGCTCGCCGTCGCGCACGTAGATATGCGCGAGATTGATCTGGGCGCGGGAGGCGCGAACGCTCTTCACTTCCCAGCCCTGAAGCACGATGCCGGCCTCGAACTTTTCTTCGATCGCGTAGTCGTGGCGGGCGCGCTTGTTCTGAATGAGTGCCATGATTTGTCTCTAATATTCTGTTTTTTTGATTCTTTTTGAGTTGCTGTCGTACGGCAGGCGTCCGGTTCGTGCAAATTGCACTGTAATCTAATATTGTAAGGTTTTTTTGGCGCTGCATTAGCCTTTACGGCCCTGCTGCGCACGGTTTATGTAAAGGTTGAAACATGCATGTGGAAGTGTTGTTTGTGAATGAGAACGGAGTGACGGCGAAGACCGTCGAGGCAGAGGAGGGGGCGTCCGCGGAAGCGGTGCTCGCGCTCTCGGGAGAAAAGCTTTCGCAGGGGGCCGGGCTTGCCGTTTTCGGCCGCCGCATCGACGGGACGACGGTTCTTCATGACGGTGACCGGCTCGAGGTTGCGGGTGCGCTTGTCTGCGATCCGAAGCTTGTTCGCAAGGCCCGTGCCGAAAGCCAGGGCGACGTTCGCGTCGTCACCTGCGGCCGCCATGGAGGACGCCGCCGTCTCGTGAAGCAACAGTAAGGCGTCCCAGCGGCTGTGAGGCCGCTGATGAAGTTGATAAAGACCGGCGCTCTTTTGCCGCAAGGCCAAACGGTTTGTTACAATCAAAAAATCGTTTTTAGAAAACACGGACCTGTCCCCCGCTCCGTCCGTCGTATTTTCGGTTGATCTGTCCAATGCTCGTGCAGGAGCTCGAATTTCGGCCGTTGACGAAAAACACCTGAACAAATGAAAAGACCGAGAAGGATATTTCTACATGAATTGGCTCAATGACATTGTCGGTGTGATCAACAATTATTTGTGGTCATACGTTCTCATCGTGATGCTCATCGGCATCGGCTTGTGGTTCACGATCCGCACGCGCTTCGTTCAGATCCGCTGCCTTCCCGAGATGTTCCGCCTGATGACGGAAGGCGCCGGCGCCAAGCCGCGCGAGGGCCATATTTCGACCTTCCAGGCCTTCTGCGTGTCGACCGCCTCCCGCGTCGGCGTCGGCAACATCGCCGGCATTGCCATCGCGGTTGCCACGGGCGGCCCGGGCGCCGTCTTCTGGATGTGGGTCATCGCCACGATCGGCGCCGCCTCGGGCTTCGTCGAATCCACGCTCGCCCAGATCTACAAGGCCCCGCGCAAGGGCGGCGGCTTCGTGGGCGGCCCGGCCTACTACATCGGCAACGTGCTCGGCTCCTCGTTCTTTGCGTCCGTCTTTGCCGTTTTGCTCGCCGTCACCTACGGCCTGATCTTCAACTCCGTTCAGGCCAATACGATCAGCCTCTCCATGCAGGCTTCGTTCGGCTTTGACACGCAGGCGACCGGCTTCGCCATCGCCGCCGTCACGGCTCTCGTGATCTTCGGCGGCCTCAACCGCATCGCCAAGGTGGTCGGCGTGATGGTTCCGGTCATGGCCGGCGCCTACATCCTCGTGGCGCTTTCCGTCACGGTGATGAACATCTCTCTTCTTCCCGAAGTGCTCTCCACCGTCTTGCGCTGCGCCTTCGACTTCGACGCCGTTCTCGGCGCCGGCTTCGGCATGGCTCTCATGACCGGCATCAAGCGCGGCCTCTTCTCCAACGAGGCCGGCATGGGTGCGGTTCCGAACGCCGCCGCCACGGCCGACGCAACCCATCCCGCCAAGCAGGGTCTCGTTCAGGCCCTCGGCGTCTACTTCGACACGCTGATCGTGTGCACGGCCTCCGCCATGCTCGTTCTGCTCACCCCGGGCTGGGCCGACTCCGGCAAGACCGGCATTGCGCTCATCCAGCAGACGCTCTCCGGCCAGCTCGGCGAATGGACGAATGCCTTCATGAGCGTCACGGTTCTCTTCTTCGCCTTCAGCTCCATCATCGGCAACTACTTCTACGGCGAAATCAACATGGACTTCATCAGCCGTCATTCGGCCGCGCTGTGGATCTACCGCGCCTTCGTCGTGATGATGGTCTATCTCGGCTCCGTCGCCTCGCTCGGCCTCGTCTGGAACCTCGCCGACCTCTTCATGGCGCTCATGGCCATCGTCAACCTTGTCGCCATCCTGCTCCTGGGCAAGTTCGCCTTCATCGCGCTCGACGACTACATCGGCCAGAAGAAGCGCGGCATCGCCAATCCGGAATTCGATCCGAAGGTGATGCCGAGCACCAAGGGCATCCTCTGCTGGCCGCGCCACAAGGATGAGGAAATCGAACAGTGTTGATTTCCGGCTGATCGCTCGAATCCTTGATTGAGGCCCGCCTGCGCACGTTTGCGCCAGCGGGCTTTTTGGTGCCGAAGGGGGTGGTTTTTGGGGTGGGTGAACGTCACCATGGAGATGCCTCTTTGGAGGTATATGCGCGAGCCCCTTCTGCCGCAGTTATTTTCGTGGTTCTTGGGAATTACCCTCCACCATCACCATGGAGGGATTTAAGAATTGTTTAAGCAAACCTAAACTTTTGTAAAAGATAAGGACCGCGCCAACCCCGAGCGACGGCCTTGTCACAGGAGATACAACCATGCATAAACAACTGACTCCCGTTGCTGCGGCGCTTGCGCTTCTCGGCCTTCTCGCGGGTGCGCCGGCTCAGGCGGCCGACAATCAGTGCGCGGCCTGCCACTCGAACGTCGCCAAGGATCATGCGGGCGCCGCCCACAAGGATCTGTCCTGCGCGACGTGCCATACCGGCACCGAAGCTCACCTCAAGGACATGAAGAAGCGTCCCGCCGTCAATATGTACCCGGCCCAGTGCGGCGCCTGCCATCAGGACCAGTACAAGACGGCCTTCATGGCTTCCGACCGTCCGGCCCGCCAGTCGAAGAAGGCTGCCAACGGTCCGGCGCCCGATCCGTTCTTTGACCGCGCTCTCGGCGGCCACGGCTTCACGAAGGAGCATGACCTTCCGCGCGCCCACACGTTCATGGCGATCGACCAGTTCATCGTCGACCGTGCGTTCGGCGGCCGCTTCGAAGCCAAGGACGGCTGGCTCTACACGACGCTCGAAGGCGGCAAGTCCTACAAGGCCTGGGACATCCTCAAGGACAACTATCCCGACAACAACACTCAGAAGGCCCACAAGCCGGGCACGGCCGCTGCCGCCAACGGCGTGTGCTGGTCCTGCAAGTCGACCGACCTGATGCTCGACTGGGCCTACATGGGCGACAAGGTCGAGGGCGCCAAGTTCAACCGTGCCTCCAATCCGGTTGACGTCGTTCGCAACGTTCAGCACGGCCTCAAC